>NZ_JFAG01000002.1:0-183856 GCF_006408915.1 Bifidobacterium sp. UTCIF-1
CCAATTTTGGCCAAACAGCAGGCAAGATTCTTCCTTTTTCTCACAAAAGTTGACAACTCTTAACATTAATCCACGCAAAAATGCGGAAAACGTGGCAGAATAAGAGGCATGGTAGCAACAAATGCGGGTCTTCCCGCCACCCCAGCAGATCTGATTGACGTCGATGAGGTCATCGGCAAGTACTATGACCTCGTCCCCGATCCCTCCGTTCCCGAGCAGCGTGTCATCTTCGGCACCTCCGGCCACCGTGGATCGTCCCTGAAGACCTCGTTCAACGAGGCCCACATCATCGCCATCTCCCAGGCCATCGCCGAATACCGCAAGAAGGCCGGCGTGACCGGCCCGCTGTACCTCGGCTCCGACACTCATGCGCTCTCCGGCCCGGCGAAGAAGACCGCCATCGAGGTACTGGTCGCCAACGGCGTGCACGTGCGCATCGACTCCCGCGACGACTTCGTGCCCACGCCTGTGGTCTCCCAGGCCATCCTGACCCACAACCGCGCGGCTGACGGCACCCAGCGCTTCGAGGGCGAAGGCCTGGCCGACGGCATCGTCGTCACCCCGTCCCACAACCCGCCCACTGACGGTGGCTTCAAGTACGACCCCGTCACCGGCGGCCCGGCCCCGGCCGAAACCACCAACGCCATCGCCGCCCGCGCCAACGAGCTGCTCGGCGATTACAAGTCGGTCAAGCGCGTGCCCTACGAGGAGGCCATCAAGTCCGAGTACGTCGAGGGCTTCGACTTCCGCGAGCACTACGTCGACGATCTGGCGAACGTCATCGACTTCGACGTGATCCGCAACTCCGGCGTGCGTCTGGGCATCGACCCGCTGGGCGGTGCCTCCGTGAACTACTGGCCGCTCATCAACGAGAAGTACGGCCTGAACATCGGCGTGGTGCGTCCTGAGGTCGACCCGACCTGGCGCTTCATGACCATCGACCACGACGGCAAGATCCGCATGGACCCCTCCTCCCCGTACGCGATGAAGGGCCTGGTCGACCAGCTCAACGCCGGCGCTTGGGACAAGTACGATCTGGTCGGCGGCACCGACCCGGACGCCGACCGTCACGGCATCGTCTGCCCGAACTGGGGCGTGATGAACCCGAACCATTACATCGCCGTGGTCGTTGAGTACCTGTTCGGCGGCAACCGTCCGGATTGGCCGAAGGGTGCCGGCATCGGCAAGACGCTGGTCTCCTCCTCCCTGATCGACCGCGTGGCCGCTTCCATCAACGCCAAGCTGGTCGAGGTTCCGGTCGGCTTCAAGTGGTTCGTCGACCCGCTGTTCACCGGCGAGGTGGCGTTCGGCGGCGAGGAAAGCTCCGGCATGAGCTTCCTGCGCAAGGACGGCCGCGTGTGGACCACCGACAAGGATGGTCTGATCCCCGACCTGCTGGCCGCGGAAATCACCGCCAAGACCGGCAAGAACCCGGCCGAGCTGCACAAGGACCAGGTGGCACGCTTCGGCGAGTCCTGGTACAAGCGTGTGGACACCCCGACCACCCTTGAGCAGAAGCAGAAGTTCGCCAAGCTCACCGGCGACGACGTGACCGCCACCCAGCTCGCCGGCGAGGACATCACCGCCAAGCTGACCGAGGCTCCGGGCAACCACGCCAAGATCGGCGGCCTGAAGGTCACCACCAAGGACAACTGGTTCGCCGCCCGTCCTTCCGGCACCGAGAACATCTACAAGGTGTACGCCGAGTCTTTCGAGAGCCCCGAGGCTCTGGACAAGGTGCTCGACGAGGCCAAGCTCGTGGTCGACAAGGCCCTGAGCGAGTGATGGTAACGCGCGCCTAGCGCGTATGGCGCGTCATGCACGGTCCGCGCCCCTCGTCCCGCAAGGTTTCCTGCGGATACCCTGAACCGCACCCCGATTGTTGGACTGAAGTAATTCAGATTCAATGATTGGAGGTGCGGTTTCTCATATGTAGGGATCACAGTCGTCATTATGTCGATGAGTTCATGCGCGCCGTCGTCGGCGCGATTCGCGAGGGTGCCAGCAAAGCCTTCCTCGCGGGAAACCTCTTTGCTCTGTTAAACCAGCTTTGGCATAAGAGGCGAATTGGTGGGGCGGGGTTTCCCAGGAAATCAATCCATTCAGAACTTTCGCTGATTAACCCATGTCGATTCTGGCTCAACAGAGCCAAACCTTTTGTTTTGGCCTGACTGAGCCGATCGTCACGCAACGCATCGGTGATGTCGTCCCTCCGCCGAAACCCGCCAACACCTTCACGGACCATTTCACCGTGACGGGCGACAGCCGCCGACAACTCATCACCATACGTACCGCGTAACGCTCGACGCACAGCACCCCACGCACGCGACGCACACCCCTTTCTCCGCACTCGGCCGCGCGCGCAACACGCCATTTGCGGTACGATGCGCCGATTCAACGTTTTTCGAGCTGTTGTACCGCAGCAGTGTGTCCCGACAGCCGAAGCAAACGTTTTCAATCCGTATCGAGACAATACGCCTGTTTCAAAAACCGCGGAAACAAGCCGTTTCTGGCGCATGAGCGAAAATCGACCACCCTCAACCCTGCGGTACGATACACGAAAAACACGCGATTTCGCACATCGTACCGCGTCTTCTTGTGCACAACACGCTAAAAAGAGCTTTCTGAGGATTTCGTACCGCAGTCATATGCCACGCACCCATCACGAGCATCACCCACCGCAGTCACAGGCCACATCGTACAGCGCTGCACCACACTATAAGTGATTCCGTATGGGACAAAACCTAGTGGTCTGTCTCACTAATAATTGAGGGGACCAGCTTCTGTCTCTCCCCCAGTCAGCTTCGCTGCCATCCCCTCGTCAGAGGGGGCCAACACCACTCAAACAATTGCGAGACGGACCACTAGGCACATTCATCGTTTTCTTAGGCAGATTCCCAAGAACAGGACGGCACAACAAGGCAGGCATACGTGCAGGGCGCCAATGAATAGTTGACTGCCCTCGGAATCGCTTCCATACACCGCGAATGCAGGAAAGATTGCGCCGCATCCCCATCCCAAGCATCTCCGCCCACCTTCGGAGAACCTCATTGACTGAATTCAGGTCGTCAGCAGACATGGTTTCCCGCCTTGCCGCCAATACCCCCACTCCTCTGAGTCGACCTCAACTTCTTCGGCGAGACTCCTTCAATCGGCGCTCGGCCAGCTGCTCGATCGTCATCGCGATCACCCGAAACTCGAATACAGCGCCGCGACGGGCAAGCTCGCGCGCCACATTGAAGGCGAACTCGGCACGCGCATCCTCATCGGCAAGGCTCGCGGCGGTGGCGACGAACACGGTCCACCGCCGGCCGATCAGCCGGGCCCGTTTCTCCCGATCACGCCGCCACTGCGTCTTGCTTGTACGATGATGATCGCCATCATATTCGACCGCGACTTTGTATTCCGGCCAGGCCATGTCCAACGTCATTGGGAAACCCGAGTCGAACAGTGCATCGGGAACCGTATAGTTCACCGCAGGCTGAGGAATGCCATGTGATAACAGCGAGATTCGTTCCTCGGTTTCCTTCGGCGAATCCGCTCCGGGCACGACCAGCTCCAATGCGCGCAGACACCGAGACCGGCCCTTGAATCCCACAAGTCCGTTGATGCACGCAGCGAAATCGCGATGCACTGCCAAGATGTCACGATTGTTGGCCAATGACGACTGCTTCGCCGTGGCGGTGACGATGGCGTCGCCAAGCACAACCAACGATTCGAACGGAACATGCACCGCCATCTGCGCCCACACATGGAACAGGTCCAATGCAAAGACATGCCGATTGATCCGTACCACGTTCTCATTGGTGACGTATCTCCATATATGGGTGCGTACTTCTTCGTTTCGAGCACGAATGCGCTTGTCCCGTGTGCTGCACACGGCATGCAATGCCAACTGGTTGAGATCGCAGTCGGCCGGCAACGGCACGGATTGCAGCGCAAGGGACGTGGTCATACCGAACAGCAGCCTACGGTCCAATCGTTTGGCGACTTCAGTGCAGCGTTGCGCAGTATCGCGTTTGCGCTGCGCGATGCTTTCGCCCATCGCAGGGACTGGGCCGTTCTCACTCACGGACTCAGCGGCGCGCATAGGGGCGCAAGTCACTTCCGACTCCTCCGGTGGAGGTTCCGCGGCAGCAAGTGAATAGTGAGGTGCGGCATAGGCATCATCATTGATTGCGGTACTCATGGGCTCACCGTAACGAACCGGCCGAAAAAAGGGAAGCCAAAACAGGGTATGTGGTTCCAGCTTCCGTTATACAGAGTAAATGTGGATAACTTCGATGACTCAGCGACCATCTAACGGCACAGTAATCGTTGCGCATGGCGTACGTTAGGGTGGGAGCGCAGAGCGACTGTCGCGCCGATGGACGGCGATGCGCCGGATAATCCGAAGCAGCGCCGTCATGTGGACAGTCGAGCGGATAATCCACAGGAAAGGTGAGCGAGCGCAGTCGTGCCCCACGGAGGGGCTGTTCGCACCGACCGGAAAGTGAGCGAAACGTGACCATCACAGTATCGACGGACGGATCCGCACTAGGCAATCCGAATGGCCCCATGGGCTGGGCCTGGGCCGATCACGACAAGAATGCGGGCGGTGCACCCGGCCATGAACACGATGAGCATGGCTATGACGCGGGCGGTGCCACGAACGGCACCAATCAAATCGGCGAACTGTGCGCGGTGCTGGAGGCGCTGCGCGCGCACCCCGGCGAGGAACCACTGCTCATCGAGTCCGATTCGCAATATGCCATCAACTGCTCCACCACCTGGGTCAAAGGGTGGAAGCGCAACGGCTGGAAGAACTCGCAGAAGAAGCCAGTGAAGAATGTGGAGCTCATCAAGGCCATCGACGCCGAGATCTCCAAGCGTCCGGGGCTGGTGAACTTCAAGTGGGTCAAAGGCCACGCCGGCAACGCGGGCAACGAATTGGTGGACGAGCTGGCCCGCACCTATGCCGGCGACTGCCGCTCCGGCGCACGGGATGGCTATCTGCCGATCGAGGGGTGGCAGTCGTTGCTGAATTCCGAATATGCGCACGGCACCGATGTACCACCGGATGTGCAGCTGGTATTGGACGGCAAGGCCGATGCCTCGGCGTTGCGCAAGCCCGAACCATCCGAAACGCATCCGCAATCGCACGAATCTCGTGCCGGCATGGGTAAGGCATCCGGACAATCGCTTGCTGATATGCTGGCGGAGCCGGAAGGCGTGCCCGATTTCGATTTCGGCGAGCATGCCGACGATTCGCACGATATCCAGCATGCCGAAGATCATTCGCTCGACTCTGCGGCACAACCGGATACAGATGCACGACCATCCGCGCAACCAGCGCAGCCTCGTCCATCCACCGTCCAGTCAGGGCAGCGCAGCGCCACTCCCAGCGGACTGACGGTGTCCGGAACATTGACCTTCTCCCCCGCCCCCAAGACCAGCCCGTATTTCAACGGCCAACCGATGCCGATCTCCGGCACGATCGCCATCGAGGGCTACGTGGACGGCGACGGCAAGCTGACCATCACCAATGCGCCGTTCTTCCGCCAATAGCGCATATGCATCACGGATTGCACGATAAGGGCTATCTCACATCACGCAATCCGCACAAATACGCATGGAAACGGACACGACGGCACAAATTCGCTCATGCGCGTTAGGATAAGAGAGCAAGCTGTGCACCGTTATACCTATACGGTTGAACCAAGGAAACAAAGGAGAAATCCCATGGACAAGGCTCAGCAGGACGCGCTGAAGAAGGCGGCTGGCATCGAGGCCGCCAAGCTCATCCAGGACGGCATGATCGCCGGTCTCGGCACCGGCTCCACCGTGAAGTTCCTGGTCGACGAACTCGGCCGCCGCCATCAGGAGGAAGGCCTCGAGTTCACCGGCGTGACCACCTCCCGCCGCACCCAGGCCCAGGCCGAAAGCTACGGCATCAAGATCGTGGACATCGACGACGTCGATCACATCGACATCACCATCGACGGCGCCGACGAAGTGGACAAGAACTTCAACGGCATCAAGGGTGGCGGCGCCGCCCTGCTGTGGGAGAAGATCGTGGCCACCAACTCCAACCAGATCGTATGGATCGTCGACGAGTCCAAGGTGGTGGACACCATCGGCAAGTTCCCGCTGCCTGTCGAGGTGATTCCGTTCGGCGCCGGCCACGTGATCAAGAAGTTCGAGGCCAAGGGCTACAAGCCGGTGCTTCGTCTTGACGCCGACGGCAAGGAGGTGCGCACCGACGAGAACAACTTCGTGGTCGACCTGCATCTCGAGCGCATCGACCATCCGCAGGAGCTGGCCGAAGACCTCATCACCACGGTCGGCGTGGTGGAGCACGGACTGTTCCTCAACATGGTGGACAAGGTCATCGTGGGCGATCCGAACGGCCCGCGTGTGCTGACCAACGCCAACAAGTGACCTTTCCGGCCTCTAAGTGATCGGTTGGTGTAATCATCAGCCGATTGCACCAACCGGATTCGGCGCCACCCCACATCGCCATCCCAAGACAAGCCGCTTTCGCAGCGCAGACGCGCCCGCGAAAGCGGCTTTGCATATCGGCGTCCATATGCCAGGGAAAACCGTGAAGCGCAAAGGAATACGAAAAACCCCGCATTCGTTGCGATTGCGGGGTTTTCATGCCTTGATTGCAGGTAAGACTACTTACGCTGGTGGCGGGTCTTACGCAGCAGTTTGCGGTGCTTCTTCTTGCTCATCCGCTTGCGGCGCTTCTTGATGACAGAACCCATCTGAAGCCTCCATTTCGATTAATCGTAAAAGTTGCAACTCGCACTATAGTACACGTGTTGCAAGACAGAGGGAACTCGTGTGCCGCACGGCGCTTCATCACCTGTTCATTCCGCGTTCACGCAAACTCACAGGACATGCCAAGCATCCACAGATACGGAACAAGGCCGCCATCGTGGCAGCCTTGTCAACGCAATCGCATGTCCATTCACAGGAGGTGCGTCACAGCGGGAACTTCTGATAGAACCGTTCCAGCGCCTGCTTGTCACCGCTCGCCTGGAACACCACCGTATCGTTCTGCCACGTGGCGACGGCCTTCTTGGCATCTGAAGGATTCGCCTTGACGGTGTATGAACCGGTGGTGTCGCCGGAGACCTTCACATTGCCCGAAGCGAGCTCCTCACCGGTCTGCGCCGCCGCCAGAGCGTCATACTGCGTCTTGGCGTTATCCGCGGTGGACCATTGGGCGACCACCAGAGTAACGTCCTTTGCGCTGTCTCCGGTGGAATAGGTAACCGTGTATTCCTCAAGCGGAGAAGCACTGCTCCAAGAAGTCGTCGCCTCGGCCTTCGTGCGGGCGAAATTCAGCACGCTGTCCGGCATCGCCTTCAACAGCTCGCTGGCGTCATCCGGCAGGGCCGTGGAATCGATGGTCGGTTTGGTGGGCTCCTCCGCAGCGGCCTGCTGCTGCGTCGTCTGAGGAGCGCTGGCATCATCTTTCTTGATGGCCCAGCCCGGCCATACGAACGCGGAAAGCACTGCCAGAATAATCACTACAGCGGCGGCAATCACCACGGCGATCAATTTGCCGTGGGATTGCGTCGTCGAAACAGTCTCGGAGTTGGTCATGGCCAAATTCTCTCACAGCCGCGTGACGCTTTTCCGTACCATCAGACAGGGAAAAAATTTACCGCTACCGAAATCCGGCGTTAGTGTGGAACCATGGCGAAGTCAATTGTGCATTACGTATGTTCCGAATGCGGGTGGAGCGGTTCGAAATGGTACGGCAAATGCCCCGAATGCGGGCAGTGGGGCACCGTGGAGGAGTTCCATGAAGCGAAAGCGGCCTCCGGTTCGCGAACAGCGGCACCGGGCCGTACATCACGCACGCCATCTGTAGCGGTTCCAAGCACCGCCCGTGCAGCCGCCAGGCCCATCACCGAGATCGGCACGGAGACGGTGTTGCGGCTTTCGACCGGATTCAGCGAATTCGACCGCGTGCTGGGCGGCGGCGTGGTGCCCGGATCGGTGACGCTTATCGCAGGCGAGCCTGGCATCGGCAAGTCGACACTGCTGCTGCAGACCGCAGGCAATGTGGCTCGCGCCGTTGCGCATCCCGATGCGTCCCGTTCCCGGGAAAGCAATGGCGGACAGGCGCAATCAGGCACCGTGCTGTATATTTCCGGCGAGGAATCGCAGGCGCAGGTTCGACTGCGAGCCACACGAATCAACGCCGTCGAACAGAATCTGCTGCTGGCTTCGACGACCGACCTGTCCACAGTGCTCGGCCTGATCGAACAGCATAGGCCTGCGCTGGCGATTGTGGATTCCGCGCAGACCATCGTCTCCCAGGAGGTCGATGGCATCTCAGGCGGTTCCACGCAGGTCCGCGAAGTGGCAAGCGCATTGATCGACACCGCCAAAACACTGGACATCCCGGTGTTCCTCGTTGGCCATGTCACCAAGGACGGCTCGATCGCCGGCCCCAGAACCCTGGAACATCTGGTGGATGTGGTCTGCCAGTTCGAGGGAGACAGCGAGACGGCGCTGCGCATGCTCAGAGCGATCAAGAACCGATTCGGACCGACCGACGAGGTCGGTTGCTTCGATATGAGCGGCGAAGGCATCGAGGAAGTCACCGATCCTACAGGACTGTTCCTGTCCACCGGCGCAGGCCGGGACTCCGACACCGGTTCGGTGGACGGCACATGCATCACCTTCACTCTGGACGGGCACCGCAGCCTGCCCATCGAGGTGCAGGCGCTGGTCACGAAATCGGTGCTGCCGACACCACGGCGCGCGGTCAACGGCGTGGATCCAAGCCGCATCGCCATGTTGACGGCCGTACTGTACCGTCACGGCGGCATCAATCTGCTCGCCAACGACCTGTACGTTTCCACGATTGCGGGCGGGAACGCCAAGGAGCCCTCCTGCGACCTCTCCATTGTGGGCGCATTGGCGAGCGCCGCGAAGAACCGGCCGATATCGCGCACGACATGCGCCATCGGAGAGATATCCCTCACCGGGCAGATTCGTCCAGTGCCACGTTTGGAGCATCGCCTGCGCGAAGCGGCAAGACTGGGATTCACCGCGGCCGTGGTGCCGTCCATGCGCAAGCGCTTTACCGTGCCGGGGCTCGACATCATCGAGGTCATTCATCTCAAGGATGCATTGGAGGCGCTCATGAAGTGACCAATCGATAGGCCGGCACGATGTCACGGCACACCAGCCGAGCATGGCGGCATCGGGCGAATGAAGGACATGCTTTAGGATGGTGCTCACCATCCGACGGACGGACGCCAAACAGCACAGGTGCCAAACACCGCAGGCATATGGACAATCTACAACAGGGACAATCCGCGACAAGGGGTCAGCAATGGACACGGAAGCACAGACAGGCATGGCAACAGGGATGACGCCAGACCATTCATCGCCTCACGACTTCGCCTCCTGGGCCGAAGCCATGTCACAGCGCACGAACCGTTCACTGGCAGGCGCACGCCTCGTTGCCGCCCCTTCCGGGATGACCCCAGACTCGCGGCGCGCGGCACAGGAATGGGGCATGGCGGTCGAGACCACCTGCGGCAGGACAGGTATGGCTGCCACATCATTCCGCTTTGACGCGGACACGCCAATCGACGAGATTCCCGACATGCGCGACGCCACCGGCCTGGAGGCAATGGCCTATGCCGAAGCGCATATGCCTGTATTGCACAACGTGTTGTCAGAACTGCAGCGGGAAGGCACCGATTTCACCGGCGTCCGCATCGCCGTATGCCTTATCCTCGAGCCGAAGACGGCGATCCTGTTGCGCAAACTGAAAGCCGCAGGCGCGATTGTCGGTGTCTATTGCGGACCGGACTCGACCGACCCGCGTGTGGCCGAACAGCTCAGACGAGAGGGCGTCATCGTGGAGTCCAGTCGCGATTGGACCCCGGAACAGGCGCACGACGCCGCGTTGCGACTGCTCGACATCATCGAACCGGATATCATCATCGACGATGGCGCGAGTTTCGCCCGTCTCGCCTCGCTGGAGCGTCCGGACCTTGTAGCGAATCTCATCGGCGTGGCCGAGGAGACGACCAGCGGCGTGCGCGCCTTCGCCGGCATGGAGGCCGCCGGAGCGCTTACATACCCCGTGGTCGCAGTGAATGACAGCATACTGAAGACCGGCTTTGATAACGCCCACGGCACTGGAGAGACCTGCGTGACCACGATGCAGCGGATTCTCGGCGATCATGCATTCGAGAACGCACGGGTCACCGTGATCGGCTATGGGCCTGTGGGCCGTGGGTTCGCCCGCCGGGTCCGCGCGCTCGGCGCCACAGTGACGGTATGCGACATCGATGCAGTGGCAGCCCTGCAAGCGGTATTCGATGGATTCGCAGCGCAAGACATCGACGATGCGCTCGCCGAAGCGAACATCGTGGTCTCCGCCACCGGGGTGCGTCATACGATCACGCTCGACCATCTGCGTCTGATGCATGAAGGCGCGGTCGTGGCCGTCATCGGTGGTATCGCGAATGAAATCGCGCTGGATGAGATCCCCCATTTCATGCCGGAGGTGAACCGGGACAGCGTCGAGCTGCATGTTCCGGATGGGCCTACGGTGACGCTGCTCGCGGATGGTGACGGGGTGAACTACACGGTCGGCGGCGGCAATCCGATTGAAATCATGGATCTGAGCTTCGCCGTGCAGGCCAGCGCGGTGGCCTACCTGCTCGATCACCGCGGGGAACTCCCCCACCATCTGATCCGGCTTGATGCCGCGACCGACCGTCGCATAGCCGACGCGGCATTGAAGGCGCGCGGTTATCGGGCCAGCCACGCGGTGGCCGATAATGGCTATGACTGGCGATTGACGAGGTTCGAAGAGAACGCGCGTCACTCTGCCACACAACCCGAAGCGGATACCCCGGCGACCAAGGAGGCCTGATGAACCATTCTGCAGTACATGTCTGGTCAGACACCGACCCGGAGCTGGTGGACCATGTGACGCTATATTCGGCACGATTGGTGATCCCGGTGACCGGCCCGGTCATCATCGATGGCGCGGTGGCGGTGCAGGGCGACCGCGTCATGCATGTCGGCAAGCGTCATTGGGTGCTGGAAGCGCTCAAGCAGGAGATCACGCAGAACGCCACCATCGTCGAGCGTCATTGGGATGGCGTGCTGACACCGGGGCTGATCAACGCACACACCCATCTGCAATACAGCGGCATGGCAGAAGTAGGACGTGGCACCTATGACCGGTTCCGCGCCTGGGAGCTGGCCTTCAACGCGGTATACGCCGAAGCGCAACGCACACGGCCATGGAAGCAATGGGCCGAAGACGGCGCGCGTCAGATGGTCGAATCGGGGACGACTGCGGCAGCCGATATCGTCACCGATCTGGATGCCGCAGGTGCCCTGGCCTCCCAAGGTATGCACGGCATAGCCTACTGGGAGGTCATGGGCTGGCATAATGATGAATGGCTCGAGAAGGGACGCACCGAGCTGAGCCGTCAGCTACGCAAGATGAGCCAGGAGCGCCTCCCCAATCTGGGCATCAGTCCGCATGCGCCGTATACGCTGGAATCCGAACCGTTCGTGGATCTGCCGGATATTGCACGCCGACTCAATATGCGACTGCACATCCATCTTGCGGAAACCCCGCTTGAAGCGGGCACCTATCCGCCCGTGCTCACCACGTATTCGGCCGCCGATTGGCGCGATCATGACTGGGTGAGCTACAAACAGCTCAAAGAGGTCGGCAAGGGAGCCTCAGCCATTCAATTCGTCGACCAGCTCGGATCCTTGGGACCTGATGTGCATATCGCCCACGGCGTGTGGGCGGACAAGGAAGATCGACGCATCCTCAGACAGCGTGGCGTCGGCGTGGCCTTATGCCCCCGATCGAACCGCATCACCAACACCGGCAAGGACGCACCCATCCGCGAATATCTCGAGGAAGGCAATCTGGTGGCGGTGGGCACCGATTCGCTCTCCAGCACGCCGAGCCTCGACCTGCTCGATGATGTGTCGATGCTCTATGACCTGGCACGAGAACAGGGATACACGAACGACGACCTGACCCATCGTCTGATTCGCATGATGACGTTGGGCGGCGCCGCATCCATGGGCATGCACGTGGGCATGAACCGCATCGGCCAGATCAACGCGGGAGCGCTCGCCGACCTGGCGTTCTTCGACATTCCGGTGGACACGTCATCGCCGGCAGGAATCGAAGCGACACTGGAGACACTGGTACGGCACGGCGCGGGAACCAATCGCGCCACCGTGATCGCAGGCCATGAGACCTACAACGACCATGCTTGGTGACCGGGCTCTCGCACCGCAGTTTTCCGGCTTGCAGCACCGCATTCCTGCAGTAAAGCCCCAGTGAATCCGCAACGGTCGGACGAGTAAGGAGGAGAACAACCATGAGTGTCGCGATAGAGAACATGAGCGCATGGGCGCGGTCGATAGTCGACCGGCTTGGTCTCGAAGCACATCCTGAAGGTGGCTGGTATACGCGCGATTGGCAAAGCCCATGTGAGGACAGGGCCAGCGGACGGCCACTCGCCTCGCTTATCTATTTTCTGCTGCCCGAAGGCGACGCCAGCGCCTGGCACAAGGTGGATGCCGACGAGCTGTGGCTCTGGCACGGGCCAGCTCCGGTGACTCTGGAGCTTGGAGGCAGTGGAGAAGCACCCGCCGATGCGAATAGCGAGCGCACCCGCATCATATTGGGGTCGGGAATCACGCCACGGCACGACCAGTTCCACGACGGTGATGCCTACTACGGTGATGCCTACTACGGTGATGCCCGTGTCGATACACAGAGCAGCGCACAGGACAACACGCAGGAACCCCTGCGCGCAGTCGATTTCGAGGAGGCCGCGCACAGCGCCAGCAAACCGGTCATCGGCCATGCTGTGGTCCCAGCCGGCGTGTGGCAGCGCACACTGCCCGGCGAAGGAGATGCACTGGTCTCTTGCGTGGTCAGTCCAGGCTTCGTATTCGAGGGGTTCACCCTCGAATAGGAGGCGACATGGCAACAACCGTCGAAATCAGCGGCAATCGGCCGAGTTCACATTCGAATAGGTAAGGACGCGGTTCGCACACGAACCGCAAACGCACCGGATACATGTTGCGATAACCCGCCATAACCAACGCCGATATCCCAATATGACGGCAGCGGCAACACCGGCAATATGACTATCCTACAATTGGCGCACAGCGCCAAACAGGCGAATCAGGCGCGGGATGTCGGTCTCACGGTATCGCCATAGCGCGCCGAGTGCCACATCAATAATCATTATCCCAATAAGGCACAAGAGAGAGGAACCATCATGTTCAACAACACGAAGGGGCTTATCCGCGTCGCAGCTGCGACCGTCAGCGCCATGGCCCTAATCTTCACCGCCGCCTGCGGCTCCAGCTCCAACCAATCCACAGGCTCCGACACCGCGGATTCCAGCGATATCACCCAGCAGACCGTCACGCCCGGCAAACTCACCATCGCCACCGGCGAGCCCGCGTACGAGCCGTGGGTCATGAACGACAAGCCGGAATCCGGCGAAGGCTATGAGGCCGCCGTCGCTTACGACGTGGCCGAAAAGCTCGGCTTCAAGAAGAGCGACGTGGTGTGGGTCCGCACCACCTTCGACTCCGCCATCGCCCCGGGCGCCAAGGACTGGGATATGAACATCCAGCAGTTCGGCATCACGGACGCCCGCAAGAAGGCAGTCGACTTCTCCTCCAGCTACTACAACGACAGCCAGGCCGTCATCGTCAAGAAGGACGGAAAGTTCGCCAACGCCAAATCGCTGGCCGACCTCAAGGACGCGACCATCGGCGTGATGGTGGGCACCCTGGCTTACGACTACGTCAAGAAGTCCATCAAGGAGGACATCCAGACCTTCAACGATGATGCCGCTCTGGCCCAGGCGCTTGATGCAGGTCAGATCGACGCCCTGGTGACCAGCACTGTGGAGTGCGTGTACATGGTGCAGTCCGAACAGGTGAAGGACGCCACCGTTCTTGGCCGTATCGCCGGCTCCGAAGACAAGAACGGCATGGGCATTGTGCTGCCGAAGGATTCCAAACTCACCGCCGCCACCACCAAGGCCGTGGACGAGCTGAATTCGGATGGCACGTTGAAGCAGCTGCAGGACAAGTGGCTGGCCGAGTACACCACCGACCTGACCGAATTGAAGTGACAGCGGCCTGTCGCACATCGTTGATGGCGACTATCGCCATGATTGCACGGCTCTGATGCCACCGTTCCTCCTCATTGTGGAAGACCTCATTGTGGAAGACCTCATTGTGGAAGACCTCATTGTGGAAGACACGGTGATATCAGAGCCGTATCCATGGGTATGATGCACATCATCACCCGAATACGGCAACAATGGTTCTTCAGACAAGCAAACGAGGTTCAGCTATGACCGGATCATTCACCGCGCCGGAAGGCGATTACCGCAGCGCTCAGCCCGCAGCGCATGCCACCAGTCAAGTCGAGTTGGACCGTCGTCAATACCGGCTCCAGCAGCAGATCAAATCGGTGATCACCAGCCTGATCAGCACGGTGGTGTTCGTGGTGATCATCGTCGTCGGACTGAAGCTCTCCCCCGGCTGGCCTCGGGTCAAGGAGACATTCTTCTCCGGCGAGTATTTCGTCCAGTCATTTCCTGACGTGCTCAAAGGCCTGTGGCTGAATATCAAGGTTCTGCTCGTCGCGCTCGTCGGCGTGGCGATACTCAGCACCCTGATCGCGCTGGTTCGCACCAGTCGATCCCCCATCCTCTTCCCCGTCAGGATTCTGGCGCTGATCTATACGACCGTGATGCGTGGTGTGCCGATCATCGTGGTGCTGTATCTCATCGGCTTCGGCATCCCGGGTCTGGGTCTGTTCGGGCGCATCGACCCCTCGATTCTCGGCACCATCGCCGTGATCATGGGCTACAGCGCGTATGTCTCCGAGGTTCTGCGCGCCGGATTCAACGACGTGCATCCATCACAGCGCGCATCAGCCCGTTCACTGGGTCTGACTGCCGGGCAGACCACCCGATTGGTGGTCATTCCCCAGGCGTTGCGCAAAGTCGCGCCGGCGCTCATGAACGACTTCATCTCCATGCAGAAGGATGTCGGCCTGATTTCCGTGCTGGGTGCCGTGGATGCCGTGCGCGCCGCGCAGATCGATGTGGCCAGCACATACAATTTCACCCCATATGTAGTGGCCAGCCTGCTCTTCATCCTCCTGAGCGTACCGTTCATCCTGCTCAACGACTGGTACACGGCACGCCTGCGCAAGCGCGAGCTGAGCGCGGGCACAGTATGAGCATGAGCCGCCGACCGTGAGCATGAACCCGACACGAACATGAATATGACCATGAGTGAGGCACTGACGAAGAAGGAGACCACAGTGAACGACTCCCATGCACAGCAGACTTCCAACACCACCACCTCCAAACCGGTGCTGCGCTTGGACGATGTACGCAAATCCTTCGGTTCCACCCAAGTGCTGAAGGGCATCTCGTTCGATATCAACCCCCATGAGGTGGTCGCGCTCCTCGGCCCCTCCGGCTCAGGCAAGTCGACACTGATGAAATGCGTCAACCTGCTCGAACAAGTAGATGACGGGCAGATCTGGCTCGGTGACACCGACATCACCGACCCGCGCGCGAATCAGGACCAGATCCGCTCCCGTATCGGCGTGGTCTTCCAGCAATTCAACCTGTTCCCGCACATGTCGGTGTTGAAGAACGTGACGCTGGCTGCCATCAAAGTACACCACTGGGATAAGGACCGCGCGCGGACGCGGGCGCTTGAGCTGCTCGACCGCATCGGCATGCGCAACAAGGCGGACGCCTACCCCGATCAGCTTTCCGGTGGCCAGCAGCAGCGCGTAGCGATCGCTCGAGCGCTGATGACCGATCCCGAACTGCTGTTGCTGGACGAGATCACCTCGGCATTGGATCCGATGCTGGTCGGCGAAGTGCTTCACATGGTCGCAGAGCTGAAGTCGCAGGGGACCACGATTCTGATGGCGACCCACGAGATGAGTTTCGCGCATGAGGCGGCCGATCGCATCGTGCTGCTGCGCAATGGCGTCATCGCGGAAAACGGCACGCCACGCGAAGTCATGGACGAATCCACCAATCCGGAAACCCGCGAATTCTTCGCCCACTTCCGCCACTAGACGCTCACCAAGCGTCTGTCGTCACGCCGTCAGACGCTTGGTCTCCTCGACATTGCGCTTGAGCTCGTCGACCAGCGCGTCAGGACCGTCGAACTTGACCTGCGGACGCAGGAAACCGGTGAATTCCACACGTACCTTGTGCCCGTATAGTTCCAGCCAATCATCGGTGATGCAATAGGATTCCACCACACGTTCATGGAGTCCGGTCTTCTCGCTGAACGTGGGCTTGGTGCCGATGGAGATGGCGGCCGGCCAACGGAGCGGCTTACGCAATGCGGCATCGCAATCAGCCGACTCCTCCCGCCCGGCCGGCATGTTGGACTGCGACTCAGATTGCACCTCGCTGGACATGCTCCCCTGCCCGTCCTGTGCCGATGCGGGCCCTAGATCAACCAGCCAGCCGGCATATACGCCGTCCACAGGAATGTAGCCTTCGACATCCGTGCCGAGATTGGCGGTCGGGAATCCGATGGTGCGGCCGCGTTCTTCGCCATGCACCACCACACCTTCGATGCCATGAGGCTCCCCCAGAATGGCGTTGGCATCCTGGATGCGTCCATGAGCCAGCAAATAGCGCACATTCGTGGAGCTCCATGCGCGCATCGCCCTAGCCTGATGCTTCTTGCTCCAGGCGCGCCTCTCGGCTTTGGTGGCACCGGCCAAGGGATCGTGCGGCTCACCCCACTGTTCGGGCATTTCGGGCTTGAAATCGCGCGGAATACGCACCTCCCCGGGACCCCGATCATCCACTACATCAAGCTCGAAGACGCCGGTGGCTGCGGCGAGGTTCGCGATATGCGCGACATCGCCCTCCCTTCCTTTGCCCATGGCGGCATCCTGGCCGAGCACCAGCGTGCGCATGCCCAATTTGCCGGTCAGCCGACCGAGGAAGAAGATGTAGGACTTGGATGCGAACGCCAACGTATACCGCACCACCAGCACGTGATCGACACCAAGCTGCTCCATGCGGCGGAGACGTTCGTGCGCGCTGGTCAACGCCTCGGCATCGACATTCGCCGCCGTAGGCTCTGTGCCGTCATGCTTGGCGGCCCAACCATGCACAAACGCCGGACGTGGATTGAAGAGGATCACCACCGAGAACGCCCCATGTTGGCGCGCGAGCTCCACCGTACGGCGGATGACGGCCTGATGGCCACGATGCATGCCATCGAAAGCGCCTAACGTCACCACGGCTTTTCTGTCGTTGTCGAACGAGGGCCATTCGACTTCGCCGTGTTCATCGGGAGTCAAGTAGGTGATTTCCATATCCTAGGATTTCCTTTATCCACATTGGGTTGCATCAATGCGCAACCCGGAGATTCCTTTCGGTCACATAATGCCTGGCGACTCTGTATGAGAGGTGTCCAGAGGAATCACACCAGCCGTGACCACTTTACGCGAGGGGGAATACCGTGACCGGTTTGGCCTGATGCGCGTTCGCACGTTCGAGAATGGCCACCACATCGGCTGGCGCATCATCCGATACGTCATCCGGCGCGGGAGCGATGGCAGCGACCTGCGTATCCCGGGGAACCACCCGTTCGATACGCCTGCCGAATCGCAGCTCCGCAGCCTCTTCGGCTGTGATATCCACA
Organism: Bifidobacterium sp. UTCIF-1; assembly: GCF_006408915.1. Lineage (NCBI taxonomy): Bacteria > Bacillati > Actinomycetota > Actinomycetes > Bifidobacteriales > Bifidobacteriaceae > Bifidobacterium > Bifidobacterium sp. UTCIF-1. The sequence goes on from NZ_JFAG01000002.1 coordinate 17,749, forward strand.
GCGGGCATGGCGCCGCGAGTCGCCTGTTTCATGGTCAGTGCGCGACCCAGCACCCATGCGCGACGCTCCTCGCCGGCAAGCCCTGCCGGAGTGTCCAACACACATGTGTTGCGGGTGACGCGCTCCCCTTCGCGGTTGACGAATGTCTTGGCTTCCGTATGGGCGGTGATGGTATGCGCGGATGTCTGCTGCATGGCGTCGGCGGCAATGAGCCCGCTGGCATCATCCGGCAGCGCGAACCGCCCGACGCGAGTGCGCCGCAAGCGGGTCAGATAACCACCGACGCCCAGCGTCATGCCCAGATCACGAGCCAAGGCGCGTATGTAGGTTCCGGACGAGCAACTGATGCGGACATTCACGTCGAGAACCGGTATCAGACCGGTGCTCGCAACTGAAATAACAGTATCAACGCCTCGCGGATCCGACTCGCCATCGCCAGAGGTGACGGAATGGTCATTCAGAGAGGAACAAAAGGATTGGTCCGGACCCGCAGCCGAATCGAACGGGAACGATGCGATATCCTTCTCCAGCAACGGCTCGCCGGCGTTCTTCCCCGTCACGACGCCCGCGCGTACATCCAGCACGGAGAACTCGCTGACGGTGACCGGACGGGCTTTGAGTTCCACGTCCTTGCCTTCCCTGGCCAGATCGTAGGCGCGTTGGCCGTTGATCTTGATGGCGGAGAAAGTGTTGGGAACCTGTTCGATGTTCCCGGTGAAGTGCGAGGCGATGGTGTCGGCAAGCAGGTCATGCCAGAATGTTCCCGTCTGCCAGGACCCCTGTTCCCCATGACGCTTGGTGAGCTCCTTCCACCGGGAGTGTATCGACTCGTCCACATGCACCGCGCCTTCGGCGTCATCGGTGTCGGTGGTGAGGCCTAGCCGAATCGTGGCCTCATAGGTCTTGTCATGCGCCACGATGGCATTGAGCAATCGTGTGGCGTGGCCGAACGCGATGACCAATGCGCCGGTGGCCATCGGATCGAGCGTGCCGGCGTGCCCGACCTTTTTGATATGCAGCGCGCCGCGCACTGCAGCGACCGCGTCGAAACTGGTGACTCCTTGAGGTTTGTCGACGATGAGCAGTCCGCTTGGTTGAGCCTGTGCCATATGGGATTCAGGCTTTGTGATTCTCGTTATCGACATCGTCGCGGTTCTCGTCATCGACGGCATCGGCGTCGCCGGAATCGTCGGCGTCGTCATCGTCGAATTCGTCTTCGTCCGGCTCGTCGTCATGCTTGTAGGGGTCGGCGTCGCCGGCGTACTGGGCGTTGGCACGGGCCTTCGCAAGTTCTTCATCGCGCTTTCTGGCCAGCATCAGGATGTCTTCGATCTCGTGGGCCTCACCGGGCACCTCGTCGAACACGAACTGCAGCTGAGGGGTCAAGCGCAGTCCGGCCTTGCGCCCCACCAGCGTACGCAGGTGGCCCTTGGCCTGATCAAGGGCCTGCTGGGCGCGCTTGCGCTCACCGGATTCCTTGCCTTCGTGCCCGAGCTGCGTCCAGTAGATCTTCGCAATCTGCAGATCGTTGGTGACACGGACTTCGGTGATGGTGATATTGGACAGACGCTTGTCGTGCAGTTCGCGCTCGATGGAGGAGGCGACGACGCGCTGGATCAGCGCAGCGATACGTGCAGCACGGGGATTGGTTCCTGCCATTGGTATTTCCTTCTGTAGTTGTTGGCTGCTCGCCAAAAAGTATCATCGTAGACGACTGAGGGGGCTCATCGGCGAATGCCGTGGACCCCCTCAGTAATTTCCTGCAGTCGGCCCCGCAGTGCATCGTGGGGCCGGTGGGCGATGCCCCGATTCATTTCGATGGGAACCGGGGACATCGACTTCGTGGACTACTTGCGCTCGACCTCTCGCATTTCGAAGGTCTCGATGATGTCGCCGATCTCGATGTCGTTGAAGGAACCGAGGTTGATACCGGCCTCGTAGCCTTCCTTGACGGACTGGACGTCGTCCTTGAAACGACGCAGCGAGGAGATCTCGAGATCGTTGACCGTGGCGACGCCGTTGCGCAGAATACGGCACTTCGTACCGCGCTTGACTTCGCCGTCCTGCACCATGACGCCGGCGATGTTGCCGAACTTGGAGGAGCGGAAGATCTCGCGGATTTCGGAGTGGGAGGTGACGACCTCTTCGTATTCCGGCTTGAGCATGCCCTTCAACGCGGCCTCGATATCCTCGATGGCCTTGTAGATGACCGAGTAGTACTTGATCTCCACGCCCTCGCGTTCGGCGAGGTCAGCGACCTGACGGTTCGGACGCACGTTGAAGCCGATGATGACGGCCTTGTCGACCGTGGCCAGATTGACATCGTTCTGCGTGATGGCACCGACACCGCGGTGGATGACCTGGATGCCGACCTCGTCGGAGACCTCGATCTTCATCAGGGAGTCCTCGAGCGCCTCGACGGAGCCGGAGGAATCGCCCTTGATGACGATGTTGAGCATATCGATCTCGGACTCGGCGAACTTCTTCTTGAAGTCCTCGAGGGAGACGACCTTGCGGCGCTTGGCCAGCTGGGCGGCACGCTCGGTGGCCTGACGCTTCTCGGCAATCTGGCGGGCCGCGCGATCGTCGGCGGCCACGAGGAACAGGTCGCCTGCGGTAGGCACGGAGGTCAGACCCAGCACCTGGACAGGAGTGGACGGACCGGCTTCCTTCATCGCCTGGCCGTTCTCGTCAAGCATGGCGCGGACGCGGCCGTATGATGTTCCGGCGACAATGGCGTCGCCGACATGCAGGGTGCCCTGCTGCACCAGCACGGTGGCCACGGCACCACGACCCTTGTCGAGTCGGGCTTCGATGGTGGCGCCACGGGCATCCATATTCGGATTGGCCCTCAGGTCGAGCTCGGCGTCCGCGGTCAGCAGCACCGCTTCGAGGAGCTTGTCCACGTTGATGTTCTGCTTGGCGGAGATGTCGACGAACATCGTGTCGCCACCGTATTCCTCAGCGACCAGACCGTACTCGGTGAGCTGGCCACGGACCTTCTCCGGGTTGGCACCGGGGACATCGATCTTGTTGACGGCCACGACGATCGGCACCTTGGCGGCCTGGGCGTGGTTGATGGCCTCGACGGTCTGGGGCATGACACCATCATCGGCGGCCACCACAAGGATGGCGACGTCGGTGAGCTCGGCACCGCGGGCACGCATGGCGGTGAACGCCTCATGGCCAGGGGTATCGAGGAAGGTGATCTTGCGCTTCTCACCTTCCAGCGTGACGGTGACCTGGTATGCACCGATGCGCTGGGTGATGCCGCCGGCCTCACGTGCGATGACGTTGGTCTTGCGGATGGTGTCGAGCAGTCGGGTCTTACCGTGATCGACATGGCCCATAACGGTGACGACCGGAGGACGGGGCTTCAGATCCTCGTCGTCCTGCAGCTCTTCCTCATCAAGGTTGATGTCGAACTGCTGCAGCAGTTCCTTGTCTTCCTCTTCGGCGGAGACGAGCTGGATGTTCCAGCCGATCTCCTCACCCAGGATCTGGAAGGTCTCCTCATCCAGGGACTGCGTGGCCGTAGCCATCTGTCCCAGGTGGAAGAGCACGGTGACCAGTGCGGCCTGGTTGACGTTGATCTTCTCTGCCAGATCCGCCAAAGATGCGCCCTGACGCAGGCGGATGACCTGACCGTTGCCGTTCGGAATGCGCACGCCGCCGATAGTCGGTGCTTTCAGCTCCTCATATTCGTGACGCTTCGCCAAACGGTTCTTACGCGCCTTCGAAGACTTGCCGCCCTGACGTCCGAATGCGCCTGCGGCACCGCCGCGGCCACCACGACCGCCGCGTGCGGGACCGTTACTCGGTGCGCCGCCGCCCTGGAAGTTGTTGCCGGCACCGGCACCACCGCGGAATCCACCGCGTGCACCGGACTGTGCAGCGCCCTGGGTGCCGCCGCCCTGACCCGGACGGTTGTGTCCCCACTGGCCGGGACGAGCGCCGCCCTGGCCCGGACGACCGCCCCGGAACCCACGACCTTGTCCCTGTCCCTGACCTGGACGGCCGGGACGACCGTTGCGTCCGCCTTCAGCGGTCGGACGGGCCATCGGATGAGGCCTTGGGATATCGTTCGGCGTCGGCGCATGCATGCCCTGCTTGCGGGAGAACGGGTTGTTCCCCGGACGCGGACCCTGCGCGTGCGGGCGCGGGATGGCGTTGGATGCATTCCCGCCATTGTTGTTGCCATTGGCGCTGCCATGCGGAGCCGGACGGGCGGAAGCGTTGCGATTGTTCTGACGCTGCCCGTTGTTCTGATGCTGCCCCGGCTGACCGCCGTTCGGACGCCCCTGTCCCGGGCGTGCCGGACGGCCTCCCTCACGGTTCTCATGCTGGCCGCCATGACGTGCCGGAGACGGTGCCGCCGGACGAGCACCCCCCTGCAGACGTGCAGGACGAGCACCCGGCGTGGCCTGCACACGCTGGTTATGCGAAGAGGACTGCCCCTGTTGACCCGGCTGGCCAGGCTGAGCAGGCTGTGCGTGATGCGACGGCGTGGCACCCGCGTTCTGTGCGTTCTGCGCATTCTTTGCGCCACGTGCGGCAGCTGACGGGTTCATATTCGGTGCGACCGGCTTATGCGGCATTGCGGCCGACGGCTTGGCTCCGCCCCTGTCGCCGCCCTTGTCCGAGTCCTTGGCGAATGCCGCCTTGAGACGACGAGCCACCGGCGGCTCGATGGTGGAAGATGCGGACTTGACGAATTCTCCCATATCCTTGAGCTTCTCAAGGACGGTCTTGCTGTCGACGTTCAAGTCCTTGGCCAATTCATATACGCGTGGTTTCCCCACTAATTACTCCTATTCTGTGACCACGCGTGCAAGAGCGTGGTCAGTTGGTGATGACGGCAAGCCTACCCTGTCTCATCGTTCGACCATGTTCGTGTTACCTCGCTTTTGTGCGGGCGATTTTACGCACACTGCGACTACCCACATACGCCACACCAGCATACTCATAGCGCTGGATAGTATGGAAAAGCCGCGAGCCGCACCATTGACGGTACGGCTCGCGGCTTCTTCACTGTCCGGAATGCGGTGAACCGGGACACGCTCGATACGCGAATCAATACAGGGAATCACGCAGTCGCAAATCGCGCTTACCTCGATTACTGCGTATTCCTGGCGTCACCGGGCGTCGTCAGCCGGCGCGGCAGCCTGAGCGGCCTCCTGAGCCGCCTTCTGCGCCGCCACCTTCTTGGCATGGGCCTCAGCGGATTCGATGCCGATCTTCCAGCCGGTCAGCTTGGCGGCAAGACGCGCGTTCTGGCCTTCCTTGCCGATGGCCAGAGACAGCTGATCATCGTGGATGTAGGCGATGGCCGTCTTGTTCTTCTCGCTGATCACCTGCACACCGGTGGCCACAGCCGGGGAGAGCGCCGCTGCAACGAACTTCGCCGGATCGTCGGAGTAATCCACGATGTCGATCTTCTCCGGGCCGAGGTTCTCCATCACCGCACGCACACGGGAGCCGCCGGGTCCGATCAACGCGCCCTTCGGGTTGACGCCGTCGGTGTTGGCCTTGACGGCGATCTTCGTGCGGGCGCCGGCCTCACGCGCGATGGCCATAATGGACACGGCGCCGGACACCAGCTCCGGCACCTCGCGCTCGAACAACTTGCGCACCAGCTCCGGGTGGGAGCGGGACACCACGATCTCCGGGCCGCGGATGCCGCGCGCCACGTTGACCACATACACGCGGATACGCTCGCCATGCCGGTAACGTTCCCCCGGCACCTGCTCGCGGCGAGGCAGCAGCGCCTCGACATCGCCCATGGCCACATGCACATTGGAGGAATCGGAGGCATCCTGCTGGACGATGCCGGTAATCAGCTTGCCCTTCTGACCGGAGAAGGCACCAAAGATCTTCTCGTCCTCGGCCTTGCGGAACAGCTGCGTGATGACCTGACGGGCCGTGGCGGCAGCGAGTCGACCGAAATCATGCGGGGTGTCGTCATATTCCTCGCCCAGCTTCGGCGCGGGATGCGGATCATCCTCGGTGGGCTCCACCGGGATCTCGTCGGCGGCCCATACCGTGAAGCTGCCGGAACGCTCGTCCAATTCGACGCGCGCATGCTTGGCCGCGTGCGGGGTCTTGAGGTAGGCGAGGCGAAGCGCTTCAGCCAGCGCCTCATCAAGAGTCTCCGGTTCGATTCCTTGCTCGGCTGCGAGCTTGTGCATTCCTGTCAGGTCCAGTTCCATCGATCCGTACCTCCTATGAAGTTATGTGGCGCATGGCCTTTGATTGGTCACAGTTTGCTATTAGTCTAGTTTTCCATGCAGACACGCTCGCCAATGACTGAGTTTCGTCCTCCTAGCACCGGCAATGGCGTGCACTCCCCTATCAGCCGACATCCTCATGGCAATCATGGTCCGGCCTCGCGATTGTTCGCCGCCGTCTGTGCCACGGCGTTGCTGTGCTCGCTGACCGCCTGCTCGATGCCACGGCTGGAGGGACGGGCCGAGGCCGAACGCACAATGAGCCCGTGCGAGCAGGCGCTTGTCACATCGACGGCCGCCGACGCGCTTCCTGACGGCACACCGCAATTGCGGTATTACATGACATTGCGCTCGGTACCGCTGGCCTGGATCGATGTGGCGGCCCAGTGCTCGGATCGATTCGCCGAAGGAACATTGCGCAATGCCCAGACCAAGCAGGCCTTGGCGACGTTAGCCGGGAAATTCGGCCAGTCGGCTCCCGAGGTAACCGCCGCCCGATTGGACGGCGTCACATCCCTGGATATCCAGACCTCAGCGTTGGACGCTATGGCCGTGGCCGAGGACCGTGCGGGATTCGCCATGGAGGTACTGGCAGCGCAAGGCAAAACCGCAGGGGCGACTTTGCGGCTCGGCGACATGCACAAGACGGCGTCGCAGCAATTGGTGTCGTTGGCCGAGAAGGGTGCGTCATCGACTTCATCAACCTCATCAGCCTCATCGACGTCAAGTACAGGCCAATCGCATGCCGACCCCAGACAGAAGGTGTATGCGGTCGATGCGTTGCTGGCGAATCCCGTGACCATTCCAGATAAGGCCAGCGGACTGACCGTCCCCACTGCAGCGGCCATCGAAATGGATTGCGCCCGCACCGAAATCGCAGCGGTTGCGGACACCGAATCGAAGCCGGATGCCGATACGCTAATGATCCTGTCCGCCTTGGCGGCCAAGCACGCCTACACCGCCATGCAGCTCGGCTACCCCGCCACCGACGCCGCGCTGTTCGAGTAAGGTGCATGAATCGGGCAGAACTGAGCAACTCCCTCGACCTTTACCCTGTACGGGTTATTGCGAGGCCACACACCACTGTGATCGTGCATCACGGCATGAGGTTGCCCGCCGCACGGTAGAGGTCCAACCAGTCCTGCCGGCTGAGCGCGATATCCGCGCCTTCGCAGATCCGTTCGAGCCGCTCCGGGTTCATCGTGCCTGCCACGACCTGGATGTTCGCCGGATGCCGCAGTATCCATTATGCTGTCCTTTCCTGCGGAACAATACACACGTGGTTCCGGCATACATCTCAGAATGCCGTCGATGCGCGACGCTCTATCACAAAATCCGTCGATATCGCACGAACTGGAGAATCAGCACCCTCAATGCGCTCAATCAGCATGCTGATTGCGGAATCGGCATATTGATCCAAATGGGAGTTCACCGTGGTAAGCGCAGGATTGCAATGGCGGGATTCCTCGATATCGTCAAATCCGCTGACCTGCACATCCTCGGGAACATTCCAACCGTGCTCCTTGAACACATGCAACGCGCCAAGCGCCAAAGCGTCATTCAGACACACTACGGCACGAGATCGGGCGTCACGAAATGCCGGGACACTCAGCAGGTGCCGGGCACCGCGAGCACCCCAATTCATGTCCCAGCGTCCGCCTTCGATAACCACGTTTTCGTTCACTTCGATGCCGGCATCGGTAAACGCCCGACAATACCCCTGTGTACGCAGCGCTCGCGTTCCTTCCCGCAGAGCATTCACATCGTCGAGACGCCGCTCTGCCACCAAATCATCCGGTGCCCCTATGAGCCCGACACAACCGACGCCCTCCGCAATCAAGGTAGACGTTATGTCGTAGATTGGTTGGACATTGGGCATGGTGACACTGTCGACCAGACCGTATGCCAGCGAATCCCCCGTCAAGACGACCGGGTACCGCTGTTTCAGTATGTCTTTGCAATCAGCCAACGGCTGATCGGCATAGAATATCCATCCATCCGCATTGACACGGTAGGTCTCATCGATGATGCTGGATAAGCCACCGTCGTCATAGGTGTCTATGACGAGACTGTATCCATGCCGTCGTGCGGCTTTGATCAGCTCGCCTGCGTACATCGCCGTCCAAGGCTGGTCAAATGCCATAATCGCCAGGCCGATAATCCTCGTCGTGCCGGTTTTCAACGATCTGGCCGAATAATTGATGGTATACCCCAAACGCTCAATGACCTGCTTGACGCGTTGGCGGGTTTCGGGGCGCATGCTTCCGGAATCGTTGATGACGTTCGATACCGTCTTGATAGAGACATGCGCCTCTTTGGCGACATCTGTGATTGTGACCCGTTTCATCCCGTCATCTTTCATTTCAAATTCACTTCACATGCACGGCGGTCCAGGAGACCGGGGGCAGGGTCACACGCACCATGCCTGATTCGGCGTCGGAGGTGATGGTGTCATTGGAATGCAGAACGACACGGTTCTGGTCCTCCAATGTGTTTTTCGCCAAAAGGTCGTCCTCGTGCAGGGTATCGGCCTTGGCAGAGGAGAACATGAAACCTTCCGGCAGCTTGATTTCGAAATCGTTGGCCGTGTCCATGGAACGATTGACCACGAACACGCTCACCGACCCGTCCTTGCCTCGTACCGCCACCGAATCGACGGTGGGCACTTCACCGTACTTCTGGGTCTCATAGGTCCCGGATGTGAGCTTCGGCTCAAGCACCGTGCCGCTCTTGGCCAGTTTCGCGGTCAGCGAGAACGGATAGAACGTGGACTGCCGCCAAGCCGGGCCACCAGGCTCGGTCATGATGGGCGCAATCACATTGACCAGCTGGGCGAGGCTCGCGGCATGCACACGGTCGGCGTTCTTCAACAGGGTGATCAGCAGATCGCCGAAAACGACGGCGTCCGCCGCACTGTACACATCCTCCAGCAGACGCGGCGCGACAGGCCAGTTATCGATGCCCTCAGGATTTTTGCTCGGCTCATCGTTGATGTACCACACGTTCCATTCATCGAATGATATGAACACGTCATGCTTGCTCTTCAGCCTTGCTTTGGTGGCATCGACGGCGGCGGCCACATCCTTGATGAAGCCTTCCATATCCACGCCGGAAGCGAGGAAGCTCTTCATGTCACGAGTGCCATCCGGCTGCAGCTCAGGGTGGTAATACGCATGGCAGGAGATAAAATCGACGCTTTCGTATGTCTTTTCGAGCACCTGCTCTTCCCACGCCCCGAACGTGTCCATTCCATGGCTGGATGAGCCGCATACCACCAGTTCGACATCCGGATCGATCATGCGCATGCCCGCCGCGACCGAAGCCGCCAGTGTGCCATAATCCTCCGCGGACTTGTGACCGGTCTGCCATGGACCATCCATCTCATTGCCCAGGCACCACATCCTGATGCCGAACGGCTGATCGGCCCCATTGGCCCTACGCTCTTCGGACAGCTTGGTACCACCCGGGATATTCGCATATTCCAACAGGTCAAGCGCCTCTTCCAGGCCTCGGGTGCCCAAGTTCACGGCCTCCATCAACTCATTGCCGCCGACCTTGTCCAACCACCTGGCTATTTCATGCAGGCCGAACTGATTGGTTTCGGTGGAATGCCAGGCCAGATCAAGGCGACGGGGGCGTTCCTCCTTCGGACCGACACCATCCTCCCAGCGATAGCCCGATACGAAATTGCCGCCCGGGTAACGAATGGTGGTGGCTCCAAGCTCCCTGACCAGCTCGATGACATCTTTGCGGAAGCCATCTTCGTCGGCCTGCGGATGCCCCGGCTCATAGATGCCGTCATACACGCAACGGCCCAGATGCTCAACGAACGAGCCGAACAGCCGATCGTTCACCGGGGCGACTTCGAAATCATTATCAACAACGAGCCTTGACGTATCAGGCGCTGCATTTGGGGACTGTTCAGGCATAATCGCTCCTTTTTCGATGCCGCCTTTTCGGTAGAGCAACGTTGTACTTAATATCGTCGGCCAGAACCTCGAATTTGAAAATCGGAGAACTCACATCCAATCAACTTCAATCACTGATTACTTCAGATATTTAATACAACCTTGTACCTTTGATGTTTTACATAATACAACGATTACTCTCCGATCGCAAAAACGGCGAGTACAACGATGTTCTTTTGGCGTCCTTCCGACCAACACGCCGTAGAAAGGGTACGGAACGCCAACGTGACCACGAAATAGAAAAAGGGTCCCGGAACAACCCGGAACCCTATGGGCGGATGAAGCGAGATTCGAACTCGCGGAGGCTTCCACCTCACACGCTTTCGAGGCGTGCTCCTTAGACCGCTCGGACATTCATCCATGTCGCCAAAAGGCAACTTGTTCATTATGCCACATCCCGCCGACCTGGCAAATCGGAGTTTCGCGACAACTCAGGCGTCAAGGACGCGCTGCGGAGAAGCACAATGCGCATCACGCTGCTATGCACCTTCCTCAGCTCCCCCAATCCCACGTCACACCCCCAACGTTCCCACCGGAATGACATATATGCCGTCATCTCGACGATATGCGAACTCCCCAATGCCTACCAGCACTGCCAGGAATTCCGGTTCACGAGTGCGGGCGCTCGGATTCCTCAGCAATTTATTCTTCAGTCGGCGCAGGTTCGCCGCCGCCTCGGGGACCTTGTCTTCGCTGGTCTTGATCTCTATACCCGCCCAACGCCCATCAGCCAATTCGATGATCGCATCGCATTCAAGCCCGGAATCATCGTGATAATAGCGGACCGGCTCCATGCCGACGTCCGGCAACGCCCGCGCATATACGAGCAAGTCGCGAATGCAGAGGTTTTCGAACAGGAAACCGAAGGTCTGCCAATCACGAATCAGCGCATCAGGATTCATGCCCAGCGCCGCGGCAGCGATTGAAGGGTCTGCGAAATATCGACGCGCCTTGGTCTGCAATCGCTTCGGATCACGGGCGGGCGGCACCCAACCCTTCACAGGATCGATGACGAACATGCCTTCGAACATGGAGACATACTCCGCTACTGTGCGTTCTGAAATGAAATCATCCAGATTCTCTTCCGCACCGTACATATCTTTGCGAAGCGTTTTGAATGTGACAGCCTGACTGATGTTACGTGCCAACGAATCCAGCAAGCGCCTTGCCACGTCCGAGTCCTTGCCTTGACGAGGGACACTTTCAGCCAAGGTAAGTCTCACGTATTCCCTAATCAGAATTTGGGCATCAGACACGGTCATATCCACGGCCTCCGGCCACCCTCCACGGCACACTGCGTCCATCAGCCCCTTGGTATCCAACCCGGACCTCGCCGCAGAAAACCTATGCCCGAACAGCCCCGACAGGCTGACTTCGCCGCTGGAAAGCCCTGATTCATACAATGTCATGGGATTCATGCGAATCCGTCCGATTCTTCCGGCGCCACTGTGATTCGGAAGCTCGCTGCGAAGCGGCGTGGATGACCCGGTCAACAACCACTGACCTTTGTTCGCTGGCTCATCATCGACATGATGGCGCACCTCATCCCAGATAGCGGGCGCCAACTGCCATTCGTCAATCACATGCGGCCTGTCCCCCAGCAGCATCAACGATGGGTCTGCTTTGGCAACGGTCAGATTGTTATTGCGATCCACATACGTGATGCTGCTCGCATGTGCACGGGCGGACCAAGTCTTACCGCACCATTTGGTACCGGCGATTTCAACTGCACCAAAGATGCGCAGATACCGAGCGATCTGCGAGTCCACGATACGAGGACGGTAGGTCTCAGGCTTTATGCCATGCGTCGTTGCTTCACTCATCGAATCCATCTCCCATCATCATCGCCATCTCGCCTGCAATAATCCGAATTTCTCAACCGCGAAAATCCGAACTATACAACTACAATAATCCGAATATCACAACTACCAAAATCCGAATTTCTCAACCGCGAAAATCCGAATAAGTGAACCGGCTGCGATACCTACGCACCTTCGCATAGGCCAGTGCACTGCCTCATTAGCTAGTGCAGCATCACAGCCGTATCAGCAGACGATGGGCCAATCAGGACTGCTGCTCGTGCACGGAGGCGTTGACCCATTGGGTCTGCTCGACGTTGTAGCCGGAGAAGATGCCGATGTCGAGCATGCAGTCGCGATAATCGCGACCGTGCGCGATGGTGATGTAATTGTCATCGACCAGACGGTTATGCGTGGGGTCAAGGCCAACCCAGCGACCGTCCTGATACACCTCCACCCAGGCATGCGTGGCACCTTCCCCACCGAGCAGTCCGGCGATGTATCGCGCGGTCAATCCGACGTGGCGGCATACCGAGAGCATCACATGCGCATAATCCTGGCATACGCCCTTGCGCTGGGCGAGCGCCTGTTCGGCGGTGGTGCGAATCGTGGTGGACCCCGGGGTATACACGAAGGCGTGGTATACCTCATCCATCACTTCGGTGGCACGCTCGACCGGCGTGGCATGCTCCGGCAGCTTCGCAAGACGCCTCTGGCATAGGTCCACCATCGCTTCGATGCATGGTCCGGGAATGGTCAATGCGGAGTTGAAGCGGTAGAGCGGCTTGTAGATCTCCTTCTTGATGTGCGCATTGTCCACGAAGGCGATGCCGGTCACCGAATAGCTGAACACGTCATGCGGTTCGGGAATGAAACCGGTCATCACCACGGAATCGAAGGAATCGATGGTGGTACCCAGCTCGGTATCAGGTCGGATCTTGACCTCCACATCGATGACCTGCTGACGCGGACCCGTCGCGGGGATGCAGCGGAGCTGGAACCGATGGTCGGTCACGGGAGCACTGAACGAAAGCTTCATCTCATAGTCGAATACGAGTTTCTTCAATACTGCTCCTGCGATTGTCTTCGTGTTCCACGGCATGAGGCCCGCCCGCAGGTACAGGCGTCATATCGCCCTACCGCATGACAGGCCAACAAGACCGCATTACCGGCTGTATGTTGATATCACCTTAGCATTGCAACACGTCAGATGCGCTTGGCGTCCATGTTCATGGAGCTCAACGACCCCATGTCCTTGATGGCCAACGCGCTGATGCGGCCGGAATAATCATCCAGATACTTCTTGAGCAGCGCCGCCACCTGATCGTACCCGCGGGCCGGCAACTGACCCACCAGCCAGCTCAGCCCATCAGCAAAGCAGCTGGGCAACGGCATGCCGTCAAGCACCATGGAATATGACGCAAGCTTGCGCAACGGCGCATCCATCTGCTCCATCGACAGCCCGAAACGCGTATACAGATCGATGCGCTCCAGATATTTGCCGATGAACACGAACGCCTTCAACGTGGGATCGACAGGCGAGTTCTCGATGCCGCCCCAGAAGGCGAGCATGTCGTCGGCGATATCGCGCTGATTGTAGATATCGTCGGCATCGGCCGCCTTGCGTGCCGCATCGGTGATGTTGGTCATGGCCAGTTCCACATACTGCAGCAGACGGGAGCTCAGTTCCGGACGCAGGATCACCGCGTTGTTGAATGCGGCGGTGACCGCCGAACGGACAGAATCAGGGTTCGTACCGTCATAGAGGAAGCTCGTGACGAACTCGTCGAAGTCCTCGAAGTCCTCCGGAAGATCGAGCGCGTGCGCGAACGGACGGAAAGCGTCCACATCCGTGTCCATCACACGGTCGTAGAACGGGAAGAACTGGTTCAGCGTGGTGAACGCACGCTCGGTGTAGCGTCCGAGCCAATACAGGTTATCGGCCTTGGATGCAGTGACCAGCGACAGCGAGTGATGGCGGGACTGGCTGAGCAGATTGGCGACCTGCACCTCGGCCCCCAGTTCATGTTCCACACCGGTTTCAGGCGCCAGCACCCACGTGTCCTTGAATCCGCCGCCCTGCGAGGAGTTGACGATCATCTGGCCGGGCACCGAAGAGTATCTGGTCAGACCCGAGTACCAGACGTGCGTGCTCTTGCCGGTCACCACGAACGCGCGCAGATCGCATTTGCGCGGCGACATCTCCCCGGTCTTGGCATCGACCACGTCAATGTCGCGGAACTGAATCACCTCTTGGGCGATGAACCGGCGCGGATCCTCCTTGATGCGTTCGGCAAGCTCCTCGCGAGCGGCGGTGTCCAGCGATGAGCCGAACACCACGCCATAGCCGCCGGCTTCGGCGACATCCTTGATGACCAGTTCGCCCATGCGGTTCAGGACTTCCTTGCGATCGGCCTCGAACATCGGCATATACGTGGGCGCATTGTGCAGAATCGGTTCCTCGCCGAGGTAATACTTGATCATCTGCGGCACGAAGTAGTAGATGGCCTTGTCGTCGGCCGCGCCATTGCCCGGCGCGTTGACGATGGCCACGTTGCCGTCGCGGTATGCGGACAGAATGCCCGGCACGCCGATCACCGAATCGGGGTTGAAGGCGAACGGATCGAGGTATTCGTCGGACAGACGGCGGTACACCACGCCCACGCGATGGCGTTTGCCCGCGTAGTCAAGGAAGTACACCTTGTTGTCCACCACTTCGAGATCCTCCGGGAAGGCGAGCGCTGCGCCGGTCTTCTCGGCCAGATAGGCGTGTTCGAAGAACGCGGAATTGTAACGGCCCGGCGTCAATACCACGGCGATGCCCTCGGTGGAGACGAAATCCATGGCCTTGCGCAGCAGACGCGGATATTCACGGTTGTCGCGGATGTGCACATCACGGAACAGGCGCGGGGAGATGCGACGTTCGATGTCTCGCACGAACAACGGATAGCTGGCGCCGGAGGGGATGCGCAGATTGTCTTCGAGCACCCACCAGCGGCCGTCCTCCCCCTGTACCAGATCCTCGCCGGCGATGTGGGCGAAGATGCCGCCCGGAGGCGTCACACCATTGACCTGCGGGAAGTACCCGGCGGACGTGTATACATACTCTTCCGGAATGACGCCGTCATGCACAATCGACTTGTCCGAATAGATGTCCTTGAGGTAGGCGTTCAGCGCATTGACACGCTGTTTCAACCCCTTCTCCAGTTCGTCGAACTCATCGGATTCGATGATGCGCGGCACCGGGTCATAGGGGAACAGACGGTCATGGTATTCGTTGTTCTTGTAGATGCCGAAGCGCACGCCGTTTCTGGAGAGCTCCCGGTTGATGGCTTCACGGCGATTGACTAGTTCATGCGCCAACTTATGCGCGGCTGATTCGATCATCTCGTGCCTGCTCCTTGCTGTAAACGGCCGCTCGGTGCCACCTGCGTATCGCGGAGGCTTTGGCGCACGCTGACGCCGCCACCGCAACCCGGTGTGATGGTTATTAACCTAGGACAGGCCCGTTTCGGCAAATGCGCGCGAATGTTACGGGTAGGTCACTTCACAGCCGCTTCGACGTATGCTTCGGCGCTTCCTTTCGGAATGATGTCGCCAGCGAATCCTGCATCATCGTAATCCCGGGACATCATGCCTTCCACAGTGCAGTAGACGTGGAACATACCGGCCCACCGGAATCCGCGGCTGCTCGTTAGGATGGATGGTTATGACACGACTTCGCATTGATCTGGCGTACGACGGCGGCGGTTTCTTCGGATGGGCTAGGCAGCCACGGCTGCGCACGGTGCAGGGTACCATCGAGGACGCGTTGCACAAGGTGCTTCGCGTGCCTGCCGATGACGCTGACGATCCGTTGCGATTGACCGTCGCCGGACGCACGGATACCGGCGTGCACGCCTCGCATCAGGTGGCGCATCTCGATGTGAGCGATGCGGTATTGCTGCGATGCGTCGGGCATATGGAGGTGCCAGCCGTCGATGCTTTGGCACGCCGGCTCAAAGCCGTACTGCCCCCGGATATCGTGATTCACCAGGTGACGGTTGCGCCTGACGGTTTTGACGCGCGCTTCTCGGCGCTGGAGCGGACCTATGTGTATCGCGTCGCTGACCGCTCGTCCGAAGTCGACCCGAGATCACGTGGTTTCGTGCTGCGCGTGGACGAGGCTTTGGATGTGGATGCAATGAACCGGGCGGCGGCGATGACATTGGGGTTGCATGATTTCGGCTCGTTCGCGACGCCCAATCCGGGCGGAACCACAATCCGCGAGGTCAAGAACGCCTATTGGAGGCGTATTCCTGCCGTTCCGCTGGTTCCATCAGGTTCGGATATGGGCGAGTCATACCGGACCCCGTCGTTGGAATCCGGTTTGCTGGTGTTCACGATTGTCGCCGATGCGTTTGCCCGCAATATGGTTCGCTCTCTGGTCGGATCCTGTGTGAAGGTCGGTTCGGGCCGCAAATCATTGGATTGGTTCGCCGATAAGATGGCACACCCTGTGCGGGAGGGCTCGAGCGGGCCCATTGCGCCTCAAGGACTGACTCTGGAGCACATCGCCTACCCTCCGGATGAGCAACTGGCTGCCCGCGCCAATGCAATCCGGGCGGTGCGTACCCTGCCGTGATGTCCGACGGCCCGTATCGCCCCGTATGATCACGACAACCGAGAATTTGCGTCGCTGACAGGCTCTCAGTGACGCAAATTCTCGAAGAAAACAACCATCCCGAGAAAAAACATCACTGACACCATCTCAGCGACGCAAATTCTCGAGATTGGGAATCGTGCCAGAATCGTGCCAGAAGTGCCCCAGGATAATCCCAGAAGTGTCCTGATGCGAGATATGGAAAGAGGGTTGGAACCCATTTGGATTCCAACCCTCTATCTAGCTTAGCGGAAAGCTATTCAGCTCACTCGGCCTTCTCGGCGGCGGCTTCCTCGGCCGGAGCCTCAGCTTCAGCAGCAGCGGTCTCCTCAGCCGGAGCCTCGGTGGCCTCAGCAGCCGGAGCCTCGGTAGCTTCTGCGGCAGGAGCCTCGTCGGCGACCTTGGTGGCGGCCTCGGCTTCCTTCACGACAGCCTTCTTGGCAACCGGCTCGGTGACGAGCTCGATGATGGCTGCAGCAGAGGAATCGCCAACGCGCGGAGCGATCTTGACGATACGGGTGTAGCCACCCTCACGCTGCTCCATCTGCTCGGCAATCTGGGTGAACAGCACGTGCACCACGGACTTGTTGCGGATGACGCGCATCACGCGACGACGGGAGTGCAGATCACCGCGCTTGGCAAAGGTGATCAGGCGCTCTGCCAGCGGACGAAGGCGCTTAGCCTTCGGCAGCGTGGTGGTGATGCGACCGTTCTGGAACAGGCTAGTCGCCATGTTTGCCAGCATGAGGCGCTCGTGCGCAGGGCTGGAAGCCAGACGCGGGCCCTTCTTAGGTGTAGGCATGGGTTTACTCCTTATTGTCCGCAACGGCAGGCAGGTGGGCATATGCCCGAACATCCGCCTGCCATTATGGACGGTTTGTCAAAAGGGGCAGATCACTCTTCTTCAGGCGAGAAGAACGTGCCACCTTCGAGATTATTGGTATCAAAGGCCATCGGCGAGGACTTGAGGCTAAGACCCAGGGCCTGCAGCTTCTCCTTGACCTCGTCAATCGACTTCATACCGAAATTGCGGATGTCGAGCAGATCCTGCTCGGTGTGGGAGACAAGCTCACCGATGGTGTGAATGCCCTCACGCTTGAGGCAGTTGTAAGAACGCTGCGTCAGGTTGAGGTCCTCGATCGGGACAGCCATCTCGGGGTTGGTCTCCTCGGCCACCGGGGCCGGACCGACTTCAACGCCTTCAGCCTGGGTGTTGAGCTCACGGCACAGGCCGAAGAGCTCCACCAAGGTCGAACCAGCGGAAGCCACCGCGTCGCGCGGCGAGATGGCGGGCTTGGTCTCCACGTCCAGAATGAGCTTGTCGAAGTCCGTGCGCTGTTCCACACGGGTCGCCTCGACCTTGTAGCTCACCTTGAGCACCGGGGAATAGATGGAATCAACCGGGATACGGCCGATTTCACCATTGTCCTGCTTGTTCATCTGAGCCGGAACATAGCCACGACCGCGCTCGACGGTGAACTCGATTTCGAGTTCGCCATCTTCGGCGAGAGTGGCGATGTGCTGATCCGGGTTGGCGATGGTGACGCCGGCCGGCGGAGTGATGTCTCCTGCGGTAGCCTCACCCTTGCCGCTCTTGCGCAGGTACATGACCACAGGCTCGTCATACTCGCTGGTGAGCACAATGCCCTTGATGTTGAGCAAGATCTCAGTCACGTCCTCCTGGACACCCGGCAGAGTGGTGAACTCATGCAGGGCACCGGAGATACGCACAGAGGTCACAGCCGCACCAGGGATGGAGCTCAGCAGCGTGCGACGCAGCGAGTTGCCGAGCGTATAGCCGAAGCCAGGCTCAAGCGGCTCGATGATGAAGCGGGAGCGCTGCGAATTCAGAGATTCCTCGGTCAGAGTCGGACGCTGTGCAATAAGCACTGTGGTTATCCTTTCAGCTTGAACTCGGTGGTGCACTCACCGGTCAGGCGGTTTTGGATTGATTTCGTATTGCTGAGTGCTCAGACGCGACGACGCTTCGGAGGACGAACGCCGTTGTGGGCTTGCGGGGTGACATCGGTGATGGAACCGACCTCGAGACCCGCGGACTGCAGAGAACGGATGGCGGTTTCACGACCGGAACCCGGACCCTTGACGAACACGTCGACCTTCTTGACACCGTGCTCCATCGCCTTGCGGGCGGCGGACTCGGCGGCCATGCCAGCAGCGTACGGCGTGGACTTGCGGGAGCCCTTGAAGCCGACGTCGCCACCGGAGGCCCAGGACACCACGGCGCCGGACGGATCGGTGATCGAGATGATCGTGTTGTTGAAAGTGGACTTGATGTGAGCCTGACCCACCGGAATCGACTTGCGATCGCGGCGACGAGCGGGCTTACGAGCGGCTTGCTTTGGAGCTGCCATTGACCCTCGTTTCCTAATAACGAACTATGTTGTTGATATTCGAACGATGGAATGCCGAGCATCCCGTGGCTCGAATCATGCCACTCTTACTTGGTGGCCTTCTTCTTTCCGGCGACCGTGCGCTTCGGGCCCTTACGGGTGCGGGCGTTGGTCTTGGTGCGCTGACCGCGCACAGGAAGTCCCTTACGGTGACGCTGGCCTTGGTAGCAGTTGATCTGAATCTTGCGACGAATGTCCGCATCGATTTCACGACGCAAATCACCCTCGATCTTGTAGTTGCCCTCGAGGTAGTCACGCAGCGTGATCAGCTGCTCGTCGGTAAGATCCTTGACGCGGGTGTCCGGGTTGATACCGGTCGCGGCAAGCGTTTCCTTGGCACGAGTGCGTCCCACACCGAAAATGTAGGTGAGGGCGATCTCGATGCGCTTCTCATTGGGGATGTCGACTCCGGCAAGACGTGCCATTGCGATTCCTTCTTGTTTCCGTAGGTCTTGCACCCGCTCCTCCGGTAATCCGGCACGAGCCTACGTACCCGTGGTTCAGTGTCGTTCCCTTTCGGGAAGCACTGTGAGTGAGTGCCTTAATTATGGTGCCGCTGGAGAATCTGCTCTCAGCCCTGACGCTGCTTGTGGCGGGGGTTGGTGCAGATCACCATGACGCGGCCGTGACGACGAATCACGCGGCAGTTTTCGCAGATTCGCTTCACACTAGGGCTGACCTTCATGGTTATCCTTTACTTGTGTACCTTTACTTATAGCGGTACGTAATACGTCCACGATTCAGGTCGTAGGGGCTCATTTCCAGCACCACACGATCCTGGGGAAGAATACGAATATAGTTCTTGCGCATCTTGCCGGAGATCGTGGCGAGCACGATGTGCTTGTTTTCGAGCTCAACGCGGAACATCGCGTTCGGCAGTGCCTCCACTACCTGACCTTCGACTTCAATCACACCGTCTTTTGCCATGTGCCTCAGGTTTCCTATCGCTGGACGAATTACTACGAGTGCATCCGAAGACACACCGACATTCAAATATATACAGGGGCGTATACAGAGGTACCCCTACGCAACACCCGGCGTGTCGCATAGGGGTACCTGATCCGATCTGTGATATTGGAGCTATCGAATCAACTTTTCGTTGGCTGACTCAGTGCAAGTCGTTGATGATGCGCTTGCTGATTTCACTGATCTCGCCGACTCCGTTCTCAAGCACCAGCAGGCCGCGAGACTTGTAGATGTCAAGCAGAGGGGCGGTTTCCTTCTCATACGTTTCCAGACGCTTGGCGATGGCCTCCGGAGTGTCATCGGCACGTCCCTGCTCCGCGGCGCGCTTCTTCATGCGCTCCAGCAACACTTCACGGTCGGCTTCGAGCGCCACCACGTGGTCAAGCGGGGTGCCCAGCTCTTCGAGCATCTGATCGAGGGCTTCGACCTGAGCGGCGTTTCGCGGATAGCCATCAAGGATCCAACCGTTGGCGCAATCCTCCTTGGCCAGACGATCCTTGACGATCTTGTTGGTCAGGGAGTCCGGCACAAGCTCGCCCTTGTCGGTGTAGCTCATTGCCTCCAGGCCCAGTTCCGTCTTGTTCTTGATGTTGAAGCGGAAGATATCACCGGTGGAAATGGTGGGGATGTTGAAATGCTCGGCGAGCAGCGCGGCCTGAGTGCCCTTGCCCACACCCTGAGGACCCATGATGAGCAGACGCATGGTTTATCTCCTTGTTGATAGTGCTTGTCGTTGTATTGGTACGGAATCGGCACGACTGGCCATATGCCAACCGTGCCGACATCATTGGAGGCTTACTTGCCTTCCTTGTGATCCACGTTTTCGAGCAGGAAGCC
This sequence comes from Bifidobacterium sp. UTCIF-1, assembly GCF_006408915.1. Classification (NCBI taxonomy): domain Bacteria; kingdom Bacillati; phylum Actinomycetota; class Actinomycetes; order Bifidobacteriales; family Bifidobacteriaceae; genus Bifidobacterium; species Bifidobacterium sp. UTCIF-1. The sequence goes on from NZ_JFAG01000002.1 coordinate 38,599, forward strand.
GGTGTACTGGAACTGCTCGGTCTGGGCCCTTGCCTGACGCAGAGTATCGAGGCCCACGCCGGCGATAATCAGGATGGTGGTGCCACCGAACGGCAGCTGCGTGTTCAGTCCGAGCGCCATGATCAGCACGGTCGGAATCAGTGCCACGAACAGCAGGTAGACGGCGCCCACCGTATTGAGCCTGTTCATCACGTAGGTCAGGTAGCGGCTGGTGGCGTTGCCGGCACGGATGCCGGGGATGAAGCCGCCGTACTGCTTCATGTTGTCGGCGGTCTCGTCCGGGTTGAACGTGATGGACGTGTAGAAGAAGCAGAAGAACACAATCATCAGCGCGTACAGGGCGATGTACCACACGCTCGTGGTGTTCGCCAGGTTCGCGTTGATCCACTTGACCCACGACTGGTCGGACTTGCCGAACTGGGCGATCAGCGTCGGGATGGCGAGGATGGAGGACGCGAAGATCGGGGGGATCACGCCGGACATGTTGATCTTGAGCGGCAGGTAGGTGGAGGAGCCGCCGTACATCTTGCGGCCGATCATGCGGCGCGTGTACTGGACGGGTACACGACGCTGGCACAGTTCCACGAAGTCCACGAAGATGAGGATGACGACGAGCACCGACACCACGATGGCGAACTTGGCCCAGTCGCCGTCGGTGCCGTTGGTGCCCCAGCCAATCTCCCACAATTGAGGCAGGAAGCCCGAGCAGATGGACATGAAGATCAAGATGGACATGCCCTGGCCGATGCCCTTGTCGGTCACGAGCTCGGCCATCCACATGATGAAACCGGTGCCGCCGGTCATGATCAGCACCATAACGACGAGGTTCCACACGGAGCCGTCCGGGATGACCTGGTCGCACGCATAGTTGAACAGGGCGCCGGAGCGCGCGGTGACCAGAATGGTGGTGGACTGGAGGACGGCCAAGCCGATGGTCAGGTAACGCGTGTACTGGGTGAGCTTGGCCTCGCCGGACTGGCCCTCCTTGTGCAACGCCTCGAAACGCGGGATGACCACACGCAGCAGCTGCACGACGATGGAAGCGGTGATGTACGGCATGACGCCCAACGCGAAGATGGACAACTGCAGCATGGCACCACCGGAGAAGAGGTTCACCAGACCGATGAAGTTCTCGGACGCGGTCTGCGTCTTGCCGACGCACTCCTGCACCACCGAATAATCCACGCCCGGGGTCGGAATGAACGACCCGATACGGTAGATGATGATGATGAACAGGACGAATAGGATCTTCTTCCTGAGTTCCTTGGTCTTCAGGGCCTGGATTAGTGTCCTCACCTGGATTTCCTCCCTATGGCACGCTTGGGAGCGCACAAATACACAAACTAACGAACGAGCATAGTCTAACGTGCCTACTTGCCACACCTATGTCTCGAGAAAAGCATGGTTATGACGTCAAATACTCGTCCAATATTTGAGGACGATGAATCATCTATGGACGTTAGCCCGCGTAGGCAGTGCTTGAAAACGTTGGAATATGATGAACCCCCGTCCACCGGAAAGCGAACGGGGGTTCGTCATATTGAGGCGCTCAAATCATCTGAGGAACTATCAGTCCTCGGAGATGGAGCCGCCAGCCGCTTCGATCTTGGACTTGGCGGAAGCAGAGGCCTTCACACCCTTGAGGTTGAAAGCAACGGTGGTTTCGCCTTCGCCCAGAACCTTGACCGGAGCGTTGCTGCGCACAACGCCCTTGGCGATCAGGTCGGCCACGGTCACGTCGCCACCCTCGGGGAAGATCTCCACGAGACGGGCGATGTTGATGACCTGGAACTCGACCCTGAACGGGTTCTTGAAGCCACGAAGCTTCGGCAGGCGCATGTACAGCGGCAGCTGGCCACCTTCGAAGCCAGGACGCACGTGATTGCGCTTGGTCTGGCCCTTGGCTCCACGGCCAGCGGTCTTACCCTTGGAGCCTTCACCACGGCCAACGCGGGTACGATCCTTGTTGGCACCCGGAGCGGGCTTCAGGTCGTGCATCTGCAGGATTTCGTTATCTGCCATAATCAGTCAACCTCCTCGACGGTGACCAGGTGGCGCAAGGCGTTAGCCAAGCCACGGTTGGCCGGGGTGTCCGGACGGACGACGGTCTTACCGATCTTGTTCAGACCGAGGGTCTTGGCGGTAGCGCGCTGAGCCGGAGTACGGTTCACGAGACCGTGATGCAGGGTAATCTTCAGGTTCTTAGCCATGATTATCACTCACCATCCTTCTCTTCAGCGGCCTTGGCAGCAGCCTCTTCGCGAGCCTTGCGGGCCTCGGCGATGCCTTCGGCACGGGCACGCAGCAGGTTGTCAGGAGCGACTTCGTTCAGAGCGAGGCCACGACGGGCTGCGATCTCTTCCGGCTCCTCGAGCTGCTTGAGGGCAGCCACAGTGGCGCGGACGACGTTCACGGCGGTGGCGGAGCCCATGGACTTGGACAGCACGTCGGTGATGCCGGCGCATTCCATAACGGCGCGCACGGAGCCACCGGCGATTACGCCAGTACCCGGAGCTGCCGGGAGCAGGAGCACGGTGCCTGCGGCATCGTGGCCCTGAACCGGGTGGGTGATGGTGCCGCGGACGCGAGGCACAGTGAACATGTGCTTCTTGGCGTCGAGCTGGCCCTTGGCGATGGCGGCCGGGACCTCACGGGACTTGCCGTAGCCGACACCCACGGTGCCGTTACCATCGCCGACCACCACAAGTGCGGCAAAGCTGAAGGTACGACCACCCTTGTGGGTCTTGGAGACGCGATTGATGGTCACCACGCGATCGAGCATATCATCGCCGCGGTTTTCCTCGCGACGGTTACGACGCTCGCCACGACGGCCCTCGCCGCGCTGGCCACGACGACCCTTGCGGTCCTCGTTGTTGGATTCGGTCGCCACAGTGTTCTGAGTTTCTTCAGCCACTTGGGTTTCCTTTGCTTCGTTGTCGCTCACAGTGCCAGACCTCCCTCGCGGGCGCCTTCAGCAACAGCTGCGACGCGACCAGTGTACTTGTTGCCACCACGGTCGAAGACGACTGCGGTGATGCCGGCAGCCTTTGCCTTGTCGGCGATCAGCTCGCCGACCTTCTTGGCGGCCTCAACCTTGGTGCCCTGGAAGCCGGCGAAGTCGGCCTGCAGAGTGGAAGCGGACACCAGAGTCACGCCCTTGGTGTCGTCGACCACCTGGGCAACCATGTGGCGGTTGGAGCGGGTGACCACCAGGCGCGGACGCTCGGGGGTGCCGGAGATGCGCTTGCGGATGCGTGCATGACGGCGCTTGAGGGCGACCTTCTTGCCCTTTCCGAGAATTGCAACGCTCATATCACTTACCAGCCTTTCCAGCCTTGCGCAGGATGTGCTCGCCGGCGTACTTGACGCCCTTGCCCTTGTAAGGTTCCGGAGCGCGCAGCTTGCGGATGTTGGCGGCAACCTGGCCGACGACCTGCTTGTCAGTGCCCTCAACGACCACATGGGTCGGATCGGTGACCTTCAGCGTGATGCCTTCGGGCGGGTTGACGGTGATGGTGTGGGAGTAGCCGAGGAAGAACTCGATGCCCTTGCCCTTGGCGACGGCGCGGTAACCAGTGCCGACGATCTCGAGGGTCTTGGAGTAGCCATCGTGCACGCCCTTGACCATGCCGGCGATGATGGAACGAGCCAGACCGTGCTTGGCACGGGTCGGACGCAGGTCATCGGCCGGGGTGAGAATGATCTCGTTGCCTTCGACGACAGCGGAGATGCCTTCCGGAACCACGTAGGAGTCGGAACCCTTGGCACCCTTAGCCGAGAAGTTCTGACCGTCGATCTTGACTTCGACGCCAGCAGGGATGGCGACGGGGAGCTTACCAATATGCGATGCCATGTTTCAGCTCTCCTTTCTCACCACACGAAGGCGACAATCTCGCCGCCAATGCCTCGGTCGAGGCATTCCTTCTGAGTCAGCAGTCCCGAGGAGGTTGAGATGATAGCGATGCCCAGGCCACCGAGCGGCATCGGCAGGGAGTCGGACTTCGCGTAACGGCGAAGACCCGGCTTGGAGATGCGCTTGATGCCCTGAATGGAACGCTCACCGTTCGGACCGTACTTGAGGGTGACCTCAAGAGTCTGGCCGACCTTGGCTTCCTTGGCGGTGAAGTCCTTGATGTAGCCTTCACGCTTCAGGATCTCGGCGATGTTCGCCTTGAACTTCGAGTACGGCATATCCACGGTTTCGTGCTTGGCCGCGCTCGCGTTACGCAGACGCGTCAGCATGTCTGCGATCGGATCTGTCATTGTCATTTTGGGCTTCATGCCCTTTCTCGCCGTGGTTTCCGCCGCTGTTCCGCCCTCATGGGCGGAACGTGCCGCGGACCTTCAGCGTCGATGTTTACCAACTGGACTTCGTAACTCCGGGCAGCTCGCCGCGGTGGGCCTTCTCACGAAGGCAGATGCGGCACAGGCCGAACTTGCGGTAGACGGAGTGGGGACGACCGCAGACCTGGCAGCGCGTGTAAGCGCGCACCTTGAACTTCGGCTTGCCGGCCGCCTTGTTCTTAAGAGCGGTTTTTGCCATATCAGTTCTCCTTGAAGGGGAAGCCAAGGTGCTTCAGCAGAGCGTAGGCTTCCTTGTCGTCCTTGGTGGAGGTCACCACAGTGATATCCATGCCGCGCACGTGGTCGATCGCATCCGGATCGATTTCGTGGAACATGGACTGCTCGGTGAGACCAAAGTTGTAGTTGCCCTGGCCATCGAACTGGTGGCCGTTGATACCGCGGAAGTCGCGGATACGAGGCAGCGCCAGGGTCAGCAGACGATCCAGGAACTCCCACATACGGTCGCCACGCAGGGTGACGTACGCGCCGATGGCCTGGCCTTCGCGCAGGTGGAACTGAGCGACGGACTTCTTGGCCTTGGTGATCTTCGGCTTCTGGCCGGTGATCACAGTGAGATCCTTGACGGCACCTTCGATGAGCTTGGAGTCACGAGCTGCGGCACCAACGCCCATGGAGACGACGACCTTCTGGACACGAGCGACCTGCATCGGGTTGGAGTACTTGAACTCCTTCTCGAGCTCAGCGATGATCTGCTCGTTGTACTTGGCCTTCAAGCGCGGGGTGGCCGGCGCTTCGACAGTGGTATCGGTCATGCCAGCTCCTTTCCGGACTTCTTGGCGACGCGCACGCGCACGGTCTTCACCTTGCCGTCACGCGCCTCTTCCTTGATGGTGACACCCACGCGGGTAGGCTGCTTGGTCTCCGGATCGATGATCATCACGTTGGAGCGATGAATCGGAGCCTCGGTGGAGACAATGCCTGCCTGCTGGCCCTGCTGGGTGGCACGAACATGCTTCTTGACGATCTGAACGCCTTCAACGATCAGTCGGTCGTTCGGAAGCACACGCTTCACGGTGCCTTCCTTGCCGCGGTCCTTGCCACGGATGACCTTGACCAGATCGCCGCTCTTAATCTTGGCTACCATGTCAGATCACCTCCGGAGCGAGGGACACGATCTTCATGAACTTGTGCTCACGCAGTTCACGACCAACCGGTCCGAAGATACGAGTGCCCTTCGGTTCACGGCCGGAGCCGAGAATGACGGCGGCGTTCTCGTCGAACTTGATGTAGGAACCGTCCGTACGACGGGATTCCTTGACAGTGCGGACGACAACGGCCTTGACCACGTCGCCCTTCTTGACCGACCCGCCAGGAATGGCGTCCTTGACGGAGGCGACGATCACGTCGCCGATGCCGGCATAGCGTCGCTTCGATCCGCCGAGCACTCGGATGGCGAGGAGTTCCTTCGCACCCGTGTTGTCGGCGACATGAAGCCGCGTTTCCTGCTGAATCATTGATTCTCCTTAGCCGAGCTGGTTCTCCCCATTTACCGGGGCATCGTGGAGTCCATGATGCCCCGGTAAATGGCGAGCCTTGCCGAACTTTACTTACTTAGCGCGCTCGATAATGGATTCGAGACGCCAGCGCTTGGTCTTGCTCAAAGGCCGAGTTTCCATAATACTCACGAGGTCGCCAATGTGGGCGTCGTTGTGTTCATCATGGGCCTTGACCTTGCTGGTGGTACGAACGACCTTGCCGTAGAGCGGGTGGGTCGAACGATGCTCGAGCTCGACGGTAATCGTCTTGTCCATCTTATCGGACACGACGTAGCCGCGGCGAACCTTACGGGAGTTACGCTCTTCAGCCATAATCACTTCTCCTTGGATTCGGTAGCGGCCGGCTCCTGGCTGATGCCAAGCTGACGCTCGCGAAGCACGGTGTACATGCGGGCGATGTCGCGCTTGACGGCCTTGAGACGGGCAGTGTTGTCGAGCTGACCGGTCGCGTGCTGGAAGCGCAGGTTGAACAGCTCTTCCTTGGACTTCTTGAGGAAGCCTTCGATTTCCGCGTCGGTCTTCTCGTTCAGATTCTTGATGGAGTAATCAGCGGTACCGATAGCCATCAGATGTCACCACCTTCACGTGCGATAATGCGGCACTTCATCGGAAGCTTATCGATGGCGCGGCGCAGGGCCTCCTTGGCGATATCGTCAGAGACGCCACCGATCTCGAACATCACGCGACCAGGGCGGATGTTGGCGATCCAGAACTCGGGAGCACCCTTACCGGAACCCATTCGGGCGCCGAGAGCGTGCTTGGTCAGCGGACGATCCGGGAAGATCGTGATCCACACACGGCCACCGCGCTTGATGTAGCGGGTCATGGCGATACGTGCAGCCTCGATCTGACGGTTGGTCACGTAGGCCGGGGCGAGAGCCTGGATGCCGTAGTCACCAAAGTTGATCTCGTTGCCACCCTTGGACATGCCAGAACGCACGGGGCGGTGCTGCTTGCGGTACTTAGTCCTCTTGGGGATAAGCATTCTTGCTCACTCCTTCGTTTCTGCTGCAGGAGCGGCCTCGGCGGCAGGAGCTTCAGCCTTGGGGGCTGCGGACTGCTGCTGGGCGGCGGAACGGTTGCCACGGCGCGGACGACGATCGCCACGACGGCCAGGACGGTTGTTCTGCTGAGCCTGCTGCTCTTCGAACTCGGATTCGGTCATATCGCCCTTGTAGATCCACACCTTCACGCCGATACGGCCGTAGGTGGTGCGGGCCTCGAAGAAGCCATAATCGATGAGGGCGCGGAGGGTCTGCAGCGGAACGCGACCCTCGCGGGAGAACTCGGAACGGCTCATTTCCGCACCGCCGAGGCGGCCGGAGAGCTTGATGCGGATACCCTTGGCACCAGCGTGGATGGCGTCCTGCTGAGCCTTGCGCATGGCACGGCGGAAGGTGACGCGGTTGGTCAGCTGCTCTGCGATGCCCTGAGCGACGAGCTGGGCATCCAGCGCGGCGTTCTTGACTTCGAAGATGTTGAGCTGGACCTGCTTGCCGGTCAGCTTCTCGAGCTTGGCGCGGACCTTCTCAGCCTCGGCGCCACGACGGCCAATCACGATGCCCGGACGGGCGGTGTGAATGTCCACGCGGACGCGGTCACGGGTGCGCTCGATCACGATCTTGCTCACGCCAGCGCGCTCGAGGTCCTTGTTCATCTCCTTGCGGATCTGATCATCCTCGAGGACGAAGTCGCGGTAGCGTTCGCCGGGCTTGTTGGAGTCGGAGAACCACTTGGAGCGGTGGTTCTCGGTGATGCCCAGACGGTAGCCAAACGGATTGATCTTCTGACCCATCTTTAGCGGGCTCCTTCCTTGTTAGCCACAACGACCGTGATGTGAGAGGTGCGCTTGTTGATGCGAGCAGCACGGCCCTGGGCACGAGCGCGGAAGCGCTTGAGGGTCACGCCTTCATCAACAAAGGTCTCCTTGATGACCAGGTCGTTCTCGCGGAACGGCTCGCCGGCCTTGTCGGCCTTCACACGAGCGTTGGCGATGGCGCTCTCCAGGGTCTTGCGGACCGGCAGGGCCGCAGCCTGAGGGGCGAACTTCAAAATGGTGACGGCTTCGGTCGCCTTCTTGCCGCGGATGAGGTCGACCATGCGGCGAGCCTTGCGCGGCGTCACGCGGACGTGACGAGCGATTGCTTTAGCTTCCATGTTCTATTCCTTATCCTTAGCGGCGGGCCTTCTTGTCGTCCTTCACGTGACCCTTGAAGGTCTTCGTGGGGGCGAACTCACCCAGCTTGTGACCAACCATGGCCTCGGTGACGAACACCGGGACATGCTTACGACCGTCATGAACGGCGAAGGTGTGTCCGATGAAATCAGGAGTGATCATCGAACGACGGGACCACGTCTTGATGACGTTCTTGGTGCCCTTCTCGTTCTGCTCGTCGACTTTCTTCTGCAAGTGGGCGTCGACGAAGGGGCCCTTCTTGATGCTACGAGTCATCTTCTCGATACTCCCTTACTTGCGGTTCTTGCCAGACGGACGACGACGAACAATCATCTTGTTCGAAGCCTTCTTCGGACGACGAGTACGAACCTCGCCCTTGCCCCACGGGGAAACCGGCGGCTTGCCACCGCGGGTACGACCGCCGTGCGGGTGGTCGACCGGGTTCATGGACTCACCACGGGTAATCGGGCGCTTGCCCATCCAACGAGCACGACCAGCCTTGCCGAGCTGGATGTTGGCGTGGTCCTCATTGCCGACCTCGCCGACGGTTGCACGGCAGCGGGCGTCGACGTTGCGGATTTCGCCGGACGGCATACGCAGCTGGGCGTAAGCGCCATCCTTTGCGACGAGCTGGACGGAAGCACCGGCGGAGCGGGCGATCTTGGCGCCGCCCAGCGGCTTCAGCTCGATGGCGTGGACCACGGTACCGGTCGGGATGCTGTGCAGCGGCAGGTTGTTGCCCGGCTTGATATCGGCCTGGGCACCGGTCTCGATGACGTCACCCTGCTTGATGCCCTTCGGCGCAATGATGTAGCGCTTCTCGCCGTCTGCGAAGTGCAGCAGGGCGATACGAGCGGTACGGTTCGGATCGTATTCGATCTCAGCGACCTTTGCGGGCACGCCGTCCTTGTCCCAACGCTTGAAATCGATGAGACGGTACTGACGCTTGTGACCGCCGCCACGGTGGCGGGAGGTGATACGGCCGTAGGAGTTACGACCGCCGGTCTTGGACTTCTTGCGAAGAAGCGACTTCTCAGGCGTGGAGCGCGTCAGCTCGGAGAAATCCGAGACGGACGCGTTACGACGGCCTGCGGACGTCGGCTTGTAAACGCGGATAGCCATAATATAGTTCTTCCTTTAACTTTTCTCGGCTAGCCTTCAGTTGCCGAAGATGTCGATCGTCTGGCCCTCTGCCACGGTCACGATGGCGCGCTTCTGGGAAACACGCTGGCCGAAACCGGTGCGGGTGCGCTGCTTCTTGCCAGCGCGGTTGAGGGTGTTGACGTTCGTCACCTTGACCTTGAAGATCTCTTCAATTGCCTGCTTGATCTGGACCTTGTTTGCGTCCTTGGACACCACGAAGGTGTACTGGCCACGATCGGAATTGGCGTAGCTCTTCTCGGAGACGATAGGCTTCAGAATCACGTCATGTGCGGGCTTGTGAATAGCGACCATCGGAATCAGGCCTCCTTCGGCTCAGTCTTGGCAGCCACGAAAGCCTCGAAGGCTTCCTTGGTGAAGACCACGTACTGCGCGGTGACCACGTCATACGTGTTGAGCTGATCGACGAAAATCGGGTGAACGGTCGGGATGTTACGCACGGACAGCCACTCGTTGATGTTGTCGCGAGTGAAGACGACCGTGGTGAACTTGTCGGCGGTGATCGGGCTCAGCGCGGCGACGGCGGCCTTGGTGGACGGGGTATCGGTGATGCCGAAGTCCACAACGGCGATACGACCGGCGTTGGCGCGATCGGAAAGCACGTAGCGCAGGGCTGCGGCCTTCATCTTCTTCGGGGTGCGCTGCGAGTAATCACGCGGCTGAGGACCGAACACAGTGCCACCGTGGTACCACTGAGGAGCGCGGATGGAGCCCTGACGAGCACGACCGGTGCCCTTCTGCTTCCACGGCTTCTTGCCGCCGCCGGAAACCATGCCACGGGTCTTGGTGGCGTGGGTGCCCTGACGGGCAGCAGCGAGCTGAGCAATGACGACCTGGTGAATCAGCGGGACGTGAGCCTGCACGTCCTCGGCGGAAACGCCGAAGATCTCAGCAGGGGCCTCAACGGTACCAGCAGCCTGGCCCTTGGCGTCAGTGACGTTCAGAGTAACGTTTGCCATGGTTTATCAGGCTCCCTTCACAGCCGAACGGACGAGAACGATGCCGCCCTTGGGGCCCGGGATGGCGCCCTTGATGGCGAGGATGCCGTTCTCGACATCGGAGGAGATGACGGTCAAGTTCTGGGTGGTGGAGGTCACATGACCCATACGACCAGCCATACGCTTGCCCTTGAGGATACGGCCCGGGGTAGCGCATGCGCCCACGGAGCCAGGACGGCGCTCGTTCTTGTGAGAGCCGTGGGAACGACGGTAGGACTTGAAGCCCCAGCGCTTGATGGTGCCGGCGAAGCCCTTACCCTTGGTGGTACCGGTCACGTCGACTTCAGCACCTTCGGCGAACAGCTCGGCGGTCAGTTCCTGACCGGCCTCGAACTGGTCGACGTCGTCGGTGCGCACCTCAACGAGGTGACGACGCGGGGTGACACCGGCCTTGGCGAAGTGACCTGCCAGCGGCTTGGTCACCTTGGTCGGGTCGATGGCACCGTAACCGAGCTGAACGGCCTTGTAGCCGTCGGTCTCCTCGGTCTTGACGGCGGTCACCACGTTGGTGGACACGTCGACGAGAGTGACGGGCACGAAGAAGCCATTCTCGTCCCAGACCTGAGACATGCCGAGCTTCTTGCCCAGCAGAGCCTTGCGATTAGACATAATGCTTCCTCCTCCCTTACAGCTTGATCTCGATGTTGACGTCTGCAGGCAGATCGATGTGCATCAGGGAATCCACGGCCTTGGGGGTCGGGTCCACGATGTCGATGAGGCGCTTGTGAGTGCGCATCTCGAAGTGCTCGCGAGAATCCTTGTACTTGTGAGGAGAACGAATAACGACAAACACGTTCTTCTCAGTCGGCAGCGGAACCGGGCCAACAACCGTTGCGCCCGCGTTCGTCACCGTTTCGACGATTTTCTTCGCCGATTGGTCGATGACCTCATGGTCATAGGACTTAAGCCTGATGCGGATTTTCTGTCCCGCCATTGCCGTCCGCCCTTTCTAGCGATTCGTTGTAGTGTTTACCAACCTGCTTCATTAGGGCACCGGCGCGCATGGCCTCCCTTGGACATACGTCCTCTGGCGGTCATCCGACATCAGTGCGCGGCTTCTGGGTTTCACCCGAAAGTGCTCTCCAGTCCGCGCTCGCTTTTTTAATTCCAATTTGCGAGCCCAAATCAGGCAACTTGTTTATCTAAGCACCGAGGTAGGACTAATTGCGAACTCATGTATTCCGGCGTGTCGCCCTTGGATTCCTGACCATCATCTGGCCTCGAATCCCCTTGCACCTCACCGTTCTTCAGCCACACCACCCATCAACCTCTTCACCCCACCGTGCTTCTGCAACGCCCATCAAACGAATTATCAATCCCGCCCACACACCGACGTTCTGGGCATATACGTACTACAAGAAAGGTCCCATACCATGTTCTGGGCATATACGTATCTTGTAGACCTTGATTTTGCCGCCAGATGGTAGTTATATGCCCAGAATCTGCTTAATGACACGGTCATGCCCAGAATATCTAGTGGGTATATGCCCAGAATGGGATTGGAGCACCGACGAAGCCGGTTGGTGCCGATTACAAATGTCGCAATATGTCCAGAACTCTCTGATCAGCCCGACGACCAGGCCGTTCCTCCATGCCAACAGCCTGTCCTCAGCTCAACAAAGCCCTATGACCATCTACATGGCAAGACCTGAAGCCGGGCTGAACCGACCAATTGCCACATGTCCGCCAAGCCAACAATCCGACAATGCGACAGCCATGTCCAGTACAGTAACCCAAAAGCCATGATGGGCCCGGCAAGCCCCTCCCCACAGCTGCATCAGTCCTACGTCCCAACTGCAATCCGACAGCCGTGCAGTCCATCCGCCCGTCCTCCACCGCACAATTGCCGACCGCTCATCAATCTCTCTCACGGCACGGCACACCTACACAAACCCGCTCACATACTGCGTGGCACGCCAATCGACTCCAACTTTCGCACCAGTTGCGCCCTTTCCAGAGCTTCCCGGAACGAAAAGCGCACCATTCCTTTCACCACAAGTCGGATACGTTCCTCACGTTCCTTCTCCGCAATAATCGTTTCCGATAGATTCCCGTTGCGGAACATCGACCGGTCCTTATATTTCACACGTCCATCGAGCTCAGCCACAATGAGTCCGCCATGCTCGTCGCGCCAAGCAAAATCGACACGATAGACAGTGCACGCATTATATGGATCGACGATTGGTTCCTGCAGCAACGGCATCGCGAATCGTTCCTCCAACATGACACCCAGCGCATAGGCCTCGCCACCATTCTCTGTATCGCCCGTTGCCGGTGCCAACGCACGTAGTGCCACGTCCTTGTTCCACCCCGGCAAGGACTCGAAGCACCGCTCGAGTTCATCCTTGCTCATGACCCGTTCACGCAGCACGGCTTCAATAACTGCGAGCGCATCGGGGAACGACTGCTTTCGCGCGCAATCGAACACTGTCCGAGGCAGAGGGGTGACACGAACGCCGTCGACCATCTCAAACCGGTCATCACGTATGTGATGATGACGCACTTTGCCGTAATCATGAACATGACGATTATCAATGGTGCGAATATGAATCAAATCCATATGCCGTGTCGCCGTATTGATGCCGTACACGGCAGCGGCGGTCATCCCACAGAAAATCCATTGCGGATGCAATCTCGCCAACGAGCGCACCACATGAAGATACCTGTTTCGAGCGTCCAATTGGGCCCAATAATCTGGTCGCGCATACAAACCCGGATAGGCGCATAGCAGATCGCCGAGTTTGGCGCGGCGAAGAAGCACTCGTCGCGATGTATCCGATTCACCCCATACGCATAGTCGCTGCCGTTGCGCTTCATCCAGGCGCCGATCCAGATCCTTGTTCCGTCTCATACACCGACGCTAAGCAATGACGGATATGGCTGTCCAGCCGAACCGACCTATGTGGTTCCAGCTTGCCGAGTTATCCACATTCGTGTGCGAAAGCGACGCAGTATGACTGGAACACGGCGAGGGTGACGCGGGTCTATGTAGACAAGGCTTGTGTTGCCTCGCCTACGCAGGTGAGGCAACACAGCGACTGTACAGGCGAAGGTTACGCAGGTGCAATCTACGCAGGTGAGGCCACGTGGACGGAGACAATACGAAAACACAACGGAAACAGGGCGAGCGGGAACGAAGCGACGTGGCGGATGTCACAGCAGGGATCTCGGGACAAGGATTGTGGGTCAGGACACGGCCAATTATCGTGGGTGCTGTGACACAATCACTGGCCAAGAACATCCGCCCTATCACCGATCACGGCGCAAACGTGCTGTATCAGCACGGCACACTCGCGTTGCTCGTACCCGGCCTGCTGGAGGGCACCACCACCATTGGCGAACTGCTCGAGCACGGCGACACCGGCATCGGCACCGGCGAAGGACTGGACGGCGAACTCATCATCCTCGATGGTGTCGCATACAAGATAGGCCAGACCGGCGTGGCCGAACGGGTCCCGGACGATTTCACCATGCCGTTCGCCAATTCTCATCGTGCCGCATTCCAGTACCAGTGCGAGCGCGAGGACATCGGCCTCAAAGAGCTCAATGACCGCATCGTCGAGGCCAACGGCCGAGCCAATACGTTCTTTTCTGTGATTGTGCACGGGACGTTCAGCTTCGTCAAGACTCGTGCCGTGATCAAACAGCAGGCACCGTATCCTACGCTGCTCGAGGTGGCGGACCGGCAGGCCATCTTCCTCAGACATGATGTGACCGGCACCATGCTGGGCTACTTCTCCCCCATGATGTTCCACGGGGCCGCCGTGGCCGGATTCCATGAGCATTTCCTCTCCGATGACCACACCTTCGGCGGCCATGTGCTTGACGCGGTACTCGGCAGGGGGAAGATATACAGTCAGGTGTTCGACACGCTGGTGACGCATCTTCCTGTGGACGACCCCAATTACCGCAATCACGACTTCAGCCAAGATAATATCGGCGAGGCGATCACCAGCGCCGAAGGTGACACGCACGCGGATCATTCCGCCTAACGGGCACGCCAGCCATTCCGCCTAACGGGCACGCCAGCCATTCCGCCTAATGAGGGTCGGCACAGCCACAGCATCCGCGAGCTGCAACATCCGCAAGGCACAGTCGATGATGGTATGTATCCGTCGACCACCCCTATGAACCCGCCGATTACCCAGTAACCCGGCAATCAACCCGCTCAATCCAGCAATCCAGCAATTCCAGCAAACCGAATCTGTTGCACCCGGCGAATCTGTTGCACCCGGGGTTGAATTGATACCTTTATATATATGAGCGAGCACTCCTCCCCACATCCGCAGTCCAACGACGTCATCAGGCAATCATCGGTGGCTTCCGTTCGCAATACCCCCCTGCAACGTTCGGACAGTGCTTCCCAATCCCATTCCAGTGCCGCCATGCAGGCCGAGCGCACTTCACGGCGACGCCGCACCACACTGCGCGATTGGATTCCCGACCAGCCCGGCGCATGGGTCATGGCCTTGGCTCCCGCACTCGCCGGAGCAATATGCGGCACGGCCGCGGCAGTGACACGATCATCCGCCCAGTCAGGTTTCGCTGTGACTGCAGCCGGCTGGTGGGTTCTGGCGTGTTGGGCTCTGTGCTACTGCCTGGAGTTCACGACCGCACGCTGGCTGAAATCCCATTGCGCATCGCGCTATCTGCCCCCGGCACTCGGCTACGGCATTGCGCTTGCCGTCGTAGGGTTGCCATTCCTGATCACGCACGTCGATGTGCTCGTATGGGCTCCCGTGTATGTGGTATTGGCGGTTGTGGCATTCGCCGGCGCATGGTTTCACCGTGAACGGTCGCTTTGGGCCAATGCGGCAGCGGTGGTTGCCGCCAGCCTGATGTCAATGATCACATTCCACTATTCCGCGCATTCGCCCAGTATTCCGCACGTCTCGCTGCCAGGGCTGGTGCTCGCGCTCTATTTCGCCGCAACCCAGTTCGGCTCGGTGCTGTTCGTGAAGACGATGATTCGGGAACGCGGCAAACGCTCGTATGTCGTCGCCTCCTGGCTGTGGCATGCCGCGCTGCTGGCTTGGCTTATCCCCGCGAATCGCAGTCCCTATCTGGTGATTATGGGGGTGGTTCTGCTCGCGCGCGCAATCGCGCTGCCATTGGTCGCCCGCACACAAACCATAAAGCCCGTGATCGTCGGCATCACGGAGTGTTTCGCCAGCATTATCGCTTTCGGCTGCATCCTCGGCAATGCGCTGATGTATATCCCGCATATCTGATGGCCCCACGATGTAGGGACTATCCCACGTTGTAGGGATGCAACAATGCGAATTGGCGGTATGATGCCATTTTGCGTTATAACACCATGGGGAAATCCCTACACCATGGGATGCAACATGGGATGACCCATAACGACAACGGCTGAGGGGAGCCGCGGAACAATCGCCGCGACTCCCCTCAGCCGTTATGGTTTTGTTATCAGATTCTCCGTCGGACTCTCAGAGCCGCCGTCCTCAGACGCGCTCAGAGGCTTCCTCGGTGGCCGCCTCGCCCTCGCGGTCGACACGAATCTGGTGGCCTTCGGCCTGGCTGACGCCGTAGTAGGCCGCGATGGCGATGTCCTTCATGTCGTTGATCAGCGGGATGCGCGGGTTGGCCGGGGTGCACTGGTCCTCGTAGGCGCGCATGCCGATCTGGTCGAGGACGCTCCAGAAGTAGTCCTCGTCCACACCGCAATCCTTGAAGCTCTTGTTCATGCCGAGCTTGTTGTCGCGGTAATCCTCAACGGCCTTGGCCAGGTTCTCGACGGCCTCGGCCGGCGTCTTGCCGGTGTCGATGCCGAGGTTACGGGCGATGTCGCGGTAGCGCTCCGGAGCCACGTACTTGCTGTACTTCGGCCAGGAGGTTGGTTCCTCCGGAATCTGGCCGTTGTAACGGATCACGTACGGCAGCAGGATAGAGTTCGTGCGGCCGTGGGCGATGTGACAGAGCGCGCCGATGGTGTGGGCCATTCCGTGGCACATGCCGAGGAACGCGGAGCCGAATGCCATGCCGGCCATCGTGGCCGCGTTGTGCATCTTCTCCTGTGCCTCGGTCTTGGCCAGACCCGGCTCACCATTGACGGACTCGGCCAGGTTGTCCCAGATGAGCTTGGCCGCGTGCAGTGCCATGCCGTCGGTGAAGTCGTTCGCGTACACGGACACGTATGCCTCGAAGCTGTGGGTCAGCGCGTCGAAGCCGGCGTCGGAGGCGAGCTTACGCGGCTGGGTGCGGGCGAGCACCGGGTCGACGATCGCCACGGACGGGGTCAGTGCGTAGTCGGTAATCGGGTACTTGTACCCGGTCTTGTGGTCGGTGATCACGGCGAACGGCGTGACCTCAGAACCGGTGCCGGAGGAGGTCGGGATGCACACCAGCTTGGCCTTCTTGCCCAGCGGCGGGATCTTGAACGCGCGCTTGCGGATGTCGAAGAACTTCTCGCGCACGTCGGAGAACGCGATTTCCGGGTGCTCGTACAGCAGCCACATGATCTTGGATGCGTCCATCGGGGAGCCACCGCCGACCGCGATGATGGTGTCGGGCTCGAACTCCTCGCGCATCATCTCGGCGCCCTTCTCGACGGTCTCGACGGAGGGCTCCGGCTCCACGTAGTCGATGATGCGGAAGGTCACGTTGTTGGAGCGGGCGCGCAGCTGGTCGATGATCTTGTCGACCACACCGAGCTGCTCCATGACCTTGTCGCACACGATGACGGCCTTCTCGATGCCGTACATGTCGCGCAGGTACTTGATGGCGTTCGGCTCGAAGTAGGTCTTCGGCGGGATCTTGAACCACTGCATGTTGTTGTTCCTCCGGGCGATGCGCTTGATGTTGACGAGGTTCACGGCCTGCACGTTGCCCGAAACGCTGTTGCCGCCGTAGGAGCCACAGCCCAAGGTCAGCGACGGGGCGATGGCGTTGTAGATGTCGCCGATGCCGCCGAGGGAGCTCGGCTGGTTCCAGATGATGCGGCATGCGTGCATGCGGACGCCGTACTCACGCACCAGCTCCTGGTTGTTGGTGTGGATGGCGGCGGTGTGGCCTGCGCCCAGCTTGAGCATCTGCTCGCACATCTCGAAAGCCTGCTCCTTGTTGTCGGCCTTGAGGACGGCCTGCACCGGGGCGAGCTTCTCGTGGGTCAGCGGCTCGTTGTCGGAGACCTCCTTGCATTCGGCGGCGAGGATGGTGGCGTCGGCCGGAATCTCGAAGCCAGCGGCCTTGGCGATGAACTGCGGGGACTTGCCCGGAACCACGGAGTTGAGCTTCGGGGTCTGGCCGGAACCGGCAGTGCAGCCGAACATGTACTGCTCGAGCTTGGCCTTCTCGTCTGCGTTCACGAAGTAGGCCTTGCGAGTCTTGAGCTCCTTGACCAGCGCATCATACACGTCCTTGTGGGCGATGATCGCCTGCTCGGTGGCGCAGATCATGCCGTAGTCGAAGTGCTTGGACAGCACCAGGTCGTTGGCGGCGCGCACGATGTCCACATCGGAATCCACATAGGCCGGGGCGTTGCCCGCACCCACGCCCAGGGCGGGCTTGCCGGACGAGTACGCGGCCTTGACCATGCCCGGACCGCCGGTCGCCAGGATCGTGGCCACGCCCGGGTGCTTCATCAAAGCGCCGGTGGCCTCGATGGACGGGTGTTCGATCCACTGGATGCAGTTGGCCGGGGCGCCTGCCTCAATCGCGGCGTCACGCACGATGCGCGCGGCCTCAACGGAGCACTTCTGCGCGCCCGGGTGGAAACCGAAGACAATCGGGCAACGGGTCTTCAGAGCAATCAGGGACTTGAAGATGGCGGTGGACGTCGGGTTGGTGACCGGGGTCACACCAGCGACCACACCCACCGGCTCAGCCACTTCGTCGATACCCATCACGTCATCTTCACGGATGATACCCACGGTCTTCTGACCGGCCAGGTAGTTCGTCACGTGCTCGCACGCGAAGATGTTCTTCGTGGCCTTGTCTTCCACGAGGCCACGTCCGGTCTCGTCAACGGCCATCTTGGCGAGTACCAGATGCTTGTTCAGTGCGGCAATGGATGCCTTGGCAACGATGCGGTCAACCTGCTTCTGATCCAGATCCTCGAATGCAATCAACGCCTTCTGCGCTTTTTCGACCAGCGCATTGACCTCAGCCTCAGCTGCGGCCTGCTTCTCTTCCGGGGTCGGCTTGGTGGCTTCGACCTTCTTTGCTTCTGCCAATTTGGGTCCTCCTCGATCTTTCTTGGGGTTGGTTGGCAAAGTATTCTGTTCTGTCATGCACCGTCCGGGCCGCCACGCCGATACATCCGAAGTGGCCTGCATAGATCGACATCTACGCACCCTAACGCGCACCGTCACAGTCACTGTGACCTGAGTCACAATATACCGAAGACGTTTATGGTCTGCATACGCACAAAATCAACGGCGTTTCATGATTATTAATGATATATTTTTGTGCAATACTGTGATATCTACTTAACAATTTCGCACTTTTCTTGCTTTTTTGATGTACTTTGTTTGCTTTTTTAGCAAAATCACAACCCTACTCACACATCATCTCGCCAACTTATAGAAGATTCTTTTCCATAAGTTGCCACTTGGAGCAGCTTTTATGAAATAAATTTTCCAAAAGTTCGTTGACGAGTTGGAAATACAAGGAATTCCCATGCCATCAATCTCAGATTGCGGCCATCGCGGACTTTTATCAAGTACACTGTTATATGTCTCATCTCACAAAGGGGTAATCATGAGGGCAATGCCGGCGACCGCGTTGAAGACGCACAATCGTAATGCCATGGCTCAATACCTCTATGAGCATCGAAACGCCACCAAGCAGGACTTGGAGCGCGACCTGGGACTGAGTCTGCCCACCATCACCCAGAACCTGCGCGCGCTGGAGAACGACGGCTTGATCCGCAAAGGCAATCTGCAGGACTCCACTGGCGGACGAAAAGCGCAGACGTACGAGTTCGACCCGAACCATCGCACCGCCATCGGTGCAGTGATGCGAGCCAACGAACTGCGCCTGTGCGCCATCAACCTGTACGGCAAGGTCATCGACAGTCGTATCGAATCGGCACCGTACCGAAACACCAACGTCTACTATCAGCGCATCGGCGACATCATCAACGCCTTCGCCGCCGACTTGGAGCGCCGTTACGGCGCGGTATTGGGCGTCTCATTCGCCATCCAAGGCATTCTCTCGCCCGACGGCACGACCATCACCTTCGGCACCATCATGGGCAACACCGGTCTTACTTTGGAGACCCTCAGCCAATCCATCCACTGCCCGTGCATGATGATCCACGACTCGGACGCCTCCGCCATGGCCGAACTCTGGTTCGACCCCACGCTCACCGACGCGGTGTGCGTATATCTGGAGCGACGCCCCGGCGGAGCGGTCATCGTGGATGGCAAGCTCTATCAGGGGCCCAACCAATGCAACGGCACTATCGAGCATATGACGCTGGTGCCGGATGGACGGCCATGCTATTGCGGGCAGCGCGGGTGCATGGACGCCTACTGCTCACTGGAGACCCTGCCCGAGGATTACGAAAGCATCCCCGGCTTCTTCAGCGTGCTTGAACAGGGCGAGCGCCACCACCGCGAACGCATGAACGCATGGCTCAACTATGTGGCGCAGGCCATCGTGAACGCGCGTTCGATCATCGCCGGCGACGTGATCATCGGAGGCGAAGCCGCACAACATCTTACCGACGAGGACATCGAGATCCTGCGCAGCCGTATCGTCGGGCGCAGCCCGTTCGGCACCGACCATTTCACGCTGCGCACCAGCTATTGTGCCGAAGACCAGAACATCATCGGCGCCGCGCTGCGATTCGTGGAGGCATATCTCACTGACATCCAGGTCAAATGAGCGGTTATTTGTGAGCTACTGGGCCATGGCCTAATCACAGAGCGGCACAAAGCATAAGGTATAGCCGCAGTCTGGCTGCGTCCCGTTGAAAAGCATACGCATCCGAACTGCATCCAAACAGCACTGCACTCGATAAAACTCACCATCAAGCATCGATGTGGATAACTCTGGAAGCTGGAACCACATGGGCCGGTTCAGCTGGACATGCCTTGATTGGTCCCACTACGCTCAAACCACCGAGCAGGTTATCAACAAAGGAGTTGACGCAAGTGGGGTTGCCAAGTAGATTTGTGTATATCGACGGGGAAGATCCAGTGATTCTTCCATCGGCACATCGTGAGAGCAAACACGGGGAACCGCCGATCGCCGACAGCGACATTCTCCATGTCTATCGACATGGCATCGAGGTCGCTGTGAACGATCGGCGTATTCCTCCCACCCATGTCCTTGTGGGCACCGGAGCTTCAGGCGCGGTTCTCTATGAAATTGGCGTAATCGAACGCCAATGGATTCCAGGCATGGACGAACACGTCATCGTGCACGCCATGCGCGCACGGCTGTCCTATGAAATGAAATGGCTGCTGCTGCAGTACCACGAAGGTGATGGACATGAGATTTGAAGACTATACGCCCGAAATGCAGGCGAAATTACGGGCAATAGGCAACGCCGCCGCCGATGCGGTCGAAGCACAGGATTCCCCTTCACTGGGAGATCCTGAAAACGATCCGAACTTCTCCCCGGAGCTTGAGCTCAGCAGGCTTCTGAATCGTCGTCGAACGGAGCTGAAAGCAATCGATGACAGCATCACGCGCATGGTTCTGCTCATGCACCGCAGAGGACAATCATGGGAGACCATAGGCCGAAAGCTTGGCATCACCGGGGAGGCTACGCGATTGCGATACGCCAAACTGGAACGTCAATAGCCGACAGTCAAATACCCGTGTAATGAGTCGTATAATGAACCGAAAGCTTGAAATCCCAGAAGACACCGTCATTGGGCGACTTTGACAACAGCTGTAAAGCCTCCTGAATTCTGTCACCGAGAAAGTCCTGGGCCTCTTCAAGCTTCATCTCACGGGTGAGAAGGAAGTGGAGCAGCGCTCACAGGCACGGCATCTACAATGGGGGTATGAGAAATCCACCGTTGCATCGTTATGCCACTCGTCCCGGCCTGTACTTCACCGATGATGGCGGCGCTGACGTCATAGTCCGCTCCGAGACCGCAGGGCAGGTATGGCTGTGCGTGCTTGAGCCGGTCGACAAACCCAGCGCGTTCTTCCAAGATGCGATTCGTCTGTTCTCGGACCCGGGCGTCTCCTTCATCCAGCAGATCCATGAGTTCCCGGTGTGCACCCGCATCATCGAGCACCTGTATCTCCGGGAGACACTGTTCCGCATGAACGGCCCCAATTACGGCCTATGGTACGTACATCTGCCCAAAGCCTGGGACGGCATGCAATACGGGTACCGCGTGGATGGCGCATGGGACCCCAAACATGGCGTGCGTTTCAACCCATACAAATTCCTGCTCGACCCTTACGGCAAAGGCATCGAAGGCAGCATGGAGCTTGATCCGGCGGCGTTCTCCTACCAATGCGAAGTGCATGACCGCAAGGTCGTCGGATCGGCATACGGAGCGATGAGCACCATCGATTCACTGGGCCATGTACCGGTGTCCGTGGCCATCGACGACCGCGACATCCACAAGCATGAGGGCGATCCGGGGCATCCGCATGTACCGTGGCGGAAAACCGTGATCTACGAGATGCACGTCAAGGGCTTTACGGCCAACGCTCCGTGGCTGCCCGAGGAACTGCGGGGCACCTATGCCGGGCTCGCCCATCCGGTCACCTTGGCGTATCTGCAGAACCTCGGCGTCACCACCATAGAACTATTGCCCATCCAAGCCAAACAGGACGAACTCTTCCTTCAGGAACACGGTCGCAAGAACTACTGGGGATACTCAACCCTGAGCTACTTCTCCCCCGAACCCTCGTACGCCACCAAGGCTGCGCAAGAGCACGGGGCGGGAGCCGTGCGCCAAGAAGTCATCGACATGGTCCGGGCCCTGCACGAAGCCGGCTTCGAAGTCATCATGGATGTGGTGTACAACCACACCTGCGAGGGCGGTGTCGAAGGTCCGACCGTCTGCTGGCGCGGATTGGATGATCTGGCGTATTACCGCCACCAGAAGTCCAATGTCGGGCGTCTGGAGGACACCACCGGCTGCGGAAACACCTTCGATTTCACCAATACCCATGTGGTCACGTTTGCGGTGGATTCGCTGCGGTACTGGGCCAAGCGCATAGGCATCGACGGCTTCCGTTTCGACCTGGGCGTCTCGTTGGCACGCCTCAACGGCGAGTTCACCCCGCATCACCCGTTCCTGTACGCGTTGCGGTCCGATCAGCTGCTCGGCAACCTCAAGCTCATCATGGAGCCGTGGGATCTGGGCAATCTTGGCTGGCGCACCGGGCAGTTCGGCATCCCGTTCGCCGAATGGAACGACCGGTTCCGCGATACCACGCGCACATTCTGGCTGGAGGATGTGGACGGCAGCATGGAATACGGACGGACCAGTCTGCAAGAGATGGCCACGCGCATGTGCGGCTCGGCGGATATGTTCGCCACCGACCCGGGACGAGGCGCCACGGCATCCATCAACTTCGTGGCCTGCCATGACGGCTTCACGCTTACAGACCTGACACGGTACCGCACCAAGCACAACGAAGCAAACGGCGAAAACAACAACGACGGTTCCTCAGTGAACCATTCAGCCAACTTCGGCGTGGAAGGCGTGACCGACGAACCGGAGATCATCGCCGCACGGGAGCAGGCCGCCATGAACATGACGGGCACCATGCTGCTTTCGCTCGGCACGCCGATGATGCTCGCCGGCGACGAATTCCGCAATACGCAGAACGGCAACAACAACGCCTACTGCCAGGACAACGAACTGACCTGGATGAACTGGGATTGGCTGTATTCCCCGTACAAGACCCGCGAGATGCGGCGCTTGGAAACGGTCTCGAGGCTTATCTCGCTGCGCAAATCGCTTGACCTGTACCATCATGAGGACTTCTTCACGCGATTGACGCAGATCGGACTGTTCAAGCCATCCGACCGCGTCAAATGGTTCCTTCCCGACGGATCCTCCCCGAAGGAACGCGATTGGTTCGATCTGAGCACCCGCGGTTTCACCATGCGACTGCTGTCCAACACCGAGGTCGACGTCTGCATCGTGGTCAACGGCGTGGCCGAGAACCGTGACTTCCGGCTTCCTGACGACAGCACATGGATTCCCAAGTGGTGTTCCGCCGAAGTCAATGGATTGTGGCCGGGTCAGGGCGGTCATATCGGCACCGAAAAGGATAACGAGGAAATCAGCGTCTGGATGCAGCATGTGCAGAACGCCAATGAAATCGTCAGACGTCTGGCTGAGGAGGCGCAAACCCACAAGGCCGATGCCGCAGGCATCGCCGGATTCGACATCGTCGACAACAGCGCGGCGCACGGTGGCACCACAATCGCCGGTGATGCGGCAGCAGTCAACGCTGCGGCGGCAAACGGAAGCCCACGTATATCCCCCAATATCACCTTGTATAGGGCGGACAATGTCAGCGACAGCGGGGACATCGACAGCACTGCTGCCGAGAAGGTCCCCGGTGAGAACAGCGCGATCGATCCTCACAATGTATGGACTATGCCGGCGATGTCCATCACGCTGATGAAACAGGTGTGAGAAGCGGCAACGGGATTGGCCACAGCACAGGCCACACATAAGGCAGTGTGCCGACAGGACGGTCCAGTCTGTCGGCGCACTGGCTCAGTACTAGTGGTCTATCTGGTAAATAATTGAGGGATTCAGTTTTTCTCTCCCCCAGTCAGCTTCGCTGACAGCCCCCTCGTCAGAGGGGGCCAGCACCACTCAACCAATTACGAGACAGACCACTAGCACATATACCGGGATATACCAAAGAGCCCTTCGTGGATGACCACGAAGGGCTCTTTGTGCTCGGTAAAGACACAGAACGCCAGCGGATTAACGCTTGGAGAACTGCGGGGCGCGACGTGCCTTGTGCAGACCGGCCTTCTTGCGCTCCACGACGCGAGAGTCGCGGGTCAGGAAGCCAGCCTTCTTCAGGGTGGCGCGGTTGGCATCACGGTCGATGGCGTTCAGCGCACGGGCCACGCCGAGACGGATGGCACCGGCCTGACCGGTGGTGCCGCCGCCGTCAACGAGGACGATAGCGTCGAACTTGCCTTCGAGCTTGAGCAGAACGATCGGAGAGTTGACCTCACGCTGCAGCAGCTTGGAGGGGAAATACTCCTCCAGGGTGCGGCCGTTGATGGTCCACTTGCCGGAGCCCGGAATCAGACGGACACGGGCGACGGCCTCCTTGCGACGGCCAGTGCCATAGCCCGGCTCAATCGCGGAGGTACCGGTGCCAGCGCCAGCGTTGGTCTCGGTGGTGTAGTTGGTGAGCTCCTCTTCGGTCTCGACAACCTGGGAGTCGTTGGTGTTTTCAGCCATGATATCTATCTCCTCTCAGGTTTCACTTGGCCTGCTGAGAGATCTGAGCGATCTCGAAGGTCTTCGGCTGCTGGCCTGCGTGCGGATGCTCGGCACCGCGGAAGACGCGGAGACGATCAAGCTGCACCTTAGCCAGACGGTTCTTCGGCAGCATGCCCTTGACAGCGGCCTTGATGATACGCTCGGGGTTCTTCTCGAGCAGCTCAGCGTAAGAGTCGCGGCGCAGACCACCAGGACGGCCAGAGTGGACGTAGAGTTCCTTGCCCATCTTGTTGCCGGTAAGAGCGATCTTGTCAGCATTGATGACGATGACGAAATCGCCGAGATCCGCATGCGGAGCGTAGGTCGGCTTGTTCTTGCCGCGCAGCAGGTTTGCAACCTGGGAGGCAAGACGGCCAAGCACCACATCGGTGGCGTCGACGATGTACCAGTCGTGGGTCAGATCAGCTGGTTTCGGAGTGAAAGTTTTCACTGGAGTACCTTTTCTATATATTGTGTTCCGGGTCTCGGCTGCCTGGCGTGGCTTGGTCAGAGCCGCATCCACAAAGCTTTGAACCTCATTATCCGTGGGCTCCCTGAAAGTCCTCGATGGCGAGTGGGATAGCGCTTTGAAGGACCCCTTAGGGAAACACAACAATCCACTAGTATATCGCGGGTCTTGACATAATAAAACGGCGTGGCGGACTCTTTCGTCCGGCCACGCCGTTTGCCTGAACCTTCTGTTCCCCGTCCGGGAACCCGATGGCGTCAGGAGTTGAAAATCTGCGCGATACGCTGCGCGCCAGCGGTGTCGAACACCGTTTCGAGCGGCACCACGTTGCCCTTGGCATCGGCCAGAGGAATGCGCCAGTTCGGATACTCGTTGTTCGTGCCAGGCTGGTTCTGTGCACGCTTCTCGCCTACCGCATCGGTGATGGATGCGGCAAGCAGCTTGCAGGGCGCATCCTTCAAGGCACGATACAGCGCATCGACGATCTGCGACTCGTGCGCCACACGGTCCTCGGCGGCTGCGGCATCGAGGTATCCCTGCTCCACCAGCATGGCGATCATGGCGTCCTGCTCGGCCTTCGCGGAAGCCTCGAACTCCTCCGCCGGACCGGACAGCAGTCCAAGGCGTTCGCGGATCTTCACGTGTTCGAATTCCAGATATCCCGCTGCCGGCGGCAGATCGTGCGTGTTCACGGAAGCCAACGCATACGGACGGTAATCGGCAGGCTTGCGGAATACGCCGTCACGCTGCTCGAACCATTCGACAGCGCAACCGAGGATACCGTGGCTCGCCAGTGAATCGGCCACATATTCCGGCACCACGCCCAGATCCTCACCGACCACCACGCCATGCGCTCTCGAAGCCTCAATGGCGAGAATACCCAGCATGATGTTCGAGTCGTAATACACGTATGCGCCATCCATGGCCGGATGTCCCGACGGAATCCACCACAGGCGGAACAGACCGAGGATATGGTCGATGCGAACGGCACCGGCGCGGGCGAACATATCATGCACCATGTTGCGGTACGTCCGGTATCCCGTGGCCTCAAGATCGAGCGGGCTCAGCGGAGGCTGGCTCCAGTCCTGACCTTGCTGGTTGAACATGTCCGGCGGAGCACCGACAGTGGCACCCTTGGCGAAGCGTTCGGGATTCCACCATACATCGGCGCCGTTGGGATGCACGCCAACCGCCATGTCGGACATGATGCCGATCTGCATGCCGGCATCCTTGGCCGCCTGCTGCGCTGCGGCAAGCTGCTCCACGGCCACCCATTCCAGCCAACGATAGAAGTCCAGCGTGTCGGGGAACTGGCTCTTGAGCTTGGCGATCTCCGGGGATTCGCGGTTCAGCAGCTGCTCCCAGCTGCTCGGATCGGATGAGGGCGCACCCCACTTGTCATAGCACAGGCACCATGTGGCATATGCTTCAAGATCGTTGCCGCTGGCGGCTTTGAACTCGTCGAACGCCGTCTGGCGGGCTTCCGTGCGCCCGGCCTTGAAGATGATCCAGAGCGCGTGCATCTTGCTGCGCCACATGGCATCGCGGTCGATGACCTGCGCGTCGCCGTTGAGCGGGTCGACGTCGGCGTGCAGGGCATCCACCTGCGCCTTGAGGTCCGCTGTGAGCAACGCATACTCCGGCAATGCCTCCGGTCGGATGTAGGTGAAGTTCACCAAGCGACGGCTGACCGGCAGGTACGGAGAAGGGGTGAGCGGCGATACCGGTTCGGCCGCGTGCACCGGGTTGATCAGGATGAAGTCGGCTCCGGTCTTTCGCTTGGCGTCGATCAGCAGCTGCCTGAGATCCTCGTAATCGCCCACACCCCAGGAACCGGAGGAGCGAATCGAATACAGCTGGGCCATCCAGCCCCAGAGGCTGCCGTTGTTCATCGAATCAAGGAGATCGACCTTGCTGGGTGCACTGATCAGCGTGGCATCCTGCGTACGGTCTCCCACAGTGACGTGCAAGGTATGGTATCCGACTGGCAGATTGGCAGGAATGACGAGTGCCGCAGTGGAGACGAAACGGTCGCCAAGGTCAAAAGCCTGCGAACCATCGCCCGGGCCTACCCCAATGGTGCCTTCATAGGGCTCGCCGTTTTCCAGTGTGATGGTGGCGCTCGGCGTCTCGAGGATACCGGTGTTGACCAGCACCTGATCCTCCGCGCCCGCCGTGTGGAGCACCGTAGGTGCCACCAACCTGGAGTGACGTTCCTTGAGGATTCGATGAATCTCCGCTTCCTGACTATCCTCATCCCGGGCGTCAATGCCCAGAGCGGACAGCACCTCGATCAGGACATCATCGTCAATCTCGTGGTAGTCGTGGCTCATGCCCACATAGCTGGTTCCGATGCCGACCAACTTGGCAAGACGAATAAGAGGGCGAGCCAGTCGCTCTTCATTCTCGGTGTTCTCACTCATACTGCACAGTTTAGCGCCCCCAATACCCTCCACACAGGAGCAACAACGCCGCAATCACGCGAAATTCCCTGATTATTCAGTATTTTTTCAACAAATTGGGTAGGAGATGGACACAGCGGCGGGTACGGCGCCGGCCTCACAGACGCTCAGCGTACGTTTACTGTGGCTTCGCACCTACTTATCTCACCAAACGTACACTGAGTGCGAGTAAGCGTACGTTTGGTGAGGTATAAGGCAACGTTTGGTGCACGCTGCAACGACACAACGAGGCGGTAGCGGCACAACAGCAACAGAGGGAATCTGCGGGCTACTGACGCTGGGCTACGGCATGGCGGACTTCCGGGGATGGATCGTCGGCAAGCTTCTGCAGCATCTGCGCGGAGGTATGCGGATTCAGCGCCACAGCCCGCCGCACCATCGATGCAAGCACCGCCGGAGCCCCCTCTTCGAGCTCGGTGCCGAGAACACCCAGATAGTCCAAGGTCTCTGCGTCGGCATTCGGGTCCTGCGCGCCTTCAAGCCGCATCTTCCAGCTGGTGCGCTTGTTGCGCAACGCGTGGTCGCGCACCGCGGGCACGGGATCCTTGGTGAGGCGGCCGACCAGCCAGTTCTTGTCGTCCTCATTGGCGGCCACGGCCTGACGCACTGATGGCTCAGGGTCTTCCGACAGCTTGACCAGAACATTCGGGAACGGCATCGTCGTGGCCAGGAACACGCGGTCCTCCACCGGCGTGTGCCGGTTGCCCGCAACGGCTTCCAATAATGCGGTGGCCCGCGAGAACGCCGCCTGATCGGACCGGTCCGGCAGTGGACGCCGCGCAAATTCCGAAAGCTCGGCGGAGTCGGTGGAATGCCTGAGACGTTCATACGACGCGGTCAGTGGCTCGAAGTTCTCTGCTTCTTCGGCCTCGGCTGCAGGCTGCTGTTCATCAGTCTTCTGGTCAGTCATGGGATACAGCTTAGTGGGTGGCTCCGCCAGCAGATCACTCGGCGACGGGGACGGGAATACTGATCAAGTCCATGGGATCAGGCGTCACTGCGGCATTGAAGGTTTCCCGCACCCGTTCCTCGAAACGTACGGCGGCATCAAGCGGAACCACGGCCGTCAACACCACGTTCGCCTCATAGGTTTCATCGGTCTGCCTGCCGCCCACCTGCGCCAGCACTTGTTGGAACCTGGCCAGCTGAGGGTATTCGAGACGGACCCTGTACCGACGCGCGACCATGATGCGCGCCACCTGCGCCGCCTTCATCGCCAGGGATGCGGCTGAGGAATATGCGCGGACCAAGCCTCCCGAACCGAGCAGGATACCGCCGAAGTAGCGCGTGACCGCCACCACGCAGTCGGTGGTGCCGGACTGTTTGAGCACATCGAGGATTGGTTTGCCGGCGGTGCCGGAAGGCTCACCGTCGTCACTCATACGTTCGGAAAGACGACCATCGGCACCCCCGCATACAGCTGCATACGCCACGTGCCGGGCCTTGGGGTGCCGCTCGCGTATCGTTTCGACGAATGCGAGCGCCTCATCCAGCGTCGCCACATGGGCGGCGTCGCCGATGAATTCGGACTTCTTTTCGACCAGCGCATCATGTGCGGGGGCTTGAGGGGTGTTGAGAATCGTTTGCATGGGCATCGGTGTGGGTATCGGCGATTGGGATTTGGTAATTGGCTCCGCTGAATTCGGCTCTATACCGACAGTACAGACGCTCTATAGACGTTCTATACAGACAGACACTGAGCCGCATCGTCCAGCGGCGGCACTTAGCGCTCGGAAACGACCACGTTGTAGTCTTCACCGGCGAAATATGCGGTGAGACAGGCGATCATCTGACGGGTGAGCTCCTTGAATGCGCCATCCGTGCGCCAGCCTACATGCGGGGTGAGCACGACGCCGGGAATTGCGCAGATGGCATCGTCGGCGGACAGCGGCTCATGGTCGAATACGTCGAGGCCTGCAGGGATATCCCCTTTCCGGAGCCGAGCGAGCAGTGCACCGGGTTCGATGACTTCGGAACGTGCGGTATTGATGAACAATGTGCCCGGGCGCAGACGGGCAAGATGCTCCGCGGTGACGATGCCACGCGTGGCGTCATTCAGCGGCAGATGCACAGAGACCACATCACTGCCGGCGATGAGATCGCCCAGATCGTCAACCGGAGTGACATCCAGACCGGCGAAACGTTCAGCGGGAACATGCGCGTTCCAGGCACTGACCTGCATGCCGAATCCGCGGGCGATGCCGGCGACCGTCGATCCGATGCCGCCGAGTCCGATGATGCCGAGTCTGCGGCCGGCAAGTTGCAGGCCATCGCCGCCGGACCACGCCCAGTTGCCGGACTTGACATCGGCGTCCAGCGCACCGACGCGACGGACCAGTTCCAGCATCAGCGCGAAGGCGTGTTCGGCCACGGCATGATCGCCATAGTGTTCGGCATTGCACACGCGAATCCGATGCTCACGGGCAAGCGGCAGATTGATATAGCTGGCCACACCGGTGCCGCAGAAGACGATGCATCTGATATGGCTGCGTTCGGCGATGGCATTCAGCAAATCATCCGAGATATGGTATCCACCGACCAGCAGGGCGTCGGCATCGGTGATGCGCTCCGCCAACACGGCTTCATCAGATGTGAACTCCTCATACATACGCACGCGAGCCACATCCTTGAGCGCCGGAAACTGCGCCTTGATGGGTTCGATCATGGACTGCAGCAGCGAAGGCATCACCACAAGCGGAAGGTCAGTGCGCTCCGGCTGGGTTTCGTAAATCTCGGTCATGTCCCCCACATTAGGCGGCCGGCGGGAGAATGGCGCATGACAATCGGTGCGTGGCTATTGCTGCGACTGTTGCTGCCGTTCCTGCGTAATGTTCCACTCGCGCACGACGTTCTGGTCGGCACCCATGGCATAGATGACATTCCAGATGCGTTGGCGAACCTGGGCATCCTGATCCTCCGACCAGCAGGTGCCTATCGGATGGTCACTGGAGATTGGGCACCATTTGTATGTGCCCTGCTGCTGGTTGGCGGTCGGCACCCAGTCAATGCGGCTGACGCGCCAGGACCCCTTGACGCCTTTCTTGCCGGCGAACTGCACGCGAGCCGTGACGCCTTGGTTGTTGACGATGGTCTCCGCTGGCGCGGATTCGGTCACCGCATTGCCCAGACCGTAGATGATCCATGTGCCGTTGTAGTTCTCGATGGGTTGCGCGCAATGGCATCCGGCGCCATAGATCACGTCGAAGGCACCGGTATCGGCAAGTTCGTGGGCTTCGGATACCTGCCAGGAATCCGCATGGTCAAGGTATTCCTGTACGGAATGCATGGCGATGGCCACCACATCAGCACCCTGTTCGCGCGCCTTGTTGGCCTTGTCCACCGCACGCTGGATATCGCTGTCGTGATGGGGATCGCCGGCGTCACGAAGACGGTCGACCTGCCAATCCTGATTCGGGGTCATGCCGTTGAGGGAGACCGTTCCCGTCACCAGCCCAAGCTTTCCGCCGCCGGTCGGCGAGTCGATGACCAGAGGCTTCATGGAATCCTCTTCGGTCTTGTACGATCCGGTCTGGGCGATGCCGTCCGCCTCAAGCGTGTCCCAAAGCCGTTGGATGCCCTCCGCACCTTGGTCCCAGGAATGGTTGGTGGCATGGGTGCAGGCGTTATATCCCACGTTGCGTGCCGCATCCGCCACTTCCGGAGGAACGTTGAAAATCGGGTAGGCGGAATATGGGCCGCCGCGCTGGGCGATGGGCGTCTCGAATTCGCACACTGCGATATCCGAGGCTTGGATATATTGCTTCATCGGCTCGAACAGCGGGTCAAAGTTGAATGCCGTGCCATCAGTGGCATTGATATTGGGTCCACGGAACTGATTCCATAGCCCCTCATGGAACAGCAGGTCGCCATTCACCAGCATCGCGATGCAATCCGTATCCGGGCAATCGGGCGAATTGCCGTGATGCTCGGCTACAGGAGAGGGAGCCTGCCGCGTTTTGTTAAGCGTGGCCCCGGACGGGCCGGCGGATGCGGTCGCGCCGGGCAGTTGCTGCGAACCAGCCACACGATGGTTCACACCCAGCCAAAGACCCAACACCCCGGCGCCCAACACGACAATGATGCACGCCAGCACGATTGCCAAGCGATGATTCCGCCTCGATGCGGCCCGATGCTGTCCTCTACCTGCAATATGCGTCATCTGCATTCACCCAATCGACTTCTCTCCAATACTCTTCCAGAGTACTCCCTGAGCACCGCTTCCCTGAGTCTCCCCGGATTCATACGCGTGCGCCCACGGCATACGGCGCGACCAGAACGTAGCCAGAATATGACAATATCGGGCCAAATAATGATTTTGTATCGTTGTGCCGCGAATTGCACTTCTGTAGAATAAAAGCCGGAGACGGCGGACAATGGCGTACCTCCGGCTCCGCTACATACCGCATATGTAGTGGACAATTCGCTGGCGCCGTATCCGTTATCTGTTACCACTCTGTTTACCGTCTATCACGCCCATAAGAACGCGCCACTACGCACCTTCGCGCGAATGGCCGGCAAGCGCGGAAACGGCTTGAAACCGTTGGAATACCGCCGTTTTCGGCATGAAAAAAGGGTTCCGGGCGATTGCCCGAAACCCTTGGTGGCGGAGTCAGAGGGATTCGAACCCTCGAGCCGCTTACGCGACTAACACCTTAGCAGGGTGCCCCTATCGGCCACTCAGGCATGACTCCATGTTACGCATCGAGCGCAACAGCAAACTACTGTACCACGAGTCGTGGATGCGGCGTGCCGCGTGGCGGACATATAAAGTCACATCAGTCACCCTTAGCCGGCGAAGCGTCGCCGGAGAAGGTGACGATTACGGCGAGAATCACCAGTGCAACACCGATCAGTTCGCCGATTCCCGGAACCTCGCCGAACACCAGACCGACTCCCACTGCCACAGCCGGATTGATGGACTGCATGACGGAGAACGTACCGGAGGATGTGCGACGCAGCGTGATCTGCTCCACCACATACGGGATGAACGACGCCAGCAACGAGATCACGAACAGCAACAGCAGCAGTTTCAGCGGGCCGAATGGCTCAAGAGCCCATGTGGCATCGGCTTTGGGATGAATCACATGCTGTACCGCCGGCACGCCGAGAACCATCGATTGCGCCGCCCATCCTATGGTCACGGCGATGCAGAGGTTGTCCAACGAGTTGCCGCCTGCGGCGACCTTCCGTCCGGTGACGATATAGACGCCCCACATCGATCCGCCGATCAGAATGGCAATCAGGCCGATGAGAAAATGTCCGCCGCCCGAAGGATCGGACAACGATATGCCGGCGAGCAGCACCACGCCGACCGCCGCGATGCCGATGCCCAGCCTTTCACGCCAGCTGCGTCCGGTGATCACCGCCACCGACAACGGCCCGATGAACTCGATGGCCACGGCGATGCCCATGTCCATATTGCTGATGGCCACATAGAACATCGTGTTCATCAGGACCAAGGAAACACCCAGCAAGACCAGCAATCCCCAGCTGCGGGCGCTACGGCGGAACAATCGCCCGCGCTTGGCGCGTTGCCACGGCCTGCGCCACAGCAACAGCATCAGCACCATGAATCCCACGCGATACCACACCGAGTAGAGCGGGTCCAGCTGGGTGAAGGCGAGTTTGGCGATGGCCGTCGCCGTGTAGATGATGAGCGCCTCACCGATCACGATCAGCGCCACAGGAACACGATTGAGGATTTCGACCACTATCTTCTTCATGCGGTTCACGCTACTCGGTTTGCCGGGACACCACCAACCGGGCGCATCTCAGGCGCGGACGGCGACATCATGCGGACCTCGCCATGAGACACCTTTCGTTTATGGAAGGATTCATCACGCATCCGGTTCCTACAATGGTGTCTATGAGCAATGCACCGAGGCTGGCCGCAGCCAAACGCGATTGGGGTCATGATGAGACCGGTTGCACGGTGCTGCATATCGATATGGACGCGTTCTATGCCTCGCTTGAGGTGGCGCGCCACCCCGAGCTTGCCGGCAAGCCGGTGATCATCGGCACCGGCCCGCGATCGGTGGTGTCCGCCGCAAGCTACGAGGCGCGACGCTACGGCATCAATTCGGCGATGCCTTCGGCACGGGCCCGGCAACTGTGCCCGAACGGTGTTTTCCTGCCGGTGGATATGCGGTATTACCGCATGATGTCGCATCGCATCATGCACGAGGTGTTCCTCACGGTCACGGACCGTTTCGAGCAGGTGTCGGTGGATGAGGGGTACATGGACGTCTCTGCGGCGCTACTCGCATGGGAAAGACCCAGCGCCATCGGCTCGTGGATACGGCAGCAGGTACAGAAACGCTTCCTTGTGACCTGTTCGGTGGGCATCGCAGCCAACAAGCTCGTGGCCAAAATGGCCTCGACCAACGCCAAGCCGGATGGCATGCTGCTTATTCCGGCGGCCAGATCCGCCGAATTCGTGCAGATGATGCCGTTGCGTGGCATTCCGGGCATCGGTCCATCCTTGGAGAAACGTCTTAACGCGTGGGGCGTGACCTCAGTGGCGCAGCTGGCGGATATGGATGAAACGGCATTGGTGCGCGCCACCGGGTCTACCGCTGCGGCACGTGGCCTGTGGGCGGCTTCCCACGGGCTGGATGCCAGACAGGTCACGCCGGTGCGTGAGGAGAAATCCATCGGATCGGAACGCACGCTGATGCAGGACACCAAGGATATGGCCATGGTGTGCGGACTGTTGCGCTCGGCGTGCGACGAGGTTGCCGGCACGCTTCGACGCAAGCGCTTGCTGGCGCGCACGGTCACGGTGAAGCTGCGGTTTGCCGATCTGAGCTATCAGACCCGTTCATTCACCATGGAACGCCCGACCGACACCGCCGGCGTGCTGTATCCCGTGTGCGTGCGGCAGCTGCGCATCATGCTGGGCATCCCGGCTGATGCTCCTACCGATGTGCCGCTGCCCAAAACCATACGCCTAGCGGGCATGAGCGTCTCTTCGCTCAGCGAGACAGCGTCCACCGCTGTGCAACCCTCCTTGGACGACATGCTCGAAGAGGCCGATGACTCGCGCAACCGAACTGCCCAAACCCGCCGTCATGACGCTGAAGCGGCTTTGGACGCCGTGCGCCGCAGATTCGGAAACCAAGCCGCAAGACTCGGCGTATGACTTCCCACTTTGACGGTTCACATATCGATGCGAATGCGACTCGAACCACAAAGCGCGATGGCACTGACGCTACGCGACTGGTGTACTGCCTCAACAGTTCGTTGACAATGACTACCCCTCAGTCCCGCTTCGCGGGACAGCTCCCCTGACAAGGGGAGCCGATGTACACAGAAGAACAGTCCGACACTTCACGGGGCCAGCTCCCCTGACAAGGGGAGCCGAGAATACAACTTATTTCTGACGCTACGCGACTAGACGCCTGCAGGCGGATTGGATGGCTTCGTCAGTGGCGGTGGCGGAAAACCGCAGGTATGCGGGAGCCCCGTAGAATTCACCCGGGCTGGGAATGATACCGATCTTGGCGAGCTCGGCCATGTCCGTCCAGCAATCGCCGGACTTGGCCTTGACCCAGACGTATAGCGCTCCGGCAGGCATCCGCACCTGATAGCCGTATGCTCCCAAGGCGTCGACCAACCAGGTCAGACGACGATGATAACGTCCCCACTGCTCATGCACGGCGGCTGTATCGCGCAACCCTGCGGCCATGGCCGCCTGGACCGGCCCGGGAATGATCTCACCGATCTGCTTGCGGTATTCGCTCATCTCACGGACCAGACGGTAGTCGCCTGCGATCAATGCCGTGCGATATCCAGCCATGTTCGACTGTTTGGACAGCGAATACAGCACCAGAATGCCGTCGGCGGACCCCTCGCACACCTGCGGGTTCAGCGCGCATGGTGTGGCGGACAGGCTGAACGACTCGGCTGCGGCAGGCTCGTTGGACCCGCCGTCGTCCGACTGCGCTCCGGCACCGGGCATCTTGGCGCGCCCGGAACGCCAATCCATCAGGGCATAGCATTCGTCGGAAAGCACCACTGCACCGATACGACGAGCCGCAGCGACGATTTCCGCCAGCCAATCGGCACCGATGACCTCGCCGGTGGGATTGCACGGCGAGTTCACCCATATGGCCTTGATGTTCGGCTCATCGACCCATGACTCCACATCGGCCACATCATCGACCTTGAGCACCGTGGCCCCGGCAAGTTGAGTGCCGATTTCATACGTCGGATACGAGACCTTGGGCTGCACCACCACATCTCCAGGCCCCAAATGCAGCAGACTGGCCATCAAGGCCACTGCCTCCTTGGACCCGACCGTGGGCACCACGGCCGCGTTAATGGACTTGAGATCCACGCCTCGTATCCGCCTGAACCATGCATCCATGGCTTCCTTGAGATCTGTGGAACCGGCAGTCACCGGATAGCCATGCGCATTGGCCGCATCGGCGGACGCAACCAGTGCCTGCTGCACGCTGGCCGGCACCGGATCGACGGGCGAGCCGACGGAAAGGTCGACCATGCCTCCCGGGGCGGCTTTGGCAGTGGCTTTGTACCCGGCGATACGGGACCAATCGTAGGGGGAGGAATATGCATGGAAACCCATCGGAACCCTTTCTTCAGCGTACTGTATTCACGATATGACGAACCCCCGGCCTCAATGGTCGGGGGTTCGAGATGTGTCGGCCTACTTCTCCTCAGTCAGCTTCGCTGGCAACGCTCCCTCACTGAGGGGAGCCACAGAATCTCATTGATTCTGCGGAGGCAGGGCAGCCACCTGCTCGGGATCCTTGCCGATCGGGCCAGCGGCGGAAGCACCGCCCATGTCACCGACCTCGTTGAAGAAGCTCACTGCGGCATCCTTGTACCAAGCCCACTCATCCGGCAGGTCGTCCTCGTAGAAGATGGCCTCGGTGGGACACACGGGTTCACACGCGCCGCAATCGACGCACTCGTTGGGATTGATGTACAGCGAGCGGGAACCCTCATAGATGCAGTCGACCGGGCACTCGTCCACACATGCCTTGTCCTTGACATCCACGCAAGGCTGGGCAACAACATATGGCATGGAATCCTCCTTGGAAATAACGCTGTGTCAATTCTAGGCTCGCGACCGGACGCGCCCGGCGATCCTCGGCATCCCGGGTACCTCGGCAGAGCGTCAGCCGTTGACTGCCTTATCGGTCTCGGCGGAGAGCTGCTCAGTCAGATCGCCCTTGCCCAGGCGCGCATGCCAATAGCCATAGCCGAAGTAGATGGCGAAACCGACCGCCAGCCACACCACGAAACGAATCCACGTGAGCACGGTAAGGTTCAGCATCAGCCAGAAGTTGGCCAACGCGATCAGGATAGGAATCCAAGGATTGCCCGGCATCTTGAAGGCTCGCGGCAGATCGGGGCGCTTGGCGCGCATGATCGGGATGGAGATGGCCACCAGCGTGAACGCGGAGAGCGTGCCGATGTTCACCATGTCGGAGAGCACGCCGATGTCGAAGAACGCGGCGACAAGCGCCACCACTACGCCCACACCGATCTGCAAACCGGCAGGAGTGCCATGCTTGCCGGTCTTGGACAGGCCTCGCGGCAGCAGGCCGTCACGGCTCATGGCGAACACGATGCGGGTCAAGCCCAGCAGCAGCACCATGACCACGGTGGCGAGCCCCAGCACGATGCCGAAGCTGATGATCTTGGCAGCCCAGTTGGCCCCCACCAGCTCAAATGCGGTGGCGAGCGAGGGGCTGTCCTGCTTGGCGAGGTCCGTGTAGGAAACCATACCGGTGGTCACAATGGCCACAAGCATGTACATCACGATGATCAGGGCCATGCCCACACCGATGCCCAGCGGCACGTTCCTATGCGGGTCCTTGGTTTCCTCGGAGGCGGTGGCCACCACATCGAAGCCGATGAACGCGAAGAACACAAGGGCGGCACCGGACAGGATGCCGGGCACACCGTAGATGGATGGCGTCATGCCTGTGGCCCACTGCCACAACGGCTGTCCCATGGCACCAGCGACGGCGGCGGAGCTCTGCACGCTGTCCGCAGGCTGG
Source organism: Bifidobacterium sp. UTCIF-1 (assembly GCF_006408915.1). NCBI lineage: Bacteria > Bacillati > Actinomycetota > Actinomycetes > Bifidobacteriales > Bifidobacteriaceae > Bifidobacterium > Bifidobacterium sp. UTCIF-1. The sequence goes on from NZ_JFAG01000002.1 coordinate 76,165, forward strand.
CTCGGCGGAACGAACGGCGTGAAGTTCGAGGCCTTGACGTAGAAGAAGCCGACAATCACCACGAAGAACACGATGGCGATCTTGAGCACGGTCATCGCGCCGTCCACACGAGCGCCGATCTTGGTGCCGAACACGAGCAGGACGGTGAAGAACGCCACGATGATGATGGGCGCGACGTCGACGGCAAAACCGCCGATTGTGATGTTGGTGTTGAGGCCCCAACCCATCAGGCGCATGAAATCATTGAGATACACACCCCAGTATTTGGAGATCACCGAACCGGCCATCAGCATCTCCAGGATCAGATCCCAGCCGATGATCCATGCCATGATCTCACCGACCGTGGTATAGGTGAAGGTGTAGGCGGAACCTGCCACCGGAATCATCGAGGCGAATTCCGCATAGCACATCACAGCGGCACCGCAGACAATGCCAGCGATCAGGAAGCTGATGATCACCGCCGGACCGGCATGGAACGCGGCGGCCTGTGCGCCCACGGAGAAGATGCCGGCACCAACGGCCACGGCCACACCCATAATGGACAGATCCCACCACGTCAGGTTGCGCTTGAGCTTGCGGCCCTCTTCACCTGTTTCGGCAATGGTCTGTTCGACGGATTTCGTTCGGAACAGTTGCATAACAGCCTTCTCTTTTCTCTCGAGTACACGGCAGGTGCACGCAAAAATAACGAAATCCGAGTATAGAAGAGGCTGTGTGACTTGTCTATTACCGTTTGCTGCCTGTTATCCGTTTTCGCCGACGAGCAAGACCGCATGCGACAGGATTAGGCAAGACAGGTCAACTCAGACAGGTCGCTCAATCAAGCACGCCCACACATACGGGCTCGGGCACCAGATCGATGCCGAACGCATGCTTCACGGCCTGCTGCACGGCACGGGCCAGACGCTCGATGTCCTTGGCCGTGGCATGTCCGCGATTGGTCAGCGCCAATGTATGCAGAGTCGACAGGCTGGCGGGAGCATCCGGTTCGACGGCGAAGCCCTTATGACATCCGGCATGGTCGATGAGCCATGCGGCGGAAGTCTTTACACCAGGGTCGCCATTGGGGAATGTGGCGCTGAACCTCGGGGCGTCTTCGGGAAGAGCGGCGGCCTGGTCTGCGGTGAGGATCGGATTCATGAAGAACGATCCGCAGCTGTGCCGGTTGTAATCGGGAGCCGGCAGACCTTCGTCATCCTGAGCGATGCCGGCGGCGGCATTCGTATCAGCCAATCGCTTGAGGTCAAGCAATACATTGGATTCCCGCTTGGTGCCCGCCATCTGAGGCGACGCATAGCGGTTGGGGTCCTCGAGCATGCCTTTGGTAGCACGCACCTTGATCACGGCTTCGCGAATATCGCGCGTGGCCATGCGGTCGCCCACTTCGACGCCGAGCGCCTTGGCCAACTGCCCATAGCCCACAGTGCCTTGCGACGAGTGGGTCAACGCAAAGGTCACGGACAGCACCACAAACCGTGGCGTAGGGAAGAATTCGGCCGCCGGATGGCCCGGGCTCTCGTACATGCTCGCCTTGAGTGCGGAATAACGGTAGCCGAAATGAAGATCGGATGGGGTGAGGTCGCGCGTCGTCTTGGTCTTGCGGTCCCACACTTCCACCGATTCGACCGATGTGGCGACCTCCTGCCCGTATGCGCCGATGTTCTGCACCACCGAGGCACCCACAGTGCCGGGGATGCCGGAAAGCCCTTCCACGCCCTCAAGGCCAAGCTCCACGGTGAACGCCACGAAGTCATCCCAGTTGGCACCGGCCTCGGCATTGACATGCACGGTGCGGTCTTGTCCCTCCACAGGAGCCGCCTCGTCAGGCACGGTGATCTGACGACGGGCGTCACGAACCACTACGCCATTGAACGGTTCATCGGCGATAAGCATGTTCGAGCCTCCACCGATGACCACCAGAGGCAGTCCTTTGGAGTCGGCATCTTCGACGGCTTCGATCAGTCCGACGCGTGTGGTCGGTTCAACAAAGTGAGCGATTTCGCCGCCCACGCCCATAGTGGTGATGTCTGCAAAACTGGTCATGGTTCCTTATCCTAGTGCGTGCCGATGCTCGTCTGTCCGTCTGACGCATCACAATGGGGGTGCCGCACGAAAGGGCATACGAAAAACCCGACCGGTTGGGGTCGGGTTTGAAGCGTGATGCTTTGCAGGCAGAGTCTCGAATCAACGAGTCTCGCGGTGCACGGTCTGCTTGCCGCAACGAGGGCAGAACTTCTTGAGTTCAAGACGATCCGGGGTGTTACGACGGTTCTTGGTCGTGATGTAGTTGCGCTCCTTGCACTCGGTGCAGGCCAGCGTGATGCCCGGACGGATGTCGGCGCTCTTAGCCATTCTCATTCACCTCTGTGTTACTAGGTATAGTAAGCGCCCACCGGTTAGCGGGCGCAGTTTGTAGCGAGGAAGAGGCTCGAACTCTTGACCTTACGATTATGAGTCGTACGCTCTAGCCAGCTGAGCTACCCCGCCAGAGAGCCCCGAGTGAGAATTGGACTCACGACCTCTTCCTTACCAAGGAAGTGCTCTACCACTGAGCTATCGGGGCGTGGCGGATAGTGGATTCGAACCACTGAAGCACGAAGCGGCTGATTTACAGTCAGCTCCCTTTGACCGCTTGGGAAATCCGCCAGTCTGTTTCCCGCCGCGGTGTTTGACCTCAACAGGCAACTCGGATATATAAACACATCTGGCGGACGGACGCAACTTTAGGGCGCGCCTCGGCGTGTCGCCACCTTGCCAGAAGGCCGGCTCCCCTTGCAATTCCAAGGGAAACCGGCCTTTCGAACTAACGGCGCGGGATACTATATCCTGAGTCAGGAATTCGTTGACGAATTCACTACCCCTCAGTCCCGCTTCGCGGGCCAGCTCCCCTGACAAGGGGAGCCTCCAATTTATGCGGGATACTAAAAGCCGGCCGCCTTGAGCTTGGAGCACACGTCGATGACCAAGTCGTTGGCCTCCGCCTCGCCGATGGAGATACGGATGCCCTCACCGGAAAAGACGCGTGTGGACAGGCCAGCAGCCAGGAACTGGGCGGCGGCGGCATCGGTCTTCTCACCCAGAGGCAGCCAGAAGAAGTTGGCATACGGCTCCGGGAAATCCCATCCCTGCTTCTTCAGTGCGGCCACCACACGGTTGCGCTCGGAAATAATCGACTTGACCCTGTCGGTCAACTCGTCGTATGCATCCAGGCTGGCAAGCGCGGCGGTCTGCGCCACGTCGGTCACGCCGAACGGAAGCGCCACCTTGCGCATGCCGTCGATCACATCCTCGGGCGCGATGCCGTAACCGATGCGCAGGCCGGCCAGACCGTAGGCCTTGGAGAAGGTGTGGGCGACCACCACATTCGGGAATTCGCGGAACAGGTCCATTGCCACCGACGTGTTGGGATCTGTGTTGAATTGGAAGTAGGCCTCGTCGAACAGCACCAGCACATCTGAGGGTACCGCTTCCATCAGGCGGCGGGCGTCTTCCGCGGCCACCGACGTGGAGGTCGGATTGTTCGGATTGTTGACGATGACCAGGCGAGTCTTCTCATTCACGGCATCGATGAGCCCGTCGATGTCATGCGAGCCGTCCGGCAGGTTGGGCACCTGCACGCTGGTGGCGCCGGCACCGGCCACGATGATCGGATACGCCTCGAAGCTGCGCCACGGGTAAACGACTTCATCACCCGGACCGGCTACAAGCTGCACCAGCTGCGTAATGACTTCGGTGGAGCCGCAACCGAGCACGATGTTCTCCGGCTTGACGCCGATCTCCTCACCGAGGCGCTCCACCACGGCCCAACCGCGCATGTCCGGATAGCGGTTGAGATGCGGCAACGCGTGGCTTTCGATGGCCTTGACCACGCTGGGCAGCGGGTCGAAAGCGTTTTCGTTGCTGGAAACCTTGAAGGAGCGCTGGCCCTCCACCTTGGGAGCCGGCTTCCCCTGTTTGTACGAGGGAATGGTATCGATGATACTGCGATGTTTGAAACTCATGACACCATCCTATACCGTTTTCCTATATGCCGCTCAAAAGGCCCGAATTATAGCGGTTTGCGGGCATTGGGCATCCCTTGCGCGCAATGATGTCCGCTGGCATGCTGGGCACATGACTTCAGATCTTGTACATCACGGCACATCGTTCGACGGCAAGCCATTGGGGTTCGGCACGCTGTCCATCCATCTCGGCAACGGTGTCGACGCCGAAACCGGCGCGATTCGTCGACCCATCACGCTGGCCAACGCCTATGCGTTGCCCTATGACCCATCCGACATCAACTGGTCCAGCTCGGACGTGAACCTCTACACCCGCAACGGGCATCCGAACCAGCGCTATCTCGAAGAAAAGCTCGCCAGGCTCGAAGGCACCGAAGACGCAGTGGTGCTGGCCTCCGGAGTCGCCGTCCTCGCCGCCACATTCACCACATTCCTCAATCGTGGCGACCACGCGATCTTCTCCGACACCACGTATATCGCCGCCTACCGCCTGCTCAACCAGATCCTGCCGGAGAAGTATGGCATCGAAACCACCATCGTGGACACCTCGGACCCACAGAACGTGGCCGATGCTCTCCGCCCGAACACCAAACTGGTGCATATAGAGACACCGGCCAACCCGACACTCAAGGTGTCCGACATCAAGGCCATCGCCGCGCTGGTGCATGAGCATGGCGAGCACACCGGCACCGAAACGCTGGTGAGCGTGGACAACACGTTCAACACGCCATACAACGTTCGTCCCATCGACTTGGGCGCGGACATCGTCATCGAATCGCTGACCAAATACATCAATGGCCACGGCGATGCCCTCGGCGGCGTAATCGCCACCACCAAGGAGCGCACCAATGCAATCCGCTTCACCGCGCAGGTGAATTTCGGCGGCATCATCTCCCCGTTCAACGCCTGGCTCATCAACCGCGGCTCGGTGACGCTGCCGTTGCGCATCCGCCAGCACAATGCTTCGGCACTGGCCATTGCCAAGCATCTCGAATCCATTCCGTCAGTGCGCTTCGTAGCGTATCCGGGATTGGAATCGCACCCGCATCACGACGTGGCGGTCAGCGAACTGGCCCGACCCGACTCCGGGTTCGGCGGCGTGCTGGCGTTCGGGCTGGATACTGACCATGACGGACATAACCGGTTCGTCTCGAAGCTCAACGTGATCACCTCAGCCGTGTCGTTGGGCCATGATGAGTCTCTAATCGTGTTCCTCGGCGAGGATGACGAGCGCCAGTACCTGTATCCGCCGGAATTCCACCGCGGCTTCTTCCGTCTGGCCGTGGGCCTTGAGGATACGGATGATCTGATCCGCGACATCGACCACGCGCTGTCCGAATCCGGCTTCGCGGTTCAGTGAAGGTCCACGGACAATATCTAGTGGTCTGTCTCGCTCATATTCTGTCTCTCCCCCAGTCAGCTACGCTGACAGCCCCCTCGTCAGAGGGGGCCAAAATAACACCGTCGTTTCCAGCGCAGCAAATGGCACGCTGGCATTAGTCCTTGCGCTTCGTCAGCATCCAGAAGGATTGAAGCCTTTCGGCTAGGTCTTTCACCGGTTCAGGCGTGCCTCCGAAGGCGAGGGCCGTGACATTGCGCGCGACGGTTGTCGCGATGTCGGCGCAATCAGGGTATCGGCTGGCCATCTCATTGGCTATGTCCATATCCGTGTCGGTCGGCTTGGCGTGGCGGACCACCCTCCGCATCTCTCGCCATGCCGCACGCCATGCCTCGGCCGCAAGCTTCCGATCGCCATCGTCGGCCGCAGCGCGGGAGATGACGCCCAGCACACGTCTGCGCCGCAGATACCGCCAGAGTTTCGGCGAGCCGACACCGGCGCCAGCCAGCACCAGAGCCAGAAGAACCGCAGCCAGAATGCGCAGCCATATCGGCCAGGCCATGAACCGATCGACTGCCAGGGTCCAAAGGCTGCCAGATGTACCGGAGCCGGTAGCGGCGGCCTGCTGGTCCTCGGTCGAATCGGCGGCATCGGAGGACTGGTCCTGGCTTTCGGCATCCTCGCCCGCCGAGGCGTCATCCTGAGACGAATCGGGTGTCACCGTCGTCTCGGGCGCCGTGGTGGTATCACTGGAATCACCGGTGTCCGAGGAGTCAGCTGAAGCCTCATCGGATGATGCCGAACCGTTTTCGGTGGTGGCGGGCGTCACATCGAACGGCACCCAGCCCACACCATCCAGATAGGCTTCCACCCAAGCGTGCAGTTGCTTGGACTGCACGGCGAAGTAGCCGTCATCATCGCGCGGTTCGACGCCTGCGTTGTAGCCGATGGCGATGCGCGTCGGCACGCCGAGCGCACGGCCGAGCACGGCGAGTGCGGAGGCATAATGCTGGCAGTATCCGGAATGGCCACCGTCTGGATTGAGGAAATCGTCGATGATGTGAAGATTGTCCCGACCGTCGCCGTCCGGGGCGTCCAGCGAATAGGTGAACTTGTTCTCCGGTTTGGTGAAGTAGTCCACAAGCCACCGCATGGCGCGCAACTGGTCGTCATAGGTGCTGCCGGTGATGGGTATGCCTGCGGCCTGCGCCTGCGCGATGACTGATCGGATGTTGTCCGGCAGCTCCTTGGGCAGCGACGTATACCGGTCCTCGTGGGCACGGCTGTCGCTGTACTCCACAAGCCGTTGCACGCGTTCGCGATATTCAGGGTTGTACGAGGTGGTGCTGCCCGGAATCGTCGTCATGGAGCTCAGGTTGGGGATGGCCTGCTGCAGCACACCGAACGCCTGCCGGTCCCACTGCATATCGTGTGTATGGAATGTGGAGATGCCATCCTCGAAATCGGTATCGGTGTCCTCTACATCCAGCGGGAATGCCAGCACCGAGGAGTCACCCCCCGAGCCGTCGCCAAGGTAATAATCATCCTTGCCCAATCCGAGCTGGCTGATGACCGTTTTGTTGAACGCGATACTGCCGGGCATGGTATACCGTTGCCCCTGCGCGGTGGTCACCTCGCCGCTGTCCTTGCCGCTGACCGAGCCAAGGTCCCACCCCGAAGGACCGGTGACCGCGCCATCAGTACCTATACGGACCCGTACCAGCAGGAAATCGCCATCGATCTCCCCCAATCCTGTGTTCGGCAGATTGCGTCGCGCCCGGCTCCATGCCTCACGCTGGGCATCGGAGACCTGCGCGTCATCGCCCATGATGCCGTCGCGCGCATCGACAATGGTCGACAGCTGGCTGAAGCCCTGAGCGTTGGTGATGGGGTCTATTACCGTGCCATACGCCATATATCGCGTATCCGTCGAAGTGCCGTTCTCACGATTGTAGATGGTGCCGTCCTGATACTGCAGCCAATCCCCTCCCGCGCCCTCGACATAGGTGACGCCGCTTGGCACCGGAAGGAATCGGGATTTGAACGCGCCGATGCGGATATTGGCATTGACCATGAACCGTTCCATCGTATCGGAGCTTGTGGTCGCCACGTTATAGCCTCTATAGCCATATACGTCCATGTAGGCGGCAAGCGGGCTGAAGCTGAAACGTTGCCGGCGGGTGAGCTCGTTGTCGCTGTCCCGTCCAAGCTGAATGCCAGAGCCGTACAGACCCGCATCCAATGCGAAATCCTGGTCATAGCCCCAGGTGTCACCGTTGAAATCGTCGAGCGAGGTCAGACGCAGGTACAGGCGTTTGTAGGCCTGGTAGGTGAGCACGGTGGCGCTTGAACCGGCTGTGATGTTGCGTTTGAGGTCGATCATCGGGCTGACGGTGTTCGATGTGAACATGCCACCGCCCTCCCCAATGGATAGCGGCACCCGGTAGGCGAGTTCGTACGCCGGACCGGTCAGAGGCAGGGTGACGGCGACCGCAAGCGCAGCGGCGAGAAGCGGCGAGGCGTCGAGCGCGACAGCCGGCATCGCGAATCGGCGAGACGCTGCGACACGGCCGGGTTGATGCGCGCCGCCCATCTGCGTTCGCGCCCCCGACGGCACGGCAAATCCTGCACCGCCATGCATCTGCTGCGGAAAGGCCGCCCACAACGCACACGGGAAAGCCCCGACGACGAGCCCTATGGCCCATAACGGTGCCGTATGTCCTGCGAGCGCATAGTCGGCGGCAAGCGCGACGACGGGCAGTACCGCCATAACGGGAATGGACGCACGCCAGACCAGAATCACACGGATCACCATGGCGATGGCGGCGATCAGCACGGTCAGGAACAGATCGGATCGCTCGGACACGTTCAGTGGCGGCAACTGCAGGTTGAGCTCGTCGAACCCGGTCTCGAAGTCGACTGTGAAGGCGTTGAATGACGCGGACAGCTTACCCGGCACGGTGCTGGGCGCATCACCGTACTGGGTCGATTGCCAGATGGCCCCAAGCTGGGTTCGCAACTGAATGACTGTAAGCAGCGCCGCAGCGATCAGCGTGATGGCGGCGAACCCGGCAAGCCTTGCGACCGGTCGAGTGTCGCGCAAACGCACCACAGAGCTGCGCGGCTGCGTCTGCGAAGAAGAAGAGGAGACGCGCGGTTTGGGCCACAGCACGCCCAGCGCATATCCGACAGCCGTATCCACGGCGATCAGCGCGAACAACGCCGCCGCGAACCACATCCACATGCGCGGTGGAGACATAAGGCCGGAGACGCCCTTGAGCGCCGCGCCGAAGAAGAACATCAACGCCACGGCCCCTGCGATTCCAGGCATGATGGCAGCCAGCCGATGGCGTATTCCGCGCGGCGCGCGGGTCTCCACACGAGATGCAGTCCGACCGGCATGTAGGTCGAATGCGCTCCTCACCGGCGTCAGGTCGATGGTTCGATACGTGGCGGTCTCGTCCTGCCGGAGCACTGGAGCATCGAGCATGGTCGTGTCGTCGGCGGTCGGCAAGCGGCGCAACGCACTTGCCAGAGCCTGATCATCGGACGCATCACATGCGATGATACGGACCAGCCCATGGCTGTTCATGGCCAGTCTGCCAATAGTCGCAGCCCGGGCTGCGGCTGACGGGGCATCGGCTGACGGGTCATCGGCCGCATCGGCCGCATGATCATGCGGCTTTACCGCGGGCGGCATCACCTGCACTGCGGCAAGGAATCGTTCGACCGCTTCGATGCCTTCATGGCTGTGCACGCCATCCGAGATGATAAGCCGCTCGGATGTCGTCCGCGTCCCGTGCTGTCGCACGGCATGCACCCATGGCATCAGGGCGTTGACTTCAGCATCCAGCTGTTCGGGGGTCGCGTCAATGGTATTGATCACGAACACCGCGGTGGCGCGAGTATCACGGCTGGACTCCCGTGTCATCAGCTCGCCACGATGCGCGGTATGACGCCAGGAAATGAGCTTGAGCGGGTCGCCGGGCACGTAGGCTCGCACACCACCCGAGAGCTCGGATTGACTGGCTCCCGCCCGGTGTCTGTCCACACCTGAGGCCCCGTGCGCTGTCCGCTCCTGCACATCAGGCAACCGCAGCGTCTCCCCTTGCGCGGGCAGTATCTTCCGCGCAGCGAACAGGCCCAATGGTGAGCGCCATCTCACCTCCACACCGACTGTCAAATACAGTCCGCGGCGCTCGGGCACCTTGCCCGTCAGACGTGCCGTCACCTTGCCGTTCTGGTCACGTTGCTCGATCTGGCGGACTGCTTCGGGCGAGCCCAGCGCAAGCCATCCGAACCATTGCGCGATGATGAATCCCAGCGAACAAACCATGACGACGGCGATGGCGACGACGGCATCCATCAGTGTCCGGTCATCGAGCAGCAGACCGGCGAAGCAGCAGACCGCACCGGCTGCCGTCAGCATCAGCCCGGCCAACGTCGGACGGATGAGCCCGTGACGGTGGAATCGTGTGCCCATGGCCATCAGACGCCCTCCCATGCCCCTCACACGCGCGGCACTGCGGTGGAGGCTACGATGTCTTCGACGACAGAGCGGGCGCGAGACATCGCCCCGGCATCGATTCCGGCATCATCCAGCACCAGACGATGTGCGAGCACCGGCACGGCGAGTTCCCGCACATCATCGGGCAGCACATAATCACGTCTGGCGATGAACGCACGCGCGCGAGCCATCGCCGCCAGATGCAGGCTGGCACGCGGCGAGGCACCATAGCGCACACCATCATGGGAGCGCGTGGCCCTGGTGAGCGTCACCAGATAATCGGCCACGGGCCCGGCAAGCCGCACGTCGCGGACCGCGGAACGCATATCGGCCGCCTGTTCGGCGCTGCATACCTGACTCACCCGGTCCAGCGGATTCGACCAGTCGGTCGCTATGAGCATGGCTGCCTCAGCCTCGGCTGACGGATATCCAAAGCTCGTGCAAGCCATGAAACGGTCGAGCTGGGCTTCCGGCAACGGATATGTGCCCTCCAATTCAATCGGATTCTGTGTGGCGATCACCAGATACGGGTCTGGCAACGGATGACTGACCCCGTCCACACTGACCTGCCCTTCGTTCATGGCTTCCAGCATGGCGGATTGGGTTTTAGGGTTGGCGCGATTGATCTCGTCGGCGATGACGATGTTGGCGAACAGCGGGCCGGGATGGAATTCGAAATCATGCGCATCCCGCGCATAGATGCTGACACCGGTCAGATCACTGGGCAGAAGATCAGGTGTGAACTGGATGCGGCTGGCTTGGCCGCCTATAGCCTGCCCCATGGCACGAGCCAATGTGGTCTTGCCGACTCCCGGCACATCCTCAAGCAGCAGATGTCCGCCAGCAGCAAACGTGGTGACCACCAGATCGATGACCTCGCGCGAACTGGACAGTGCAGACTCCAAGGTATCGGCGATGCGGACAAGCTGGTCTGCGGAAACGGTGGCACTGGCGCTCATGACAGCCTCTTTCATAGCGACTTCAATCCGCTACCCAGTGTACGTGCAGCGCGCCGGAAGCCTCAACTACGCTATGAGCGAGCACAGGTTTCCCTCACCCAACTACCCTCAGCAAACGTACACTACGCCGGCCTCAGCGTACGTTTAGTGCGGTAAGGCGAGAGGATGACGGGACGGAATGCGCAGGAGAGGGCGGAATGACAAGACCCCGGCTGTTCGGATGAACAACCGGGGTCTCATGCAGCGATAACGACCAACTGTGGACGTTACTCAGCCAGCGTCACTCAGCCAAGGATGGCGAGCACATCGCGAGAGCTGACGATGAGGTAATCCTCACCCTCGTAGTGCACCTCGGTGCCGCCGTACTTGGAGTACAGAATCTTGTCGCCGACCTTGACATCCATCGGGATGCGCTCGCCCTTGTCATCGCGACGGCCGGGGCCGACAGCCAGCACTTCGCCCTGCTGCGGCTTCTCCTTGGCGTTGTCCGGAATGTAGAGGCCGGATGCGGTCTGGGTCTGGGCTTCCGCCTGCTTGACGATGATCTTGTCTTCCAACGGTGTGAGCTTAATCGACACTGTGGGTCACCTCGTATCTCTATAGTTCAGTTCGATAATACCGCGCCAGAACGTCTCAAGAGGCTGACGATCACTTGCGTTGTCCCTTTGCGCTAGGACTTATGGTAGCGCGATTATTAGCACTCTGCCAACTCGAGTGCTAACGCTGTGAGAGAAAAACGATGCCAATCAGTTACCCCGACGGGCGAGGATGGAATCAAGCCCCACGCTCAGCGAATCGGAAGTCGCCGCCGGAGCCTCCACTTCGGCATGCTCCTCGCGCTCCCGGAAGGATTCCGCCTGTTCGGCCTGGGCGGCTGCATCCGCACCGCTCGCCTCATCCGCGCCAGCCCCATCATCCGAACCAATCTTGGACTCGGCAGACGATTCAGCCTTCTCCGCCGCCTGCGCATCATCCGCAGCCTTGGCGGCACGCGCCTCATCGATCAATCGCTCAGCCACTTCCGGCGCCACGGGCTCAGCCTTGGACACCTGACGAGTGGACTTGATCTCCAGGCTTTCCGGCGCATTGCCCTCGTTGCGCGGTTCGCCGAGCGAGAACGAAATAAGATCCTGCGAGGTGGCCATGTCGAATACGTCCAACGCACGGGCCGGCGTGACCGACGCCAATTCGGATGTGGCGTCACTCATCTCTTGGTCACGCTCGTCGCGCACGGTGAGGGATGGTTCGGTGGCAGAAGCACGCTTCGTATCCTCTTCGGCTGGAGTGTGCCGGCTGGACTGTGCATCGGCTTGGTCCGGCGTCTCGGCATGAATCGAATCCGCTGACGGCGAGGACTGCAGCGAAGCCACCTCGGCCACCGCTTCGGACTGGTTCTCGCGGCGCTGACGTTCGCGCTCCGCCTTGGCTTTGGCCTGCTCGACCTCCGCCGCACGCAGCACACGACGAATCTGGCGTTGTTCCATCACTTCGGTAGAGGTCTCATCGGGCATCTGACGCCGAACACCCTTATCCACGACGACTGCGGCCTTGGAATCACCGGCATCACTGCGGTCAGCGGATTCCGACCGAGAGCCAGCCACTTCGGCAGTCGCCTGATCGCGCTTGGAGTCCTGCGTCACCTGAGGCGTACGGGCACGCGCATGCGTGCGCTCATAGCGCCGCACCTTACGCTCCCATTCACGGGCCTGACGCGCCGCATTGGCGCCCAAAGCCAATACCACAACCGTCAGGGCGAACGGAATCAACGCGAACAGCGGGCTGAAATGCAACGCCAGACCCAGCACCACCACCAGTACCGTTAAGGCAAGCAATGCACCGACAAGAATCTGACGGCGTCTGATGGACTGCCTGCGCAGTTCACGCACATGCGCGATATGCGCCGGTGTCAGTTTTCCTGACGTTGTAGATACTGGCATTGCTGCCCCTTTCGCCTCACGCGGCTTGACATCGCCGAATCGTCTGCCGTCCGCCGCCTCCACTATGCGCAGCGAGGGAGAGTAGCGATCCTGCCGGTGTTCGGCTGCACGCTTCATACCGTTGGCCGTACGCGCAGGCAGCCATACGGCGACTACGATCACCGCTATCACCAGCACGATAACTGTGCTTAGTGACTCGTAACCCATAGAGTCAAGAATAGGAGACCCACCGACGAACTGGCAGGTTCAGCTACGGGCGTGTCGAACCAGACGACCCATGCAGCAATCGCTCAGTGAACCCTTGTCCGGCGTCCTCGGCCAACATCGCGAAGGTCACATGGTCACGCCACTGACCGTTGACATAAATGTATCGTTCGCGCAATCCCTCATGATGCGCACCCACTTTGCGCACCACCGCCAGCGAGCGCGCGTTATCGGGCAGAATGGCGATTTCCAGACGATGCAGAGCCGGACCGAACGGATCGGTCAACGCCCAGTCGGCAAGCATGGCGAGCGCCATAGGGGCGAAGCCGTGGCCCGCGTAGCGTTGGTCGACCCAGTATCCGACCACACCGGTGCGCATCGAGCCGTAGGAGATCGCGCCCAAGGAGATCTGCCCGACGATGCGCATCTGGTATTCGATGGCGAACAAAGCGCCTATGCCATGCTGCTCGTTGCGGCGCTGGCGTTGGATCCATTGGTTGAATGTGATGGATCCGCCATGCATCGGATCGCCCGACTCCCAAGGTGCCAGCCACGCGTTGTTGCGCCAGCGGACCTCATCCCAGGCGTCCTCGTCATCCATGGTCAGCGGGCGCAGCACGATGGGACAACCGGCATGGGTCAGGCGGGGCATGCGAATCTGGTTGTCGGGGTGGAGCGCTTCTTTGATGGATCGGAAAACTGACACGGCCCTTATTGTAGCCACGTATCGACATGACGGATCATTGCCCGGGTGCGATATGTTGTGCGATATATTTGCGCTATGTTGTGCGATATGAGCGACAACAATTCCGCACATGAGGATCCGCAGGCGGCCGGCGAACCGTCCAAGAGCGAATTGCGCCATCGCGCGCTGTCGCTGCGCAAGCGCACCACTTCCCATGAGCGCCTCATCGCCGGACGCGCCCTGGTGCGCGAGCTGCCCGAACTGACGGTCCGGCCGCATATGACGGTGGCGGCATACGTGTCCATGGGCACGGAGATCGAGACACGGCCGCTGATTGCATGGCTGCTGACGCAGGACTGCACGGTTCTGGTACCGCGATTGGGATCCGGTCTCGACATCGGCTGGAGCGTCGTCCGTTCGCTGGACGATCTGCAGGAAGTGAGCGGCACCGGCCATCTGCGGCCCGACGAACCGAGTTCGGACGTGCTGCCTCCCGACGCCCTCAAGCAGGCGGATGTCGTCATCGCACCCGCCCTCGGCGTGGACTCGCAGGGCGTCCGCCTTGGCCGCGGAGCCGGATGGTATGACCGTGCACTGGCCGCACGACGGCAGGATTGCCTGCTGATCGCGGTGTGCTGGCCGTGGGAGGTGACCGGCGGCCGTCTGCCCACCCAGCCGCATGACGTGCCGGCTGACGCTGTCCTCACACCGGCGGGATATCGGCGGCTTCGGCGTCGCGCAGACGACTGATTCCCGGCATTGGCCTTGAGACCACCGGCTGCCGGGGCTGACCCACCGAAGCGAAGTGTCAGTGCTCTCAAGACGAAGCGTCAGCGCTCCCAAGGCGAAGTGTCAGGGCAATGACTAGGATATGAACGGTTGCTTGGCATGGCGCTGGGTCATGCGGGAAAAAACTTGTGTATGTGTGTGGAGGAATCCGTTGCCTACTTATCATTACCGCTGCAAGAACTGCGGCTACGATTTCACCGAACAGCAGTCGTTCTCCGACGATCCGATCACAGTGTGCCCGAAGTGCTCTCAGGAGCAGGTGCATAAGGTGTATTCGGCCGTGCCGATCGAATTCAAAGGCCACGGTTTCTACCGTACCGACAAATCATCCAAGTAATGTCCACGATGTGAAACTATGTGGATAACTCGGCAAGCTAGAACCACATAGGTCGGTTTGGCTTGCCAAGACGCTGACACTACGGTCACCATGTTCGCATGGTGACCTTTTCTGTATTGCCGAAATTCAGGATTCCGCCCACCGGCTCATTGCGGCGCCGACGGGCCTCTTTTGCAGCACGGCGCCTCACCGCCGCACTGTGCGCCGGTTTGGCATTGTTGTTCGCGATTGAAGCGGTGGTGTCACAGACCGGCACGGCACCGGTGGCGGTGGCCGCACGGCCGATCGCGCGCGGCGAGATCATCGGAGCGGACGATGTGGAAGTCATCCGGTTCCCTGTTGTCGCAGTGACGGCATCCATGACCGACTCCATTGACGAGTTGATCGGAAATGTCGCATATATCGATATCGGCGGCGGCGATCCGGTGCTGACATCGATGACTAGGGCTGCTCCGCTGGTGCCGCCGGGGAACACCGTGGTGGAAGTGCGATTGGCCAGCGCCTTGGACGAATTGGCAACCGGCGATCGTGTGAAACTGGTGTCAGCATTGGGATGCGCCGACGGCGGCCATTCCAGCGACGGGGGCAGCAACGAGAACGGTACTCAGACGGACACTTCGCCGTCGTATGGCACCGCCGCCACATGCGTGCTTGCCGACGACGCTCTGGTGATGGGCGTCAACGAGGCGGACCCGGATGCCGAATCCGGATATGGCACAGTGCAGCGCAAGGCATCATTCGCGATGCCGGCCGATGCAGCAGTACGCGTCATGCAATCACAGGAGGCCGGCGCGATCGTAGCCGTGATGCGCTGAAGTGAGCGGGCGCACCACAAGCGCCCGCGAAGGCCGCCTCACTGGGCGAAGTTCAACGCTTGTCGTTGAACACAGCCCAGTGAGGCGGCAGCTCCCCCAGGATGCGCTTGTCGTCGTCGGCGTCGCGCTGTTGCTCGGTCTGCATGTCACCGGGCTCGAGTTTGACGCCATCGGCGTCGAACCGCTCAGTGCCTTTCATGATCACACGCCTATGCTGACGCGGGGTTCGGCGGCTCGCCGAATACTCAGCCATGCCTATGCCACCTCGCGGTAGATCTCGCCGAGACGAGTCACGATACGCTCGACTTCCTTATCGGGATTGACGAAGGCAGCCACACTCCACACCGTCATGACGTTCCAACCCAACGACATCAGGTCCTGGCTGCTCAGACGGTGACGGCGGCGAGTGGATTGCACCGACATGAAATTGGCGTCATCGGTCTGCACAGCCAACGCGAACGGCTTGTCCTTCAAGCCTACGACGAGCGGGATCTTCACGCCCTTGTCAAAACCGTAATCCACCACAGCATCAAGGCCACGTGCACGCAGACGATCGGCAAGATCGTTGAACAGCACATTGCCGCCAGCCACGGAGCGCACCGGCAGCACCGGACGCTCATCCATCTGACCTGCCCACGACAGCACCGTTTTCAGGAATCTCGGGCCTGCCTGATGCAGGCGCTCGTCATCCATGTCCTCCGGGCCGAAGGCGGAAACGATGTCAAGATTGCGGTCGGCAAGCGCCAGAGCGTCCAAGAGCATGCCGCGACCCCCGTCGCTTTCCAACACTCCGAATTGCTGCAGCAGACGGCCGTGCACGGTCTTGGCGTAGCACATCGAAATGATCACGTCCGTGGCCTGCGTACCCGATACATCGCGCAACGGCACCAACCGCACATGACGCAGGAAGCGCCCCATCGGCTTGTTCTTGGAAGCGAGCGACTTGAGTTCGGCTCCCAGACGCGTACGGAACACGTCCGTCATCACCACGACGGCGAGGATGTAGCGGGAAGGCACCACGGTGAAGCTGGAGGCGCGCTCGGTGATGAGACGCACGACTTCGTCGATCTCCTGCTGACTGGACTCCACGAGACCGGTTGACATCACGGGTACGCCATTGGCCTCGATGCGGTGGAACCGGACCGAACCGGTGGCCGGCTCCGTAGCCACGTCGTAATCGACGGGCCCGTATCCCTCGGATTCCAGAAATGCAGCCAACCGTGGCGCACGGCAGCATGGCTGAGCCACCACTGTGACATGTGGCAGCATGCCAATCAGTTCCTTGACCGATTCGCTGGTGACCGTTGCACAATGGGCGATCACCACCACCTGGCGCACACGTCCCAGGATGGACAGTAGTTCGATTGACGGGATATGCGCGCATGCATCGAGAATGGCCACGTCGGCGAGCACGCCCGGCTCCGTGAGAGCGGCCAGGGTACCCGGCGCCGCCACCATGATCGGCTTGGCCGCAGCCAGGATCTCCGGATGGTCGCGGCGGATTCGGCTGAGCGTCACATGCCCGCGTCCCGCGAGCACGGTGTGCAGCTGATTGGCTTCCTGCGTGCGGGAGAACAGCATGTCGCACAGCCGGCGCATCGATTCCTGCGCCACCATCGGCCCGATGGAGCGCACGTGCTCCACATCGACTTGCGCGAACCGGTCGGATGCTGTCTGCAACGCAGACCCATCCTGATTCGAGATGATTGCGGACGAGCGAACGATGTCGTCGAACACCGTGGTCCACCATGCCAGCTGCAGTTCGCCGCGAACCTGATCGACGCCGACATGCCGAATGGTCAGGTCATTGACCAATTCAGTCAGGCCAGCCGCTGCGAGGTCCTGTTCCAGACGGCAACGTTCGGGCAGGGTATCCAATGCCTTGCGATCGTCGAGCAGCGCTTTCAGGCGCGCTTCGACCGTGTTGAAATCGACGGTCTCCAGATTGCCGCCGGTAGGCGTGGTGGCCAGCACGGTGTCCAGGGAGGTCATGTTGCCCAGCAGCCCATCAAGTGTGGTGATGATGTCGTCCAGCTTGGTGGGCAGCACCGGCCAGCCGCCGTGAGGCACGAACTGGCGCCACTGCTCCCCCTGCTTGGCCACGACCTTCAGCGCCTCATGCAGATCCTCCACCTGGGCGCCGACCCGCAACAGGGACTTGGCTTCCTTGATATGGCGGCGACGCTCCCAGAAGCCCATGCCAGCCCCCTCGGACTTGCGCTGCGCCTTGGACATCGTGGCCTGAATCATCGCATCGATGTCCCGCTCGAAAATCTCCGGCTGGAAGACATCAAGCACACGCCTGAGGTTCTTGAGCACCGTCACCTGACGCTCCCACTCACGTGTGGTGGCGGGTACAGGGAAACCGCACGTCTGTACCGTGCGCTTCACCTGCTCGCGCGTGGCAGGCAGATAGCGGCGCAGCAGGTCATCCACACGCCGATACGCATCGATGGCCTGATCCTCAGTGGTCAGATTCGCCTTGTACCAAGCCGTGTCTTCGGGGCCGATGGCAAATTCGCCGAGTTCTCCCGCACGCTCAAGCTTGCTAATCCACGCCTCCATGTCGGAGCCGACGGTAAGCGCGCTTTGCTCGCGCAGGCGCACATGGGTGGCGGGATGCGTGGGCAGCACGGAGATACGCGCCAGATTCTGGATGGTCTCATATGCGGAGACGTTCCACTTGTCGCTGACGCCGTGAAGATCGCCAAGGTATCGGGTCAGTCGGGAGCGCACTCCCACCAGCTCGTCGGCCAACTGGTCGAAACGCTGGGTTGCCACGCCCGGCTGGAAACCGACCGCTGCGATAAGCTGCTTGTCGATGGCAGCATTGGCGTGCTCATCCGAAACGTCAAGCAGCTGCGCCTTGAGCTCATGAGCCGATGCGGCCTGGATGAAGCGACGCTTCTGCTCGGTGACTCCGGGCACATACAGCACGGAGCGTCCGCTCATCAGGCAGCGGGACGCGATAGCCACGGCCTGCTCGGCGGCCCCCTTGGGGAAGCTCCCATCGATCACGATGCTGTGACCGGCAGCTGCCAGATCCGCCGCGTACCGTACGGTGTTGTCCACATCCCCGACCGCGAATTCGGCATGCGGATCGGAATCGAACGGGCTGTACTGTGGCGGATTCGCATCTCTGAGCGACGCCTGCGCCTGCTCGTCGCCGGCGAGCGCATCCAGCAGCACATTGCCGGTTGCACCGTTCTCCAGCTGGTCGATGAACTGCTGGCTTTCTGACACGATCAATGAGTTGGGATCCATGAAGCAGCCCAGCACGATATGGCGTTCGATGGCGAAATCGGCGATAGCCTCATGCGCCTCGGCGGCAATCCGGGAGAACATCGCGGAGGTCTCAGGCGTACCGCTGTCATAGCTGGATCCGTCGAACAGCGCATCCTCGTTCAGATACACGCGCTGCTCGCGCAGCACATTGACGAATGTGCTGTTCAGCGTGACGCGACCGGCGAACTGGATGGAGGGCGCGGAGCCTTCTTTGGGTAGGAAGACGGTCACTGGATACAGCAGCACCGGCAGCGCGTTGCCGTTCCATGTGGCTACGCCCACCGCCATCGACAGCTCCGCCACGCCGGAGATTCGGCGCTTGGCCGTCTGATCGTCGAGCACTCGGGTGAGATGGCGTTCCGCCGCCTTGAGCATGCCGGTATCACGGAACAAGGAATCCAGGCGGACGTGGCCTGATGCGAACAGCTGGGCGATTCCGGACGGATGGGCATGGGTCATGTCCAGTTTGGCCACCAGCTGGTTCACGTCCTCCAGCGGCGACGGTGCGAGCATGGCACGGTACTTGTCCCGCCAACCGCGGATACGGTTCAGTCCGATCATGGTGCTGGCCGTCCGCTCGTTCTGCTGTGCCTGATGTTCCTGCTGATTCTGTGGATTCTGCTGATTCTGTGGATTCTGCTGATCCTGCGTTTGAGTCATCTCCCGGCTCACTTTCCGACCGCTTCGCGGTATTCCTGATAGCCCTTGTTGTTGGCCAGAGCTTCATCGATATCAGCTTCGCCGCGGGCGGCAAGCCAAGCGTACATGTCATCGTACAGATATGGGTTCATCGCGAGAAACGCCAGCAATTCGGGACGGCGTGCGATCTCGAATTGCACCGAGAAGTCCTGCGTGGTTTGGGCATCGTTGGAATTGTACCCATCGACTTCCACCACCGGCTCCTGTGCCTTCAGCTCACCCTTCGCCACCTTGTCGAACACCGACCCCGGCTCGAATGCGGGGGTGTACGTGTTGGCTGCGGCATATTCCGAGGCACCTGCTGCGGCTCCGGCAAATGCGGTATCCGTACCCGTCTGCCCGGCGGCGCTCACAGTACCAGAGCCATCCGCATGGGTCGCGCCATCGCCAGCGGTATCGTCGCCCGGCATGACAATAGGCTCGAACACCAGCGACGGATTGGTAGCGTGCGTCGCGCCATCCGTGGTCTCCGTGGCATTCGTGGTCTGGCCATCGCCTGCCTGCGGATTGCTGGTCTGCTCATCGCTGGACTGCGCGGCACTGGACTGCTCAGTGTAGGCCTGTGCAGTACTGGTCTGCTCAGCACTGGTTTGCGCGGACCGTTCGGCAGACTCCCCGTCTGCGGGAGTCGATTCCGGCACTGCTGTGTCACTGTCACTCTCGCTTGCGGATGCGCTCAACGTGGCATCCTGGGCGGGGCCGCTCCCCTGTTCCGCAGACTGCGTTGCCGTTGATTCGGGCGACGGGTCCGGTACGATCGTCGTCTGGTCCACTGGCTCGGCATTGTTTGGTTCGGCATGGACCGATTCAGTATGGTCCGATGAGGACTGTTCCGCCAAATGCGCAGGATGGGCGATCGCATCCACCGGAACCAACCCGGAGATGCGGATACCCGGACGCAACGCGGACTTGGGCTGTTCGCTCTCAGCGGGCGTCTCCGGCTCCACGGGCTCCTGTGCAGCGGCTTGCTGCTGCGCTTCGGCATCGGCAAACAAATCACGCGGCGAGAGTGGTTCTTCGGGCTGATGGTTGAGTTGCACGATATTGAGACTGCCCAGCTCCAACTCGTTGACTTTGCGCTTCACACTATCCGCGCTGAATATGGCGGTAGGCTCCCCTGCGCGCAAATCGAGAATATCGTCCACCGACATGTCCGCGGCATCCGGCTCCTGCGGTGCATCGGACGTGGCATAGCCGAAGAGATCCGGCACCGGCTGGCTGGATTCCGCGTCAACAGGCTCGTCGATACGGATGAAGTCGGCAGGAACATCACCGAACTGCATACGCATCGGTGAGACAGGCAGGAGAAAATCGGCATTCGCCGGCAGACGGAGCAAATCCCCGTTGTCACGCACCACATATGAACCGTTGGTGGAACCAAGATCGCGCACGCATGCCGAACCATTCTCCTGCACCGAGAACAATGCGTGACGTTTCGACATCGACTTGGTCTGGTCGACCACATCCAGACGGGTGCGGCCATTGGCGGCAAGCGGGCGCAATGGCTTACGACCAATCTCCAAGCTCTCGCCAGGTTTGACGCTGACCTGATCAACTCCATTGATCCGCACCGTCCACTCGCTCACCATGACCGCCTTCCTAAACACACTACTGACCACATTACGTGCAATTGTGTCATCTTGTGCTGATTTTCCGCGAATTATAACGAGAAGAATCGCCCGGTTTTGTCGAAAGGCTCTATTCCCCTCGTCAACTGACGGAGACTGACTGACGGAGATATAACGTTGCTGACGGGGAATAAGACGTTAGCTGATGGAGATACCACATAATTCCGTTGTATTTCCGTCAGTCAACGGGGAAATCCACAGCGTCTAGTCAGACTAGCGTCTGACCCGCAGCGTATTCCCCTCAGTGTCCAAACCGACAGTGCCCAAACCGCCAGGCCAATAGGCCGATAGTTTCATCGCGCACAAATCAAGAAATACAAGAAACCCCGCATCCTGATTGCTCAGATGCGGGGTTTCACAAGCTGTTGATTCGCGGCTCAAGCCGCACAAATCACTTGAGCTCGACGGTGGCGCCAGCCTCTTCCAGCTGAGCCTTGGCCTTCTCGGCGTCTTCCTTCTTGGCCTTCTCGAGGATGGCCTTCGGAGCGCCGTCAACCATAGCCTTGGCGTCAGCCAGGCCAGCGTTGGTGATGGCCTTGACAGCCTTGATGACCTGGATCTTCTTGTCGCCGACAGCGGTCAGGACGACGTCGAACTCGGTCTTCTCCTCTTCCTCAGCAGCAGCGCCAGCAGCCGGAGCGGCAGCGACAGCGGCGACCGGGGCAGCGGCCTCGACGTCGAACTTCTCTTCGAAGGCCTTGACGAACTCGGAGAGCTCGACGAGGGTCATTTCACCAAAAGCTTCCAGGAGCTCTTCGTTGGTGTACTTAGCCATGATGGCTTCCTTTCATTCTGGCGGCGGCCTGCACGACTCGGCGGCCTTACCGTCTCAATGTTGTATTTGTTTTCCGAATTGTTCATGCGGCGAGCCGCATGGGAATCAAGCTGCCTTTTCCTGCTTCTCGCGCAGAGCATCGATCGTACGCACGGCCTTGGTAGGCAGAGCGACGAACAGGTATGCGGCCTTGGCAGTCGTGGCCTTGAGGTCTCCAGCGAACTTGGAGAGCAGCTGCGGGCGAGACATAAGGTCGGCAAGCTTCTTGGCACCCTCGGCGTCGTAGACGGTGCCATCGGCATAGCCGCCCGAGATCACGAGAGCCTTGTTGGTCTTGGCAAAATCACGCAGCGTCTTCGCAGCCTCGATGAAGTCGCCCTTCACGAAGGTGATGGCGGTCGGGCCCTTGAGCAGGTCGTCGAGACCCTCAATGCCCGCTTCCTTGGCGGCGATGCGCGCCAGCGTGTTCTTAGCCACAGTGTAGGAAGTATCGCGGCCTAGCTTTTCGCGCAGTTCGGAAACCTGCGGAACGGTAAGCCCGCGGTACTCGGTCAGGTAGACAGCATCAGCGTTACGGAACTGTTCCGTAAGCTGAGCGACCACCGCTTCCTTTTCGGGCCTCTTCATGGCGTTCCTTCCTAAATCGGCCATTGATCTGAAATCGGAACACTCGGCTGGGCAATAAAAAAGCCCTGCGCACAGGCAGAGCAATACATCATGAAGCGTATCCGCTTCGGTCCTTATCGGACGCATATCTCTCAACCTGCGCTGGCTTGGCGAACCAAACTTCGGAAGTGCGTTTGCGCGCACCTCAACCAACGGTCTGTGGTTTACGAGTGGATAGACTACGGTCGGTCGCGGACAAAGCAGCCGTCGCCCATCACATCGGCGTGTCGCAATAGCAACGATTCTGCCATCGAATCCCAATAATCTACGGAGTCAAGCCAATCCAGCCGAACGCTTGGCACAATCGTTGCGGCTGACCCATCATACAGTGCAACGATTCTGCCATGCAGGCCGATTGATTGACGCAATACCGCCAATCTCCGCTCGGCAATGGCGGAATCGTTGCGGATGTGCCGCCAAAACAAACGGGCAGGCCGACCCAGCGGATCGACCTGCCCGAATCATAGGCTTGCCAAGCCCGTCACAGAATCGCCATGCACACGAAGTCCAGGATGAACAGCGCGGAGACGATCCAGAGCATCGGATGGACCTCCTTGGCCTTGCCCTTGCAGGTCTTCACGATGCAGTACATGATGAAGCCGCCGGCGATGCCGTAGGAGATGGAGTAGGAGAAGGCCATGAACACGGCCGCGAAGAACGCCGGGATGGCCTCGTCGATGTCCGCCCAGTTGATCTCCTTGAGCGAAGCGGCCATCATGCAGCCCACCAGCACCAGCACACCGGCGGTGGCGGCAGACGGCACAGCGGAGACCACCGGGGCCAGGAACGCGGACAGCGCGAAGCAGACCGCCACGACCACCGAAGTCAGGCCGGTACGGCCACCGGCCGCGATACCGGCCGAGGACTCCACATAGGTGGTGGTGTTGGAGGTACCGCAGATGGCACCGATCGAGGTGGCGATGGAGTCAGCGAACAGGGCCTTGTCCATCTTGGAGGAGAAGCCATGGCCGTTCTCCAGCGCCTTCTCGTCCTCCAGGGAGAAGATGCCGGTGCGGCGACCGGTGCCGATGAAGGTGCCGAGCGTGTCGAACGTGTCGGACATGGAGAACGCGAAGATGGTCACGATCACCAGCGGCAGCTTGGCCGGGTCGGAGAACAGCGCCGGGAAGCCGTCGGCGGAGAAAATCGCGCCGAAGGTCTGCGGCAGCTGGGAGAAGGTCTCGGAGATGGACATCGAGGAGCCGAAGTTGGTCACGCCGAATGGGATGCCCACCACGGTGGTGATGGCGATGGCCAGCAGCAGGCCGCCCTTGACCTTCATCACCGTGAACACGACGGCCAGCAGCAGGCCGATAAGGAACACCCACAGCACCTTGTCGTTGAAGGTGGCAAGACCAGGAGTGGCGGCCACGGCACCGCCCTCGGCGGCGGCCTTCGGGTCGCCGGGCGTGAACTTGATCAGGCCGACGTTCAGCATGCCCACGTATGCCACGAACAGGCCGATGCCGCCGCCGATGGCCTGCTGCAGCACCACCGGGATGGCTAGGATGATCATCTTGCGGATCTTGGTGACCGTGATGATGATGTTAATCAGACCGCACAGGAACACCATGCACATGGTCTGCTGCCAGGTGAAGCCCAGGCCGAAACATACCGTATAGGTGAAGAATGCGTTGAGGCCCATGCCGGCCGCCTGCGCGTACGGCACGTTGGCGAACAGGCCCATGACCAAGGTGCCGATGATGGCCGCGATGATGGTGGCGAGGAACACGCCTCCCCACGGCATACCGGTCTGGGACAGGATTTGCGGATTGACGACGATGATGTACGCCATCGCGAAGAAGGTGGTGAGGCCGGCCAGGATCTCAGTCGAGACGGTCGTGCCGTTCTCCTTCAAATGGAAGAACTTCTCCATTACTCTCTACTTCCTTGGGTTGTGCGGGGTTTCGCCGTTCGCCGGCAAGCGAGAGACGTCGATGCGTGGCACCGACACAGACGCATAAACGTCAATGCTGACGTCAATGCTGCCATTCGTCTGATTTGCTTGTCGTGCTGGACATGGTCACCCCGGCGAGAATTGCGACTCGCCCTGATCGACCTGTCCGCGCGCGTTCGACGCAGTCACCCGATCAGAACCATCGTTGATTATAACCGGTGCATATATCGCGAAAACACTGCCGTCGGATTCGGAGAATGCAGTTAGCGGAAAAGCGTAGACTGGCAATCGCAGATAAGAGGCCGAAAGAAGGGGAACATGGCACAGACACCGGTGGAAGTCAGTATCACTTCATGGAGAAAGAACACGGTCAAGCCGGGGCATGAGCACGGGCGCGTGCTGTTGATGCCCGGCACTGGCTACAACTGCGATCGTCCGCTGCTGTATTGGGCTGCCCAGGCATTGGCGGAAAACGGCTGGCGCATCGATCGTATGAATGTGCGCAACGCTTCGGACGACCTGTCCACCGTGATTCCTGTGCTCAATGATGCCATCGACGATTGGGTCGCATCAGTGCGCAACGCATCCGGGACCGATGGCTCTGCCTCGCCTGCCCGCGCGCCGCGACTGCTGCTGATCGGCAAATCGTTGACGACGATGACCTATCCGCATGTGGCATCGCACTATGGTCTGCCGTTTGTATTGCTGACTCCGGTGCTGCATCACGCCGACTTTGACCCGTCGGCGCGCGTGATCCCGGTGCCCGCCGTCGGCGATGACATCGTTGGCGAGCCCGAGGCGCCGAGCGTGGAAGAGGCAGCACAGGCGATTCGCTCAGAACATGCCGGCGATTCGCATGCCCGAGTCAGCCGGTACAACGGCCCTGCGCCGCTGATTTGCGCCGGCACTGCGGACCCGTTCTACGACCGTACGCGCGCGAATGCACTGACCCCGCACGTGCATGAGTATCCGGACGCCAACCATTCAATCGAAGTCCCCGGCCATTGGCGTCGTTCGCTCGACTATCTCAAGGAAGTTACCGCTTCGGTGGCTCAGTACGCCGCCACACTGTGATGCAATCGCACCGCAACGATCCTGCCAAAGCAACTGGCAGATTGGCTTAATCAGAGTAAGTCACAACCCACCATGGCAGAATCGTTGCACTTCATAATGCATCAGCAGCGACGATTCTGCCGAGTAATTCTGCCAATCGGCATAAGTGCGCCAGACTAGGTCGAGGATTGGCAGAATCGTTGCAGGCGAGAAAGAAGAAAACAAAACAAAAAGACCGCCTCACGGGCGGTCTTTATCAGCCTTACGCGGTCAACGCCACGCTCAGGCACAACCTGCGTACAGCCGCGTGGGCCGCGCGCAGGATCGATCAGCCGAAGCGGCCGGAGATGTAACGCTCGGCCTCTTCGTTCTGCGGGTTGTTGAACATCGTCGTGGTGTCGGCGAAGTACTCGAGGTGACCGGGCTGGCCAACGGCCTTCAGGTTGAAGAAGGCGGTGTAGTCGGCGATACGGGCGGCCTGCTGCATGTTGTGGGTCACGATCACGATGGTGTAATCGTCCTTGAGCTCGTTGATCAGATCCTCAACGGCCAGGGTGGAGATCGGGTCAAGGGCGGAGCAAGGCTCATCCATCAGCACGACCTGCGGGTGCACAGCCACAGCGCGGGCGATGCACAGACGCTGCTGCTGACCACCGGAAAGGCCGATGCCCGGGTTGTCCAGACGATCCTTGACTTCGTTCCACAGGTTGGCGCCGCGCAGGGCCCACTCAACCAGGTCGTCGGCGTCGGACTTGCTCAGGTGCTTGTTGTTCAGACGAACACCGGCGAGCACGTTCTCGCGGATGGACATGGTCGGGAACGGGTTCGGGCGCTGGAAGACCATGCCGACGTCACGACGAACGGACACAGGATCCACGTCCTTGTCGTACAGGTTCTTGCCCTCGAGCAGGACCTCGCCCTCGACGTGAGCGCCGGGGATAAGCTCGTGCATACGATCCAGGGTGCGCAGCACGGTGGACTTGCCGCAGCCAGAGGGGCCGATGAACGCGGTGACCTTGTTGGCCTCGATGTTGATGTTCACATCTTCCACAGCAAGGAAGTCACCGTAGTAGATGTTCTCGTGGTTGACGTCAATACGTTGTCCCATGATGTTTCCTTATTCCTTATTGTTGAACGGTTTAGCGCTCGGTCTTGACTGCGAAGACCTTGGCGACCAGACGGCCGATCAAGTTCAAGAGCAGCACGATGATGATCAGCACAAGTGCGGCGGACCAGGAACGTTCCATAGGAATGGTGGTGACGCAGGAGGCGTCGGCACCAGCCGGGCAGTTGGCGTTGAGCTTGGAGTATTCCTGATAGACGTACACAGGCAGGGTGGTCATCTGGCCGGAGAAGAGGTTCACGTTGGTGCTGGCGATGTAACCTGCGGTCATCAGCAACGGTGCAGTCTCACCGATCACACGTGCGATGGCGAGGATGCAGCCGGAGACGATGCCCGGCAGAGCGGTACGGAGCACGATCTTGGTGATCGTACGCTGCTTGGTAACACCCAGAGCAAGAGAAGCCTCACGAAGATCGTTCGGAACGATCTTCAGCATCTCTTCACAGGATTTGACCACGGTCGGCAACATCAGCAGGGACAATGCCACAGAACCTTCGAAACCGTTGATGGTACCAGGTCCGAACACGATGGTGAACATCGAGAATGCGAACAGACCGGCGACGATGGAAGGAATACCACTCATCACATCGACGAGCAGCGAGATGGTCATGGCCAGCTTGCCGCCGTGCGCGTATTCAACCAGGTACACGGCGCACATGATGCCGATCGGGATGGAGATGACCATTGCACCGGCAGTGATCTCAAGAGTACCGATGATGGCGTGGAGAACACCACCGTAGCCACCGGACGGGGTCGGGTTACCACCGACCACACCGGTCATGTTGTAACCGAGGAAGTTCAGGTTCAGACGCTTCGCACCATTGATAATGGTGGTCCACAGCACGGAGACCAGCGGGATGCAGGCGATGACGAAGGCCAGCGCGATGACGCCGGTCATCACGTAGTCCTTGATCTTACGGGCCTGCTCGGAGGAACGGGTCGGGCGGAACTTGTCGAAGTCGATGACGGGAGCGCCGTCAAGGTTCTTCTTCTTGGTTGCTTCAGCCATCAGGCACCCGCTTTCTCAGTGATCTTACGAGCCACGAAGTTCACGACGAAGGTGATGAGGAACAGGATCAAACCGGTTCCAATCAGGACGGACACGCCGAGGTCGTTGGCTTCAGGGTACTGTGCGGCGATGTTGGCTGCGATGGTCTGGCTCTGGGAAGCCTGCAGTAGCTTGATGGAGTAGCTGAGGCCAGGAGACAGGATCATCAAGACGGCCATGGTCTCACCGAGTGCACGACCAAGAGCCAGCATGGAGGCGGACACGATACCGGACTTGCCGAACGGAATCACGGCGAGCTTGATCATCTCCCACTTGGTGGCGCCGAGGCCATACGCAGCTTCCTGCTGCAGGGACGGCGTCTGGAGGAAGATATCACGCGACATGGAGGTGATGATCGGCAGCACCATAACGGCGAGCACCACGGCGACCGTACCCACGGTACGCTGCGGGTTTGCTGCAGGACCTGCGAAGATCGGAATCCAGCCAAGGTGGTTGGCCACCCAATCCCAGAACGGGTAAATGGCAGGAACCAGAATCAGACCACCCCACAGACCGTAGATTACGGAAGGAATTGCGGCGAGCAAATCCACCACATAGCTCAGACCAGTGGCGATGTTCTTAGGCGCATAGTGCGAAATGAACAGTGCGATGCCGATGGAAACGAAGAAGGCGATAATCAGGGCGAGGATGGAGACCAGCACGGTGCCGAACAACAGCGGGAGCACATAACCCCAGAAATTGTTCGCCTTACCACCGGTGAAGTTGGAAACAGTCTCGTTGTTCGCAGCCTGATCGCCACCGATGAGCGGCCATGCGCGGAAGAAGAGGAAGAGGAATACGGCGGCAAGCACCACAAGAATCAGGATGCCGCAGCCATACGCCACACCGCGGAACACCTTATCGGCGGTTTTCCCGCCTGTGGGTGCGAGAGCCGTTTTGTCTTGCGAACTCACGGATTCTCCTTATATGAAGGAATTGACAAAAACGATTGCGAGTAGAGCCATGTGGGAAACATGTCCTTTACCCGCTTTGAGCCGCAGCCGTTTACTACGACTGCGGCTCAAAGTTTCAGACCATTGATTTGGTCGGTTTTCAGTTATCCTGAATCAATGAATCATGCGGTTGTGTAACCGCCGTGAGTCACTTGGTCTTGATGGCCTCGATGGACTTGCTGATCTGGGAGGTCAGGCTGGACGGCAGCGGAGCGGAGCCGGCGGCATCCTGAGCGGCCTTCTGGCCTTCCTCGGAGGTGACGTAGGTCAGCCAAGCCTTGGCGAACTCGCCCTGCTTGGCGTCCTTGTAGGCCGGGCAGACGATGTCGTAGGAGACCAGCACGATCGGGTAGGCACCCTTGGCTTCGGTGGCGTGGTTGATCTTCACAACCACACGGTTGTCGCCCTTGGCGGTGTCGTCGAGCTTGGAGTCGCCGATGACCTTGGAGCCAGCCTCAGCGGAGATCTCGTTGTAGGAGTCGCCGACCTTGATGGCGGCGGTGCCGAGGTCGCCAACCTGGGAGAAGTCAGCGTAACCGATGGTGCCGTCGGCCTGCTTGACGGTGGAAATCACACCGGAAGTGCCCTTGGCGCCCTGGCCAACCTCGTTCGGCCAGTTCTCGGAGAGGTCGTAGGTCCAAGCGTCAGGAGCCTGATCCTTGAAGTAGGAGACGAAGTTCTGAGTGGTGCCGGACTTGTCGGAGCGGTGCACAACGGTGATCGGGGTGCTCGGCAGCTTGAGGTCCTCGTTCTGGTCCTGGATGGCCGGGTCGTTCCAAGTGGTGATCTTGCCGTCGAAAATCTTGGCGGCGGTAGCAGCATCGAGGTTGATGTGCTTGCCGGCGTCGGAGATGCCCTTCAGGTTGAAGACGATGGCAATCGGGGAGATGTAGACCGGGACGTCGAAGGCCTGGCCGGAGGCGCAGACAGCCTTGGACTTCTCGATGTCGTCATCGGACAGGGCCTTGTCGGAGCCGGCCCAAGCGGTGGCACCGGTCAGGAAGGTGGTCACGCCAGCGCCGGAACCGGTCGGGTTGTAGGCGATCTTGGCGTCAGGGTTGGTGCCCTGGAAGCCGGCGATCCAAGCTTCGACGGCAGCCTGCTGGGAGCTAGCGCCAGCGCCCTGGAAGTCGCCGGAGACCGGCTCGGCCTTGGTAGCGGAATCGGTGGAAGAAGAGTTGTTGCCAGTGGAGGCAGTGTTGTCGCCGCAGGCAGCGACAGTAGCGAGCATCGCGATGCCGGACAGAGCGGCAAGGGAGCGAACGAGAATGTTCTTCTGCATGATGTTTCTTATTCCCTCTATCAGTAAATCTCGGGCAGGAAAACCCACCCGGTCAACTCATGACATTTACTAGAGTATTAGCCATTGAGAGGGGCCAAAACCGAAATCAGTAAACAGAAGATGAACACTCGAGCATATTTGAAACTACACGAAGCATGTGTAGTTTCCGTACTTTGTTTCACTCCGTGGGCTTGTCGATTTTGTAGCCGAGTCCGCGCACGGTCGTCAGATACTTGGGATGAGCCGGGTCCTCTTCGATCTTGGAGCGCACACGCTTGACGTGCACGTCAAGCGTCTTCGTATCGCCGACGTAATCGGAGCCCCAGATGCGATCGATGAGCTGATGGCGGGTCATCACACGTCCCTTGTTCTGCATCAGGTACTCGAGCAGCTCGAACTCCTTGAGCGGGAAGAACACGGTCTCGCCGCGCACGGTGACCTGATGCTGGCCGACCTGCATGGAAATGTCCCCGCATACCAGCGGAATATCATCATCCACGGCACCGGTGGACTGGGCGGTGGACTGATTGCGGCGCAACACGGCACGGATGCGCGCCAACAGCTCGCGGAACGAGTACGGCTTGGTCACATAATCGTCGGCACCGATCTCCAGTCCGACCACCTTGTCGATCTCCGCGCTCTTGGCCGTGAGCATGATAATCGGCACGCGGCTTTGTTCGCGTATCCGACGGCACAGCGCAGTGCCGTCAATGCCCGGCAGCATCAGATCAAGCAACACCATGTCGATGCCACCCTTGGTGAACAGTTCCAAGCCCTCCTCACCGGTGGCCGCAGCAGACACGTCATACCCCTCGCGTGTAAGTTGATAGACCAATGGTTCGCGATAGGATTCCTCGTCTTCGACGATAAGAATACGTGTCATAGTGGCCTTTCTCGGGTATGTCCCCGGTCGGGTAAGCGCAAAATTCTCAGATACCATCGTAGCCATCCCCTCTTCGTTCTCCTGCCGTTTGCCTAAAGTACGTAATTTATTAGTATGCGCTACGTGGAGTGAATACGCGAAAACACCCTGCCACGTCACGATCTCCGCGATTGCCACCCGCGCGCATCGGGCTGTCGTGTTCGCCGGGCCTCGCCATGAGAGGGGTTCCCGACAAATCGACGCTTCTTCAACGCTTGGAAGATTCAGCCTGTGAGCCGGCCTTCCGGCTGAGATCTGCCAGAGAATCGACGCCAGCCTTTCAGGACGCCGATTCCGTCATCTTCCCACCGGCATCATCATCGGACACCGGCGATGCGGGCCCGGAAGCGGAAGAATCCGCAGTGGTGGAATCCACAGCGGAGACACTTGAAGGACTCCCCTGCTGCACCGGCTCCTGCTCGGCAGCAGGCTCCTGCTCAACGACGGGGTCGGACTCAGACTCGGCAGCGGGCTCAGGGTCGGGCTTGGCAGCGGGCAATTCGATGGTGAACGTCGACCCCTCGCCTTCACGGGACCACACGGAGATGCGTCCGCCATTTTCCTGCACGCAGTGCTTGGTGATGGCGAGCCCCAGCCCCGAGCCGCCGGTCTGGCGCGAACGCGCGGGGTCGACGCGGTAGAAACGTTCGAAGATACGGTCCAAGGACTCCTCGGGAATGCCGATGCCCTGATCGACCACGCGAATAGCGACCTTGCCGTTACGCTCCGCAACATCCACGGCCACCGTGGTGCGCTCGGGCGAATAGTGAATGGCGTTCTCCACCAGATTCTTGACCGCCGTCTGCATGGCATCGGCATCCGCCTTGATGTACAGATTCCGCGCCGACTCGGCATCAGCCGCGGAAGCGTCGGTGGCATCGAGCGGCGCCGAATGCCCGTTGGCGTTGAGACGGATATCCACATGGTGGGCCTCCGCCTGCACCTGGTTGTCGGCGATCGCAGCACGGGCTATGTCCAACGCGGAGATGCGCTTCGCATTGACCACGCCCTGAGAGCTTTGCGCCCGCTGCAGATCGATCAGGTGATGCACCAGCTCGGTCAGTCGCGCCGACTCCTTGGATATGCGGCCGGAGAAGTACCGTACGGCGTCCGGATCATCGGCGGCATCGGTGATGGTCTCGGCAAGCAGCGCGATCGCTCCTGCCGGAGTCTTCAATTCATGGGAGACGTTGGTCACAAAATCACGCCTCACAGCCTCGAAACGACGCTGTTCGGACATGTCGCTGATGAAAATGGCATACAGATCTTCGCCGATATCGCCGATGCGCACACGCAGATACAGGGTGTTCGATGGCCTGAGCTGTCCGGCTTCAATACCTTTGCCGGTGATGATCGAAGGGAATGGGCTACGGTCCACCGGCAGCTGGACCTCACGCTCGCGCACGCCTCCGTCCGAGGCAGCCTGGGTAAGGATGTCTTCGACTTCGCGCGAATTGATGCGCTTGCCCGAGACGAGTCCGAACGGCACCGATCCGGGACTGGCGTACTGCACCTGCCCGTTGCGGTCAGTGATGATCAAGGCTTCTGGCATGACCTCTATGAGACGACGCTCGGTAGGACGAACGGGTACGTCCTCGCCGAACAGTGATTTGGCGTCCTTATCGGAGGCGAAGGCCTCCTCGGCTGCGGCCCGCCCGGAGGCACGCCCTTTGCCGTACGAGATGACGATGGCCCACGCCAAGCACAATGCGACCAGCACCAGAATCACGATAATCTGCCAGAAACTCATGATTCCTAGAGTAAAACGTCTCTCATGTAGCACACGAAGCCGACTACGTAAGTTCGCCTACTGTTCATTTGAGGAGACGTGCAGCGCCAGGACCACAGACGCCAGGCACTGGCGGCAGGCGACACCATATGCCGCGCAACCCATCCGGCAGCTCGAGGCATCACGCTCGCATCAGCAATACCGGGCCAGCACAAACCACATCGACACAAACCACATCGACACAGGTACGAAAAAACGGCGCCGTCACGAATGGCGACACCGTTCATTCGACGGTCAAGGTCAGAACGACCTCAACCATACGATCACAGCTCGTAATCCTTATCCTTGCTTTCCTTGATGAGGAACAGGGCGAGCAGGGCGAGCGCGGCCATGATGGCCATGTACCAGCCCACACCGGCCACGCCGAACTTGGAGGAAACCAGAGCCTGGGCGATGGTCGGGGCGAACGCGCCACCGAAGATGGCGGCGAGGTTGTAGCTCAGGCCTGCGCCGGAGTAACGAACGTGCACCGGGAAGAGCTCAGGCAGGTAGGCGCCGCACGGCCCGAACAGGCCGCCCATGAGCACGAAGCCGACGCACAGGAAAATCATGATGTGGGCGGCGGAGTGCACGAGCAGCAGCGGGGTGAAGAAGCTGAAGACCAGCGTGCCAGCAGTCACCACGAACAGGACCTTCTTGCGGCCCACCTTGTCGGCGTAGACGCAGGAGACCACGATGAAGATGGCGAAGAACACCACCGAGCACATCTGCATGAGCAGGTAATCGCTCTGGCTGAACTTCAGGCCCTTGACGCCGTAGGAAAGGGACCAGGTGCCGAGCACATAGAACAGGGTGTAGGTGATGCCCATGGCGACCGTACCCAGCAGGACTTCCTTCCAGTACGGCAGGAGGTCACGCAGCGGGTGCTTGGAGGTGCGCTTCTCAGTGTGCGCCTTGCGGAACACCGGGGTCTCGGACATGCGGGCGCGCACATACAGGCCGATGATGACCAGCACCGCGGAGCACAGGAACGGGATACGCCAACCGAAGGCGATCATCTGCTCCTGGCTCAGGTTGGACTCGAGCAGCAGGTTCAGGCCATAGGCGCAGAAGAAGCCGATCGGGGCGCCAAGGTTCGGGAAGGAGCCGTAGAGCGCACGCTTGTCGGCCGGGGCGTTTTCGGTGGCCACGAGGGCGGCACCGGACCATTCACCGGCGAGGCCGACACCCTGGCATGCGCGGCAGATGCACAGGATGACCACGGACCACGGGCCGATCTGGTCATAGCCAGGCAGGCAGCCGACCAGGAAGGTGGCGATGCCCATCGTCATCAGCGCGATGACCAGCGTCTTCTTGCGGCCCATCTTGTCGCCGAAGTGGCCGAACAGCATGGAGCCGAACGGGCGAGCAAGGAAGGACACGGCGAACGTGACGAACGCCATCAGGGTGGCGAGCGCCGGGTTGGACTTGGCGACGCTCGTGAAGAAGATCATGCCGAAGTAGCTTGCCGCGGCGATGGAATAACAGTAATTGTCGTAGAATTCGATGGCCGTACCGACCATGGAAGCAGCGATGATCTCAGGAACCGAATCCTTCTTCACGGGTTCCTGAACGGCTGCGGTTGCAGTTGCAGACATTATGGTTCTCTCTCCTCATGCTGCGAATCAGCGTTTGCATACGCTGTCCGTACATACTTATGCAGCATGTGCCATGGCTGCGGTTGGCATGCCATGGCTCACAATTCAAAGCACAACGACAGGCATGCGGAGAGGCGTGAATCGGCTTGTGGCCACAACGACGTCCCCACACATCGCTGTGCCTGATGTTCGAGTATGGACCTTGGCTGCGGACGAGAGCCTGAATCGTTCACATTGTGAACCTACGGGCCTATAGGCCTATGGGAAAGACCTGTGAGCACACAATCCGTCGCCATATGATGACGCCCCTCATGAAGAGGGGCGTCATCAGAGCGTCATCAGTCCATCATCAGGGCAGCCGAAGCCAAGAGAATCACAGTCGCTTGACGATGTCCACGGCAAGGCGGGCAGCAGTGTCGGCGTATTCGGAGATATCGAACTCCTTGAACACCTCGTAATCGGTATCGGCATTGTCGGAGAGCGCACGAATCACCAGAGCAGGCACATCGTTGCGGGCGGCGACCTGCGCCACGGCGGCACCTTCCATCTCCACAGCGTCGGCACCGGTTCGGCGAATGACCTCCTCGACCTTTTCGGGGGTGTCCACGAAGTAATTGCCGGAGGCGATGATACCGGTGATGTGGGTGATGCCGGCATTGGCGAGCGCCTGATCGGCGACCTGCAGCAGGTGCGGGTCGGAGAAGAATTCCTCGACCGGCTTGTCTTCGGTGCCGGGCTTCCACTGTCCCACCAGACGCATATCGGTATCGAGGTAACGCAACGTACCACCGAGCACCACATCGTTGATATGCAGATGGGTGTTGAGATTGCCGGCGATTCCGGAGAAAATCACGGCATCCGGCGCAAATTCATCGATGAGCAGCTGGGTGGTGGCCGCGGCATTCACCAAGCCCATGCCACCCACCGTGGCGGCGACCTTGATGACGTCCGAACCGAACGAGTCCACGGTACCCACCGCGATGTCCAGACTGCCCTTGGCGATGTGGGTGACGTGGGTGAGCGACTTGGCGATCAGCGCCACTTCCTCATCCAATGCGCCAATGATGGCTACCGTTTTCATACCCATATATAAGTTCCTTTCACGTTATTACATCTCAGACTAGAAGAACTACCCCTCAGTCTCACTACGTTCGACAGCTCCCTTGACAAAGGGAGCCAGAAGGAAGGTCAGTGCCAGCGACGGGTGGCGACGGCGTCGGCCAGCTCGCGCAGCAGTGCCTCGGTATCCGGCCAGCTGATGCAACGGTCGGTGATGGATTTGCCGTAGACCAGCTGGTCGAGAGGAGCGGCCGGCTGATTGCCGCCTACGAGGAAGCTTTCCATCATGATTCCGGTGATGCCGCGCTCACCTGCCGCGATGCGCCGCGCGATGTCCCGCACCACTTCAGCCTGACGATGCTCGTCTTTGCCGGAGTTGCCATGCGAGCAATCCACGATCAATCCATGTGACGCGGCGGAATCCGCCGGCATTTCGTCGCGGATCGTCTCCATGGCCTTGGCCACGGACGTGGCATCGTAATTGGGGCCGTGAATGGAGCCACGCAGCACCACATGGCAGTCCGGATTGCCGAGTGTCTCCACGGCACAGGCACGGCCCATATGGTCGATGCCGAAGAAGGTATGCTGCTGGGACGCCGCGAAACAGCCGTTCACCGCCGCCTTGACCGAGCCATCAGTGGCGTTCTTGAAACCGATCGGCATCGACATGCCACTGGCGAGCTGACGATGCACCTGGCTTTCCGTGTTGCGCGCACCGATGGCACCCCAGCTCACCGCATCGGCGATGAACTGCGGGCTCGTCGGCTCAAGGAATTCCGTTGCGGCAGCCAGACCTTCATCAAGCACACCGAGCAACGTCTTGCGTGCCAGCAACAGGCCTTTGCGGATGTTGTGGGTGCCGTCGATGTCCGGGTCGTTGATGAGCCCCTTCCAGCCGACCGTGGTACGCGGCTTCTCGAAGTACACCCGCATGACGATGAGCAGCTCGCCGTCGAGCTCGTTCATGACTTTCGCCAGTCTGTGGGCGTAATCAAGCGCAGCTGCCGGGTCATGCACCGAGCACGGACCCACAATCACCAATAGACGATCATCCTGCCCATAGAGGCAGGCGCGGATCTCGTCACGCGAGTAGGCGACGATCTCCTGAGCATGCGCGCTGAGCGGCAGTTCCGCTAGCACTTGGGCCGGCGTAGGAAGCGGCTCAAGCTCCAGCACCCGTCGGTTGACGATACGGCTGACGCCGACCTGATCCTCCCAACGCGGCACATCGGTGGCGACAAGCGGATTCTTCCCCTCATCCATCGCCTGCCGGATGGCCCGAAGCTCCTCCGGCGTGTTCAACGGCTGGGGATGGACCGGTGATGTCTGCTCAGCCAGGTTCTGGCCTTGCTGCTGCTGCATGTTCTCTTCTCCTTGTGCACTATCTTCCCCAAGAATAAAGTGTCACAGGAACAAACAAACCCTCAAACACACTTCAGCGCCTCAGCGCGCCTGCAGTGCGCCCTTCTGCTGCAAAACGCTCACTGAGCACTGTTCAGTGAGCGTTTCTTGCAACAAAGTACCTTATCGCTGAAGGTTGCGACGGGCGGTGACCGCGTCGGCCAGCGTATGCAGCAGCTCGTTGGTGCGGTCCCACGGCACGCAGGCATCGGTGACGGACTGTCCGTAGACGAGCTGGTCGAGCGGCGCGGGCTTCTGATGGCCGCCTACGAGGAAGCTTTCCATCATGATGCCGGTGATGCCAGGCTCGCCGGCGGCGATGCGCTCGGCCAGCTCCTCGACCACTTCGGCTTCGCGGTTCTCATCCTTGCCGCAATTGCCGTGTGCGGCGTCGATGACCAGACCATGTTCGCTCGGACCGGACGCCTTGGAAGCCTTCAGCGCGGCAATAGCCTGACGCACCGATTCGGCATCATAATTCGGACCGGTATTGGAGCCGCGCAGAATGAGATGGCAATCCGGATTGCCCTTGGTCTCAGCGGAGATGACGCGCCCATCGAGGTTGATGGACAGGAAATGATGTTCGAACCCGGCCGTGTAGCAGGAATCGGCGGCAGGCTTGATCGAACCGTCGGTGGCGTTCTTGAAGCCGACCGGCATCGACAGGCCGCTGGCCAGCTCGCGGTGAACCTGGCTTTCCGTGTTGCGCGCACCGATGGCACCCCAGCTGATCGCATCGCAAATGTACTGCGGAGTGATGGGGTCAAGCCATTCGGTGGCGGCGGGAAGGCCGAGGCTCAGCACGTCGGTCAGCACCTTGCGGGCGAGCCACATGCCCTTGCGGATGTTGAAACGGCCGTCCAGGTCAGGGTCGTTGATCAGGCCCTTCCAGCCGATGGTGGTACGCGGCTTCTCGAAGTAGACGCGCATCACGATGACCAAGCGGTCTTCAAGCTCGCGCTTGACGGCGGCCAGTTTTTCGGCGTATTCATGGGCGGCCTTCGGATCATGGATGGAGCACGGGCCCACGATAACCAGCAAGCGGTCGTCACGGCCGTTCAGCACGTCTCGGATCTCCTGACGGGAGTGAAGCACCAGCTCGCTCATCGCGTCGGTAAGCGGCTGCTCCTTGAGGAACGCGCGAGGCGCGGGAATCGGGTCAAGCTGGCGGATGTTGATGTCCACGGTCTCCGGAAAGACGGCCTGCTCCCCCAAACGACGCTCGTCTTCGGAACTGTCCGGACCACGAAGTGCTGCCATGCCGACTCTCCTCTCTTGCTCTCCGAATGATTCAAGCATGCGAAAACGTAAGTCTACCTGTGCGTCTGCCGATATGGAAACGTCCGGCCGTTTTGTGGACGGCCGGACGTTTGCGGGTTGGGTGGCGGGCCGGCGGCTTAGGCATACTAGCGGTCTGTCTCACTAATAATTGAGCACTCTTCTCGTGTCTCTCCCCCAGTCAGCTTCGCTGACAGCCCCCTCGTCAGAGGGGGCCGATACGGCTTGTATGGCTCCCCTTGTCAGGACAGCACCGTGAAGCAAACAGCGAAGCTGTTTGTAGGTGCTGTGCGAGCCGACAGGCGAGCCAGTTGAATGCGCGCGTAGCGCGTCCGAATTTGCAGGACGAGCTGTCGGCGTAGCCGACTGAGGGGTAGTCGTCAGAGGGGCCAACACCACTCAGACAATTACGAGACGGACCACTTGTTAGCCAATGCGCTCCGCGCCCTGCAAGAACGGAGCCGCCTACGGCGGCACTCAGCATTACCTTCGCCGTTCCTCGTGGCCTATCGGCCCCGAGCCGCGCCTGTGGAAAGCCCACCGGGCTTTCCACTCAACGGCGCGTCGGCTCAGGCGCGCTTGCGTTTCACGCAAGCGCGCTCCGCGCCCACCGCCGGCCTGTCGGCCGGAAGCCGGGAAAACAACCCACTGGGTTGTTTTCTATTCCCGGCTTTTCGCATTGGCTGATGCGCGCTTCGCGCGCTACTTAGCCAATGCGCCCATCGGATCCCATGCGGGGAGCATGGTGGCAGGCTCTTCTAGGGCCTTCTGATACTCCTCGGGGAGCATGGCCTTCGGAACCGCCACCTCGTAGACGTACTCGGTGAACCAGTCGTCGGACATGGTGAAGTAGCCCTTGTCCGCAATCTTCGAACCCCAGGAATTCTCGACGCGCCAGCGGCGGGTCGTGGTGCCGTCATCGGCGACGTCCACGCCGGCGAAGGCCATGGCGTGGTTCATCGCCGAATCGGCGAAGCGCACGCGGGCCTCCTTGTCGAGGTCGAAGTCCACGTCGTACACCTTGCCATACTCGAACAAATCGGTGGCCCAAGAGCCGTTCTCGCGGTCCATGAACGGGTGGCAATCGGCGCCGAACCAGACCGGGATGCCCTGTTCGACCAGGATCTTGCGCACGCAGTCCTTCATGAACTGGTTCGGCACGTTCAGGTATTCGGTCGCGTCTCCACCGGCCACATTGCCCAGATGCTCGATGCCAATCTTCTTGCCCTTGGCGTGTTCGGCGCGCGGGTCGTCCACGAGGCACACGTAGTCCTCAAGGCCGGCAGGCCCCACGTACTTCTGCCAGAATTCGACCGGCGTGATCTCGCCGTCACGGTGGAACTCGCCGTCGGCGTCGGTCCACTCCCAGTCGAAGGAGACCGGCGGCTCACCGAGGTGAATGGTCAGGATGCGGTGTCCGGCAGCGGTGGTCTCGGCCACGATCTCGTCGGTCTTGGCCTGATCGCCGGCCGCCGCATACAGGTGTGCCACGGCGGTGTGCAGCAGGTGGCGCAGCTGGGTGTTCATCGCACCGGTGTTCTTGGAGGATTCGGTCTCCGGGAACAGGTCCTTCGGCACGGCACCATACTTCTTGTACACATTCATGGCCATCGTCCACTGGCCACCGTCGCCCATCACGTCGGCGAGCAGATGCTGCATCAGACGGGAGTCGGCAGGTTCGCCGGCTGCCACCAGTGCGGCCACATCCTTGAGGAAGTAGTTGACGCGCTCGAGCTTATCGTAGTACATCGCATAGTTCTGGGAGAACTCGAACTCCTTGAGGTTCATGTTCTTCTTGGCGATGAAACGGGCCACGTTCAACGAGCTGAACAGCCAGCAACGGCCGGAACGGTCCTGATGGGTGGCTTCGCCGTTGTCGACCACGGTGGAGAAACGACGCTGCAGCAGACGTGCGCGGTCGTAGTTGCGCGCCACCTTCTCGATGCCGGCGGCGGTCACCGCGTTCATGGCCAGACGGTTGGTGCCGTCGGCGTCGAATTCGTCACGCAGGGCGTGCAACGCTTCGCCGGTCAGAGGCGAGAGTTCACTCATGTCTACTCCTTCTTCGGATTGGTGCGCTTGTGGCGCGTGTTACAACGATTGCGGCACCCGGCTCAACGCACAGGTGCCGCAAGTTCTTGTCTCTAGCAGTGTAGCCGGCCGACCGTAAAAGGCTTCCGCACATCAGCTGCAGGTATTTTGTGTACCTGTACAACCAGCTGCAGGTATTTTGTGCTTCCGTACGCTCAACAACCGGCTCTATCGAGACACAAATTACCTGCACCCCCTTTTCATGTACCTGTATTACCTGCAACATTCTGCTGAAATGTCTCTGTTTTACCTGCATTCAGCGGAACAGCGCATATCATGTCCCCGTAATAGGCCATAAATAGACACAAAATACCTGCAGCACGACCTGCAACACGATCCACGATGGAGGTTTGCAGGTATTTTGTGTATAGATATGCAAAAGCCCGGCACCTGGCCGGGCTTGGCATGATCAACGAACCATATCAGTAGTCATCAATGGCTGTCAACGGCTATGCAGCACTCGGTAAGAGCCTCGGTGAGGCACTCTTCGAGGACCGTAACCACGCTCACTGCTGTTCCGCGATGGCCACGGTGGGCTGTTCGTCGGCGGACACAGCGGCCTCGTTCGCAGCCTCGGCCTCGTTCGACTGCTCGGCAGGCGCAGCATCTGACTCCTCGGCGACGGCCTTGGCCGGCTCGGTCACGGTTTCGCCTTCCACCGGTGCCGGCACCGGATTGACCACCGGCAGCGACGTTTCGGCCGCGTTCTTGGTGGCCTCGAACGCGAATCCGGAGAAGGCCTGGGCGAACATAGAGCGCAGTTCGGAAACGCGCTGGGTGATCGTGGCCTCACGCTCCTGAAGATCGGCGATGTGCTTGGTCAGGCTGTCCAGCTCGCTCTGGGCGGCAGCGCGACGCTCCGCCACCTGGGCGTCAGCGTCCGCACCGGCCTTATGCACGATGGCGGCAGCCTGGGCATCCGCTTCCTGACGCTTGTTCGCTGCATAGGAATCGGCTTCTTCGCGGGTGGTCTTGGCCTGCCCCACCAGCTCGTCGGCCTCCTTCTTGGCTGCCTCGCGACGCTCCTCCAAGTGCTGCAACAGTTCATTGACCTTCTTGGTGGCCTCGTCCTGCTGGGCGGCGATATCGTTGCGGATCTGCTCGACTTCGGCGCTGACTTGGCTGATGGTATTCGTACGGCTGACCTCGGCCTCGTCGGTGATCTCCTGGGCCTTGGACTTGGCGGCATCAATGATCTCACCGGCCTTGCGCTGCGCCTCGGTCATCATCTTGGAGACCTGTTCACGCACATCGGCGAGCTTCTTGTTCGCCTCCGCAAGCGCGGCCTCGATCTGATCGTTGGAATCGGACTTGAGCTTGGAGATCTCCTCGTTCGCGGCCTTGCGCTGCGCGGCGATCTTGGCGGTGGCCTCGGCCTTCATGTCCGCCAGCTCGCGTTCCTGGGAGGCGCGCTCGGAGGACAGCTTCTTGTTGTGCTCCTCGCGTGCGTTGCTCAGCTCAAGTTCCACGGCCTGACGCTGCTCGGTGATGTTCTTGGTGGTCTCGGAACGCAGCTGATCGGTCTCCTGCTTGGCCGAAGAGGTCAGGGAGTCGGCCTGGGTGGTGGCGTTCTGCAGGATGGAGGATGCCTTGGCGTTGGCGTCGTCGAGGATGTGCTGTGCATCCAGTTTGGCATTGTTGAGCAGCGTTTCCGCCTGGGCCTGGGCGGCCATACGAGTGGCGGAGGCGTCCTGCTTGGCGCGGTTCAGCAGCTCGGTGCTGGTCTGTTCGGCGGAGGCGAGCATCTGCTGCGCGTTGGCGCCGAGCGATGCGAAGCTGTTCTTCTGTGGCTTCTTGTTGCGTTCCTCCTGCAACTGCGCCTGCAACTGCAAGATGCGATCATCGTCCGCGGCAATCTGCTCACGCATGCTGGCCAACGTCTTCTGAGCCTGGTTCAGGCTGTTCTGGGCGGCGTCGAACGCCAAGTCGACCTTCTCTTTGTCATATCCTCGCAGCACCACCGGGAAACGATCCACCATGGCTGATTATCCTTTCACATCCAATAGCCTTTGGCTTGTCCTTGATGCACTGTACCGCATACGGATGATGGATACAGCCATCGATATGCAATCGTTACAATGCGTGCGAACGATGTTCTAGTTTCCCGCGGCAGCAAAGTCATGACGACCATGGCGACACCGCGGCGGTCCTGCGCGTTCAGGCGATGAGAATGTCCGAACTGGAGGGGTTGAGATAGTAGCGCACGGTTTCGCGCACCACGTCACGCCCGGCTTCGATCTGCTGCTCGAGCGGCAGACCATGCTGCGACGACTGCTCGGGACGTACCGGCGGGAAGCTGACGAATCCGCCCAGCACGCGGTCTTGCGTATCCATCCAATTGAGCAGGTTGTAGAACAGCGAATTGCATACGAATGTGCCGGCATCGGAGCTCAGCGATGCGGCGATGGAGTCATCAGTGAAATCCTGCAGAATCGAGCGCAACGGCAGCCGGGTCCAATAGGCCGCAGGACCGTTCGGGTCAATGGGCTTGCGGCGCGGAATCACATTGTCGGCATCCGGGCGCTCCGTATCCATCAGATTCGTGGCGCAACGCTCAAGCATCACGCTGCGGGCGGAATGCTTGAGCCCTGTGGCGATGACGATATCCGGATGGGTGGCTTCGATGCCTTCCTTCAGCATGGGCCAGGCCTTGGCGAAACTCACCGGAAGGCTGACCGCGTGAAACTTGACTTGAACTTCGTTGAGCACGTCGTCCGGTCCGGACGGCTCTCCAAGGCCTCGTTCGGCGATCGCCTTGGGCACCTCGTATGCAGGGTTGATGTCCACGTCAGCATAATGGTCGAATCCGGATATCACCACATTAAGTTCACGCATATCACACAGTGTAGCCGCCTGCGACTACCGCATCTGGCCCGCGGCCTGGGCAAGCAGCGCATGCATGCGCGCGCGGGCCTCCTCCTTCGGGTCGCGGCCCTCGATCTCCTCGGCGATGCGCTCGGCGGTGGGGATGTCCTCCAGCGTGGTGATCTTGAGGTTGGTCTCCGCGCCGGAGACGATGGCCACCGGTTCGTTCGGCAGGTAGTCCACCACCACGCGCGTATCGTCGGTGGGATGGAAGTCCGGGTCGGCGGCGGCGAGCTCATAGGCCTTGCGGATCGTGGAGAACCGGAAGGACTGCGGCGTCTGCGCGCGGAACGTGTTCGGACGGTCCGGCACGGACCTGACCACTTTGAGATCGCCCAGATCCTCGGTGAGCAGCACGGTGTCCGTGGACGCATAGGCCACGGTGGCGGCCTTGAACTGGTCGAGGGCGTCGATGGATCCGTCGATCGCCGACTGCTGGACGAACGGACGCACGGCGTCATGGATGAGAATCTTGGCGTCATCCGGGATTCCGGCCTGAGCCAACATGTCCAGGGCCGCAGCAGTGGAATCCACACGTTCGGCACCGCCGTCGATCACCACACGCACCTTGGCGTATCTCCGCTGGTCGATCAGCGATTCGACTTGGGAGCGCACTCTGCTGTTGACCACCACGACGATATCGCTCACGCGTGCGCATCGCTCGAACGCCTCAATGCTCCAGCACACGATAGGCTTGCCACCCACAGATACCAATTGCTTGGGATTGTCAGGGTCGAATCGCGTGCCGAATCCCGCGGCGAGCACCACGGCCACCACCGGCGCGGATTGCGGGGTCGCGGCTTGGCCGGCAGACGATGATTGCGCAGACGTCTGCACAGTCGCGTGCGCAGACGCGCGCATGGTGGAAGTATCGATTTCTCTCTCAGTCATAGGCACCACCGTAGGGTGAGGGATACCCGTTCGTGACCTGCGTCACTCTATTCTTTACATTCTTTACCGAATGTGCTCGTGATTCGTGCACTATCCACACATTGCGCATGTGCTATTCGTGCATCGTCCGTGCACTATTCGCGCACGACGAGAGCAAGCATGCGGCCTTCGTGGGACTTGCCCGCCAGCGAGGCGCGGCGATGCGAATACCAGAGCGGGTTTTCGAGCGTGCACATGCTGCGGTTGATATGGGCGATGCGTTCGGCGAGCGCCGCCGGTCCCTCGCCATCAGTACGGCACAGTTCGGCCAGTTCGGTGTCTTCTTCCAGATATTCGGTGGCGGCGTGCACGCGCGGCATCGAATCGACGACCTGATGAACGCCCGCGAACGCCAGATCGATCATCGCGGCCTCGGCTATGTCGATGCCCGCTCCACCGAAGCGGGTTTGGGTCTTGGTCAGGGGGAATCTCTTGACGAACTGATCGGCGATGTCATCGCCCACCTCATAGCAGTCGCCGCAGATGCGCGGGCCCAATGTGGCCACGATGCGGCTCGGCTCGGCACCTTTGAGCTTCATCAATTCCACCGTGGCGCCGATGATGCCGCGTTCCAGACCGCGGCGTCCGCAATGCGCGGCGCCGATGATGCCGGCCACCGGGTCGGCCATCAATACCGGCAGGCAGTCAGCGGCGAACATGCCCAACGCGATG
The DNA here is from genome assembly GCF_006408915.1 of Bifidobacterium sp. UTCIF-1. Lineage (NCBI taxonomy): Bacteria > Bacillati > Actinomycetota > Actinomycetes > Bifidobacteriales > Bifidobacteriaceae > Bifidobacterium > Bifidobacterium sp. UTCIF-1. The sequence continues at coordinate 120,731 of NZ_JFAG01000002.1, forward strand.
CCTCGCCGGGCGGAGACCTGACCGTCGGCGTCAATGACCACGGCACCGCCGTGTTCGGCATCGGTGTTTCCGGTCGCCTCGTCGGCAACAAGTCCCGCGGCAGACAGCGCATGACGCGTACCGGAACCGTCGAAACCGAAATCGGTGTTCACGGCGTATTCGTCGGTATCGACGTCCACCGCGACGCCGGAATGCACTTGGGACACCAAGGACAGCGGCGCGCCGACCGCTTCGGCGAGCGCGATGCGGTTGGACAGCACGGCCTCCGGCTCGTCGCCGGATTTGCCACCGAGGTTGAGGTTGCCCCAATCGCCTGTACTGAGGCCGCCGAGCCTGGTGGTGTAGACCACCTTGACGCCGGGCGCCAATGCAATCGGGATGGTCACCGGAATCGGACGCCCTTCACGGTCGGTGGAGCTGATGGCGTTGGAGTCAAGGATTTCGTCACTGTATTCGGTCATGGTCATTCGGCTTTCAACGTGGGTTTCTTGGTGCGGGAGCGGATGGCGGCGTTAATCGGCACCTGGTGCGGGCAGGGCATCGAGAACACGTGCGCGGGATTGTTGATGGCGGGGACGGGCTGGCCATCGGCATCCCGCAGACCTGCGTCCGGCACGGTGAACACCAGCGGCTGTTCACCGGGCAGCAGGAATTCGACTTCCTGGCCCGGCTCGATCTTGTTGCGGCTCATCAGCGTGACGCGACCGCCTTCGTCGGCGCTCCAGCTCAGCACCTCGCCTACCACCATCCACGAGCGGAAGTAGGCGGAGCGGTCGATGTTCTGCGTCACCTTGTGTTCGGGATAGTAGAACCCAGTGGAGTAGTCGCGATGGGCGACTTTGTCGGTCTCCTCAAGCAGCCATCCGGGCAACGTCACGTGCGGGGCGGGACGGACCGCGGCATGCTTCCAATCGCTCTCGATGACTTCCACCGCCGTGTTGGATTTGCGCCGGGTGGAGCGGGCGTGCGCGCTCATGCCGTCGGGCTCGGCGACGGCGACGACATCTGCACCGGCACCGGCACCGGCACCGGACTGTCCTATCACGGTGATGCCCGGACGCTCGTAGCCGTCGTCCGCCACACCGGCGAACGCCTTGTCGGCGTTGCGCATCACCTGATCGCCGGCATCATCCGAGCCGAACGCGGCCATCACCTCGGCATAATCGGGATCGGACGGGCGGACCACGCGGTCGTGGAACGGCTGCAAAACCGTGCCGTCCGCCGATTCGAACCCGCGCTGCACCATGTATTCGTTGACCGCGGTCTTATAGGCGTTGGTCATCGCGGCGATGTAATACGCGCTTTTGGCGCGGCCTTCGATCTTGAGGCTGGTGGCGCCGGAGTCGATCAGGTCATCCAGGTGATCGAGCATGTTCATGTCCTGCGAATTGAACAGGTAGGCGCCGTCCTTGGTCTGCTCGATCGGATAGTACTTGCCGGGGCGCTTCTCCTCCACGATCGAATACTTCCAACGGCATGGCTGCGCGCATTCGCCATGATTGCCGTCGCGCCCGGTCAGATAGTTGGAGAACAGGCAGCGGCCGGAGAAGGCCATGCACATCGCGCCATGGACGAAGCACTCGATGTCGAGGTCGTCGGGGATGTTGGCGCGGATGTCGCGCACGGCCTGCAGATCCATCTCGCGGGCCAGCACCACACGGCGGGCACCCAGCTCATAGAAGGCGTTCGCAGCCTGATAATTGGTCACGCCAGCCTGCGTGGAGACGTGCAGCTCCAGGTTCGGCGCCACCTGACGGGCCATCATCATCACGCCGATGTCGGAGACGATCAACGCGTCCACACCGGTGTCCTTGAGCTGGCCCACGTACTCGCGCATCGCCTCGATCTCGTTGTTGCGCGGCAGTACGTTGCAGGTCACGTACACGCGGGCGCCGCGCGCATGGGCGTAGCGCGAGCCCTCCTCAAAGTCCTCGAGGCTCAGGTTCTTGGGGGCGGAGCGCATGCCGAACGCCTTGCCGCCGCAGTAGACGGCGTCGGCACCGTAATCGACCGCGGTCTTGAGCCCCCTCAGATTGCCGGCTGGCGCCAGCACTTCGGGCTTCTTGCGTGTGGGAATGGTCATCGTCGTGTTCATCATCGCAATAGTGTAACGACGGGTCTGTAATGCGCGAGCTTCTTATGGACGGGTACCGATAGGCTGTGTGACATGAAGATTGATATCGTGAGCGTATTCCCCGAGTACTTCGAGGTACTGAACTTGAGCCTGATGGGCAAGGCGCAAAGCAAGGGCCTTCTGGAGATCACCGCCCATAACCTGCGCGACTGGACGCATGACGTGCATCATTCGGTGGACGACACCCCGGTGGGCGGCGGTGCCGGCATGGTGATGAAGCCCGAGGTATGGGCGGAATGCCTGGACGACCTGCTGGAACTGGAGCCTCCCTCGGAAAACGGCCCGGCGGAGGAACTCGCATTCCCCTCCTCGGAAGCCGAGGATTCACCTGATGAAGCGATACTTGACTTCTCGGAAATTCGCGACGATGCGCTTCTGGATGAGGACGCTGCGGATGTGATGGATCGTGATGCCACCGTCGAGCCCGACGGAGGCAGTGACAATGGCGCAACGAACGGCACCGACATGGCACCGACTCAGGAATCCGCCCCAGTGCTGATCTTCCCGAATCCGTCCGCTCCGCTGTTTACCCAGCGTGATGCCACCGAGCTCAGCCATGCCGGCCATCTGCTGTTCGGCTGCGGACGCTATGAAGGCTATGATGCCCGCATCCCCGAGTACTACCGCGCGCAGGGCATCGATGTGCGCGAGTATTCGATCGGCGACTATGTGCTGAACGGCGGCGAGGTGGCCGTCTCCGTGATGCTGGAGGCGATCACCCGCCTGATGCCGGGGTTCATGGGCAACCCCGAATCGATTGTGGAGGAATCCTATACCGGCGAAGGCGCACTGCTGGAGCACCATCAGTACACGAAGCCCGCGGTGTGGCGAGGCATATCCGTACCGGAGATCCTACTGTCCGGCGACCACGGCAAAGTCGACCGGTTCCGTCGCGATGAGGCGCTGGCCCGCACCAACGACATACGGCCGGACCTTATCGAAGCCCTGGATTGCAAGGCGCTGGACAAGGCCGACCGTAAAACACTGATGTCGCTGGGCTGGGAGGTTTCCGCCGCCCACCCGCGGCGACTGGGCTGATTGTCTGGCGAACCGCGTCTAGGATTCGGCGACCACCGAGGCCTCAGTAGCTTGCTCGGCGGTGTCGGCGGACTCTGCGATCGGCTCGATGTAGAACACGGCGGTTTCGCCGTAGTTGCGGCGCTCGGTGATCGCCCAGCCCTCAGGCGCTGCGGGATCGTCGGAGCGGATCGAACGTTCCAGCATGATGACCGTGCGCTCGTTGGTGGCATCTCCGGTGGCCAGATCGGCGAGCAACTGGTTGCATTCGTCGGTTCCATAGGCGTAGGGCGGGTCGATGAAAATCACACCGAACGGCTCCCCGAAGCCTCCGGCCACCGTTTCGGCCTTCTTCACCAGCACACGGGCGTTCAGATCGGCGCTCCACGAACGGTTGCGCTTCAGGTCGGCGAGGGTCTTCGAGATCAGCGCGGCAGCCGGGCGCGAGCTTTCCACGGCGACCAATTCGCGAGCGCCACGGCTCAGCGCCTCGATGCCGAGTGCGCCCGTGCCGGCGAACAGGTCGAGCACGCGGGCGCCATCCAGAACTCCCCATGAGTCGAGATGGGAGAAGATGGCCTCCTTGGTCCGGTCGGTGGTGGGCCGGGTGCCGGTTTTCGGAGTGGCCAGCGCCACGCCTTTGAATCGTCCTGAGATTACGCGCATGTTCACCAGCTTAGCCCAGTCAAAAACAAGCTGCAGGTGAAACAATGCCATGAAGACCAGCAATACCGGAGTAACGACAAGGCCAGCCGTCATCTGCAGGCAAAACAGGTACAGATATAAGTCATAGTTGCAGGTGAAACAGTGTCGTAAAGCACAGCTGCAGGTAAAACAGGTACGCGACCAGCATCAAAAAGGCCTCTTCATGTGCACTTTTTACCTGCATACCCAAATAACTAGTGCTGTTTTACCTGCACGCGGCTTTCGCGGCCTTCTCGGCCTTCTCGGCTTTTGACCCCCTCTCTCCATCTGCCACTGACTGCTCCTGGACGGCCTCCTGAACCACCGGCTACTCCTGATCGTCCTGCACATAGATGGCCTGGGTGATCTCCTCGCGCAGCTTGACGAATTCGGGCATGGCACGCACCTTCTCCATATTGTCCGGATCATCGGGGTCGCGCGGCAATGTGATTGGAATGTCCATCTTCACCGTGCCGGGGTGCGCGCTCATCACAATCACACGAGTAGCGAGGAAAATGGCCTCGTCCACGCTGTGAGTGATGAAGAACACCGTGCTGTGGCGTTCGCGCCATATACGAAGTAGCTCGTTCTGCAGCTTCTCGCGGGTCAGGGCGTCCAACGCGCCATAAGGCTCGTCCATCAGGATCACGTCTGGCTCGGTGGCGAGCACGCGCGCGATCTGCGCACGCTGCTGCATGCCGCCGGAGAGCTCGTATGGACGACGGTCGGCGGCGGAGGACAGTCCCACCAAATCGAGGAAATGGTCGGCGCGTTCCTTACGCTCCCCCACCGGTACGCCCTGCATCTTCATGCCGAACTCCACGTTCTTGCGCACGGTGAGCCACGGATAGAGCGGAGGCTTCTGGAACACCACGCCGCGTTTTGGACTCGGTCCGTCAATCGCCACGCCGCCGGAGACCAGTTCACCGTCCGACGGCTTCTCGAAGCCGGCCAACATATTGAGCAGCGTGGTTTTGCCGCAGCCCGAACGACCGACCACGCAGATGAAGTCATGCTTGTTGATTGTCAGGTTGATGTCATGCAAAGCGGTCACCTGATCGCCCTGCTGGGTGATGAACCGTTTGTTGACGCCACGGATGTCCACCGCCACGCCCTGATCGTCCATCGTCTTCTTTTCGGTAAGCTCACCCCAAGTGAGCGCGTCGTCCTTCGCCATGATAAGTCCTTTCTCGCTGCGCGAACCTCGGCTGAATACTGCACGGGTGCGGCTGATTACTGCTTGGCCACCTGATCGATGGCGTCGGTGTAGAGCACGTTGGAATAGTCGTCGCTCACCTTGTCCAGACTGCCTTGGGTTTTCAGGAATTCCGCGGTGTCCTTGAAGATGCCCGGCAGCTGTCCGTGGAAGATGTCGCTTTGGTCCTTGGCCTGCGGGTAGGTGTAGCCCTTGAACTGCTTCTTCACGTCGGCCACCGAGTTGCCGAGAATTGTGGAGATGGATTCCGCAGAATCCGCCTCTTTGCTGGAGATGAGTCCGACCGCGTAGTTCTCCACTGCGGTCCAGGTCTCCATGACCTTCGGGTTGGATTTGATGAACGCGTCCGTGGCGAGTTCCATATCGTAGGTTGCAGAACCGGTTACGGCGGTGGCGGCGCTGGAGGTCACGATGGTGCCACCATCCGCCTTCAAGGTGCTCAGGACCGGATCCCACACCCAAGCCGCGTCAATCTCGCCGCGGGTCCATGCGGCGGACATCTTATCCGGGTCAAGGTTGATGAGGTTCACGCTGGTCTCATTCATACCCGCGTTGTGCAGTGCGGAGAGCAGCGAGAAGTGCGATGTGGAGCCGAACGGCACGGCGATGTTCTTGCCGGCGAGGTCCTTGATGGACTTGTAGTCGCCGCCGCGTGCCACCAACGATTCCGCGTCGCCGATGATGTCATGGATCCAAACCACCTTCACCGGAAGGTTCAGCGGGGCGGATGCCGCGCGCACTGCCGGGGAAGAACCGGCCAGCCCGATGTCCAGCGAGTTCGAGCCGAACGCCTGGATTACATCTCCACCGGAGTTGAACTGGCTCCACTGGATGGTGGCGTTCGGCAGGCAGGCTTCAAGCAGCCCCTTGTCTTTGACAATCAGATCCGCGTTCGGAATGGCCTGCCATGCGATGCGGATGGTGCCGGTGAAGTCCTCGTTCTTGGCCGAGGGCACCGGACATTCGCTTACCGCCGCACCCGAGGTGTTGCCGACCAGTTCGTCGGCGGTCGGCATCTTACCGCAGCCGGCGAGACCGGCGAGCATTGAAGCGCTCACCGCCAGCGCTCCGACTCGGCGAACCATCCTGCGGCGTTTTGTTTCACGATATGTTTCACAACCGTTCTGCCGCTCGCCACCGTCCGACGCCATCAACTTGGCGACATTGTTCTTCAGCATCGTGATTCCTCTCCTCGATTGATTTGCCATACTGTCTCTTCGCCGTTATTCCTTGCCCACCCACGGTGTCACCAGATGGGTGATGCCGAGAATCAGCCAATCGAGCAGCAGCGCCGCGATGCCGATCACGAAGATGCAGGCGATGGTCAATGGCGTGTTGAGCTCGGTGCCGGAGAGATAGGCGAGCGCGCCGATGCCGGGGATACCGTTGTTCAGCTCAGCGGCCACCACGGTGGTCCACGCGAAGCCGACCGCCAGCCGGATGCCGTTCATGATGGACGGCAACGCGCTCGGGAAGACCACGAACAGGAATGCTTTGGGTCGCGATGCGCCGAGGGAGAGCGCGGAGTTCACGCGGTCACGGTTCACCCCGTTGATACCGTCGACGGTGGCGAGCACGATTGGCGGGAATGCAGCGAGGAACAACAGCCAGATCTTGGTGGTGTCGCCGATGCCGAACCAGACGATGAGCAGACCGATGTAGCCCAGCGGCGGCAGCGCACGAATGAAGTTGATGTATGGCAGGATGATGCGGTTGAGCCAGCCGATTTCCGCCAAGACGAAACCGACCAGTACGCCGACCACGATACCCAGGGCCATGCCGATGCCGATGCGCTCCAGCGAGACCACAAGATGCTGCCACAGGAAGTACTGCTGTTCACCGCAGACGATGCGCGAGGATCCGGCGGAGGCCGGTCGGCAGCTGTTCGCCTCGATGAAGGCGTCCCATACGGCTTTCGGCCCCGGCAGGTACAGCGAGTTGATGAGGCCGGCGGAAGTGACCGCCCACCATACGGCGATCAGCAGCACCAGCGAAATCAGCGGCTGAATCTTCTTCGACTTCATCCATGTAGGCAGGGGCTTGCGCTTGGCGGTGGCGGCACCCTCTACAATGGACACTCCGCTGATGGCGGTTCCCGCCACTACCGACGTGCCCGGCTCATTCTGGTTTCGGCTCGGAGTCGGTGTTGTTGCATCGCTCATAATCGTCTCCTCTGCTGGTCTTTCCCGATGTTTCCCTTGTTGTACCGGCGGCAATCGCGTGATCGATTACGTAGTTCTTACGACTTGCAAACGTTCTGTTTCCACATTATTACCGATTGCTCGAATAGTGGACTTGAATATGGAATACGATAGCGAGACCGAGGAAGGCGCCCGGTATGATGCCAAGCGCCCGGCATAACCATTCCCTGTCTCGGCTCGCTCCGGTCAGTCGGTGGCGGCCAGATGCTCGTACATGTCCCGGAGCATCTCGTCGGTGATCTCGACCGGATTGTTGTACAGGTTCGGATGGCGGCTGATGCGCACCAGATCGTCGATCTGCTCGGCGCTCAGGCCGAGGTCCTTGAGCCCGGTGCGCAGCCCCACCTTGGCCTTGAGCTCGTGAATGGCGTCGGCCATCGCACCCACATCCTCGAAGCCGATGGCCCGGGCGAACTCCTGCACACGGCCGTGCTGGGCGTCCGCGTTGATTCTGGCAAACCAGTCGAGCGTCAGACCGCAGGCCTCGCCGTGCGCAATGCCATGGATATTGGTCAGCGGGAAGGAGCAGGCGTGCGAGGACGTGGTCTTCGGCAGCGTGAACGCCAGCCCGGCGATCACTGACGCCTCGCACATCTTCTGACGGGCCTCCGCGTTGTCCGGTTCGGCCACGGCGATGGGCAGGTACTTGAACACGAGCGGCGCAGCGTGAATGGCGCAGGCGTCGCAGATCGGCTGATGCCCCTTGCTCCAATAGCCTTCGATTGCTTGGCTCAGCACGTCCATGCCGGTGGAGGCGGTGACGTGCGGCGGCACCGAATAGGTCAGTTCTGGGTCGATGATGGCCACTGAGGGGAAGAAGCCGTCCGAGACAATCGGCGCCTTCTTGCCCAGCGCGCGGTTGGTGAGAACGGATACGCAGGTGACTTCGGAGCCGGTGCCGGCTGTGGTGGGCACTGCGATGATCGGCAAATGCTCCTGAGGCATGGCCTTGCCAGTGCCGTGGTAGTCAGCAATGGAATCGTTCGTCAGGGCGATGCTGGCCGCCGATTTGGCGAGGTCCATCGCGCTGCCGCCGCCCATCGCCACCACGAATTTGAGGTTCTTCTCGCGGATCAGGGCCGCGGCCTTATCCACTTCGGTAACGTCCGGGTTGGGCGAGAATTCGGAGAAGATCTCGCTGATCGCGCCTTCGGAGTCCTTGACAATCCTCTCAGCGGTGCCGTTCTTGGCGAAGAGACGCTCGGAAACGAGCAGGCCCCCTTCCGTTAGACCCATTTCCGCCGCCACGTCCTTGATCTCACGGACGCGGCCGTTGCCGAAGCGTATGGCGACCGGCTGTTGATAATCCCAAAGCATTGTTGTCGTTCCTTTCTGTCCGTACGGCTCCCCGCCGTCGGCTTATGCCGACGGCTCTCCTCAACGAGGGGAGCCGCAGCAAGGACTCAGTCGCAGAAGTTCTCGTCGACCCAGGTCAGGACCTCATCCACCTTGGGCAGTTCGGCCTTGAGCTCTTCGGCGGTGATGGTCAGCGGCGGGCAGATGTTCACGTTGGTCTCACGGCCGAAGGTCAGGAAGCCCTTGTCCTTCAAGGCGCCCATGATCTTGCCCATCACCGGATTGGCGGTGTGGTACGGGCTCATCAGTTCGCGAGTCTCCTTGTTCTTGACGATGGTCATCGCGGAGAACAGGCCGATGGTGCGCGATTCGCCCACGCACTTGTGCTTGGCTGCCATTTCCTCGAGGAACGGCTTCAGGATGCCTTCCATCTCCTTGACGTGACCGGCTACGTCATGCTCGACGTAGTAGTTGACGGCGGCCACGCCGGCGGCGCAAGCCAGCGTGTGGCCGGAATAGGTCAGACCGCACTGCAGCACATGGTCGGTGAAGTAGTCGGAGATGGTCTTGGAGACCACCACGCCGCCCAGCGGCACATAACCACAGGTGACGCCCTTGGCGAAGGTGAAGATGTCGGGCTTGATGTCGAAGTTCTGCCAGGCGAACATCTTGCCGGTGCGGCACCATCCGGCCATGACCTCGTCGCAGATCATCAGGATGCCGTACTTGTCGCACAGGGCGCGCACACCCTCCATGTAGCCGTCCGGCGGCAGGATCACACCGTTGGCGCCGACGATGGATTCCATGATGATGGCGGCGATATCGTCCGGGTTCTCGTAGATGATCTGGTCTTCGAGGCGCTTGAGGTACACAGCGGTGACCTTGGCGTCATCCTTGCCGCGTTCGAAGCCGTCCTCGTACATGTTCGGGTTCATGAAGTGCACGAAGCTCGGGGCCGCGCCGCCGGCCTCGGTGGCGAAGCGACGCCAATCGCCGGAGGCGAAGGACGCGCCCAACGTCGAACCATGGTAGGAGCGGTAGCAGCTGAAGATCTTCTGGCGGCCGGTGACCATGCGGGCCATCTTGATGGCGTTCTCGTTGGAGTCGGCGCCGCCGTTGGTGAAGAACACACGCTGGTAGAAGTCGCTGCCGGCAAGGTCGACAATCATCTTGGCGAGCTTGGACTTCGGCTCGGAGGCGTAGGCAGGGGCCATGAAACACATCTTGTCGGCCTGGGCCTTGATGGCATCCACGATCTCGGGCAGTTCATGGCCGAGGTTGGAACACACCAGCAGCGACGACATGTCGGCGTACTTGTTGCCGTCGTAGTCGTAGACGTAGATGCCCTTGGCGGACTTGACCGGTATCACCGGCTCGCCCTGCTTGTGCCAGGACTGCATCACGTATTCGCGGTGCAGCTCGGCCACTTCTTCGCCGGTCAGTTCCTTGGTTGCCAGTGATTCGCTCATCGTCTCGTCCTTTCATGCGGGCTTACGCCAAACAGACGAAACAGAGATGTGCACGATACACAATCGAAACAACGGTTTCGCGATGTGCCGCATCACATGATTGCTATTTGCTGCTTGACGACTGCTTGGAATCCTTGTGGATTCCTTGATTGCTTTGCAGTCTACGAGCGAATGATTCATGGTTCCATATCGCAGAACCTAAAGATGATTGTGCTCCAGCACAATCATCTGCGATTGCATCCTGCACAGTTGACTAGCAGTCGAGGACCTCGCGTACCTGCAGCCCCACCGAGAGGAATTCGCGCGTGCGGAAGTCGGACAGGCTCACGCCCAGAATGTCTTCGATTTTGTTGAGTTTGTAGCTTACGGTGTTGCGATGCACGAACATGCTGGCGGCGGTCTCCTTGACCGAACCGGAGAACTGGAAATACACACGCAGCGTCTCGGTCAGATCAGTGCCGTTCACACGGTCGTATTCCACGAGCGGGCCGATGCTGTCGTGATAATAGTCCTCCAGGATCGCATGGTCCGAGACGGCAAGCAGCAGCTTGTCGATGCCGGAATTATCGTAGAGGGCAACCTCGCCCGCACGACCACGCAGATGCTGCAACCGCTCGAGTTTCAATGCCTGATTGTAGCTTTTGCCGATGCATCGGGCTGACTTGGTCACCTTGCCCACGCCGATGTATGTACGTTCGAGTGTCGTGCCCTGACTACGAATCGCGGCAATCATCTCGCGCACCATCATCTCGACCTGTTCGGCAGTATATCTGGCGAACACCAACACCAGCCGTCCTTCGATGTGCACCACAGCCACACGCCATTGATTGCGCGTAATCAACGATTCAATGTCACGACTGTACAAGGCTACACGCTCGGCGTCGTGATGTCCGTGGACGAGGTGGATTCCCGGTTCATTCCCGGCGACGGATGCAGTCGCCGCCCCCACCGCCGAGGTGCCGTCATCCATCGGCTCAGCCGGCATCATCATTGCAGTATCGGCGCACGCGCTGAACACGGTCACGCAATAGTTCCAGTCCTTGGCAAAACCGGATTGTTCCAGATATTCGAGATACATCTCCTCGCGATCGGGATGGAAGATGGCGTTCTCCAGCGCCGCGGCCAACTCCATGCTGTGCTTCTCGCTCATCGTGATGGCTAAACTGAAGCTGTGCATGATCTGTGCCATGTGCACGCTCCATGGCACTTTGAATAGCGGAAAGTCATGCTCGTCGCAGAACCGTATGGTTTCCGGGCTGATCTGATGGATGAACGGGCCGATGTTCACCACCACACCTGTGGCTCCAGAGGCGTAGGCGCTTTTGACCAACGGATACAGGTCCTCCTGTGTCTCCAGACCGATACCGGTGGTAAACGCAATCTCCTGACCTTCGAGGAAGCCGGCGATCTCCTCGTTTTCGACCATATGCACCCATCGCACCGGCCGGTCAAGCCCACCTCGGCCCGCCACCAGCACCATGTTCTGGTCGGCGGTCTGCTCCACCAATTCCTTCAAACGAACGGTCATTCGCCTGCTCCTTGTCCTTGCCTATGGTGCAATCGACCTACAGCACGATCGATGCGCCGGAAACCACCAGCAGCACATAAGTGAGTTTCAGGAACGCCTGTTGGCTCACATGCTTCTGGAGGCGGTTGCCGAAGACGATCGCCACGACCAACGGCGGAATCGACACCGCCGTAAGCACCAGTGCATGCGGAGTCAGTACGCCGGCAACCCCCTGCTGCACGGCCAGCACCGAATTGAGCGCCACCCAGACGCAAGCCATGGTGGCACGGAATTCGTCTTTGTCCTTGAGCCTCACCGCAGCGTAGATGACCAGCAACGCACCACCGGAGATGAACATGCCATGGATTACACCTGCCAGCAGTACGATGATGACGAGCAGCCAGTGCGGCGGCTCGCCATGCGACGGCCATATCAGATTCTTCAACGCGATTACGATGATGAACACGCCGTAGGCCTTCTGCAGGGGCGTCAGAGGCAGCACCGCATACAACCCCACGCCAGCAGCCATGCCGATGGCCATCAGTCCCACCATCTCGCCAAGAATGCGCCACCGAATATGCGCACGATGCTGCACGCCCAGCCACAGGCATGCCAGCAGCGTGGTCAGATTCAACACCACTTTGGCGGTATCGGTTCCAAGCAGCAGCATCGAGAACGGCATCGCGAGCACAGTGCCCGCGAATCCAGTGATCGCCTGAATCACGTTCGCCGCGAACAGCACGACCAGAAACAGCACATCGCGCATGTTCTCGCCCATCATCTCTCCTTGCAGCAGTAAGCCTTGCCGGACCGACAATGGACACACCGTAGCGAGCCTGCGTAAACTGGCGCGTTACGGTCTCAGCTGGAGGTCAGGAAGGTTTCGTTGCCGCGGGTGAAGTCGAGTACGGCACCGGCGAGCTGCACGTCGTCCGTCAGCTCCGGGTCGTCGGCGAGGATCTGTTCCGCGCGCGAGCGGGCGTCGGCGATCATGTCGGCGTCCTTGACCACGCGCAGCAGTTTGAGGCTCGACTTGCCGCCGGACTGCGCGTCGCCCAGCACATCGCCGGCACCGCGGAACTCGAGATCGGCCTGCGCGATTTCGGCGCCATCCAGAGAATGATGGATGACTTCCAGCCGTTGCTCGGCAATCGACCCCGGTTCGGCTCGCGAAATCAGGAACGCCCACGAATTCGTGCCGCCTCGGCCCACGCGTCCGCGCAACTGATGCAGCTGGGACAGGCCATATCGGTCGGCGTCGAAGATCACGATGCAGCTGGCCTGCTTCACATCCACTCCGACTTCGATCACCGTGGTGGACACCAGCACCGGCGTTTCCCCGGCCGCGAAATCAGCCATGACCTGGGTCTTGACGTCATCCTTGTCCCGTCCGGTCAGCGTGGCGAACCTGACGCCGTCGAATTGCGGCAGCTTCTGCAGCCGTCCTGATATCTCCTCCACCGAATGCAACGGCGGGCGGGCGACGGTCTCCCCGTTCTCGTCGTAGGTCTCGTACGGGTCGTCGATGCCGACCGATTCGGCCTTCCGGGACCCGCCGCGTACGTGGGAGGCTGAGCGGCGACCGTTGTCTTCGGCCGCCCTGTTGCGTTCGGCGGACGCTTCACCGGACTCGTCGTCCGCGTCGATGCGGGGACAGACGATATACGCGCGCTCCCCCGCGTCGATGCGCTGGCGGATGTGCTGGAACATACGGACCATCGTGGGGACGTCCGCTTCGTTGACCACCACCGTGCGAATCGGCTTGCGACCGCCCGGCAGCTCGGTAAGCCATGAGATGTCCAAATCACCAAACCATGTCATGGCGGCGGTGCGCGGAATCGGCGTCGCGGTCATGACCAGCAGATGCGGCGTGGTGCCGTCATCGGTTTTGGCATTGAGGCTTTCGCGCTGCTCCACGCCGAAGCGATGCTGCTCGTCGATCACCACCAACGCCAGACGCGGGGCCTGGAACGTCTTGGAAAAGGCTGCATGCGTGGCCACGATGATACCGGGCACACCGCTCGCCGACGCGGCCAGCGCCTTACGGCGGGCGGCCAGTTTCATGCCTCCGGTCAGCAGTGTGACAGGGATTGCTGGGCTCGCGGAGGAAACGGACGCCGTGAGCGCCGTAGTATCCGACTCGCCGCTCGAATCACTGCGCACATTGGTTTCGTCCAATCGCGCCAGCATCGTGACGATCGTCTCATAATGCTGTTCGGCTAGCACCTGGGTGGGAGCCACAAGCACCGTCTGATAGCCGGCGCCGACTGCTTGCAGCATGGCCGCGAGCGCCACCACGGTTTTGCCGGACCCCACCTCGCCCTGCAGCAGTCGCTGCATCGGACAGTCGCGGGAGAGATCGTTGGCGATGTCATCGATGACCTGGCGCTGACCGGCCGTGAGCGAGAACGGCAATGATGCGATGAACCGGTCGCGCAGATTGCCGTGAGACCCGTCATGCGACGAGTTCCGGGACATGTCTTTCTGTTCTTTTTGTACGGTGGCACCGGTCGAACTGGCATCGGCCGGTGCGGCATCAGTCGAACCGGCATCAAGCTTGCAGGCATGCGCGTTCGACCTGTGCGCATGCTGGCGCGCCTTGAGCAACGAGATCTGCGAGACGAAGGCCTCTTCGTAACGCAGGGTCTCAATGGCGCTGTTGAACCGCGAGCGGGAATCGGGATCATGAATGGCAAGAAACGCCTCGGCCCGGTGCAACAGCCCCCGAGCCGCGCGCACCTGCTCGGGCAGGATGTCGGGAATGGCGTAGGACAATCTGTCATCCACCGGTAGATTCCCGGCGGACGGATTCCCGGCAGACGAATCGACCGGGGAGACTTCCCCCTCACCTGACTGGACGGCGATGCTTTCCGTACTGGGCGGTACCAATGCCGCAGCAGCCGCAACAGAGGCGCCAGCCGCCCCACCGGGTTGGGTGGAGGTGCGCGCACCCATCATCCACAGGAGGTTCAGTATCGTCTCATGGATGTGTTCGGACGAGATACGCGAATTGGCATGGTAGACCGGGCGCGGACGGGTGACGCGCAGTATGGCGTCGTCCAGGGAATCGGCATCGTACTTCAGCGACGATGGCACCGGCGACCCTGCAGCCGCGCCTCCCGATACGCCGGTCCCATTGGCGGCCGGCGAAGACGGGGCGACCGTCATGACATCCGGATGCGTGAACTGGAGCTGGCCCATGTACTCGCTGGGCACGCCGGAAACCACCAGTGTCGGGCTGGATTTCAACCGCATGCTCACCCAATCGATGTAGTTCTTCCTCCCGCCGAAGAACGTGAGCTGCGCTGTGCCACCAGGCATGTTGCGGGCTCTGGCGAAATCCGCGTCATCAACCGTGGCGATGACGCGGAACGTGCGGCCCGGCACCACGCGGACATCGCGTACCGAGGCGACGAACGCCATCTGCTGGCCGATCTGCGCTTCGCGGATGGTGCTCAGGCGTACCGGATCGGTGACGCGGAAGGGATAATAAGTGAGAGCGTCGCCCACAGTGGTGACACCCAGTGACTTGAGCGCGGACACACGGCGCTTGTTGGCGACCAGCGATGCCAATGCAGTGTCCAAAGTAATGCCCATAGCTGCTTATTCTATAAAAACAAAACCCGCCGAGCCGAAGCTCAAGCGGGTTTTGCAGACGTCAATACCTGATTCACGCGACCACGCGCTGAACCTTGCCGGCCTTGAGGCACTTGCCGCACACGCGCAGGCGAGTGTTCTCGCCGTCGATGGTGGTGCGCACAGACTGGAGGTTCGGGCGGAAGGTACGCTTGGTACGACGATGCGAATGAGATACGGTGTAACCGGTCTGCGGACCCTTACCGCACACTGCGCAACGAGCTGCCATGATGGACTCCCTTTAAACCTTGATGTTTCAAGTCTTTTCCGTGTCCAACCGGCGGTGTTACCCGACATGCCGAACACACAACTTCACAAATATACAGCTCAATACCGACAATCGCAACTTATGCGCGTATCATGCCGTGCCTGTCACCCCACCCCATACGCCGTCACAGCAATGACGCCACCACACCGGCGGCATGGGCGAACTCCTCGGGCGTGGTGTATGCATAGCTCAGGCGCAGCGCGTTGTCGCCCGCAAAGTCATAGATGTCGCCGGGATTGAGCAGCACGCCGTGATCGAGCGCCCGCTGGAACAGCCTCGTCATGCGAACAGGCTCGTCGAAGGACAGCCAGATGTAGAAGCCCCCGACTGGCATATTCCAATGGGCGCGGCCGGCGAAAAGCCTGTCCAGCGTTTCCAGGGCCGCATCACGACGCCGACGCAGCGCCACGCGCAACGTCTCCAGATACTCGGCGTACATCCCCGATGTGAGGAATCGCGCGAACACCCACTGGTTCAGGGTGCCGGCACCGTAATCCATCTGCATCTTGACGTCGGCGAGCCGGTGCACGATGCGCTCGTCGGCCACGATCCACCCGATGCGCAGGCCCGGCGCCAGCGCCTTCGACGCGCTGCCCACGGTGATTACCATACCCGTCTCATCGCATGCCTTCAGCGATGGAGGGACATCGCCGTCGAACACCAGATCCTGATACGCGCAGTCCTCGATGACCGGCAGCCGGTCCTCCACGCATGCATCGACCAGCGCCCGTCTCCTCTCCAGCGGCATGGTGACGCCCGTAGGATTGTGGTTGGTGGGGATGGTGTACAGCACCGCGCCGCCACCGGGGTCGGAAGACCGGGCAGGGGCCGCAAGACCGGACGCACCCACCGAACGCAGCACCCCGGGCAGTGACGCCACATCCAGCCCCTGTCCGTCCATCGGCACCCCGGCGAGCCTCATGCCCGCCGACTGGAACACCTGCAGGGATTTGATGTAACTTGGCGCCTCTGCCAGCACCGTGGAGCCGGACGACAACAGGCTCACCGAAATCATCTGCAGCCCCTGCAACGCCCCGGACGAGATGAGCACCTGTTCAGGGCGGCAGTCGATACCCCACTCGTGCATGTGCCCGGCTATAGCCTCGCGCAATACATCCAGCCCCTCGGGCGGCGGATAGCCGAGCGCATCGATCTCCTCGGCGGCCTCGTGCGCCACACGCCGCCACATATCCCGCGGGAACAGTCGCGGGTCGAGCTCGCCTGTGCCCAATCTCGTCTTCGTGGGATCGAATTCAAAGCGGTTGATGGCCTGAATCGTATCGTTGTTCGCCTTGAAGAACCCGGAAGAGACATAATCCGCCCAGTCAGGCGCGCCGGAGAGCATCAGCGACCAGGTGTTGCTGACGATGCGCGTGCCCGCGCCATGCCGCCCCTCGACGACACCGTAGTCGGCGAGCTCCTCGATGGCCGCGATGACGGTGGACCGGTTCACGCCGAACGCCTCCGACAGTGCACGTTGGCTGGGCAGACGGGCGCCGATGGGCCATGCGCCGGAGGCGATGCGACTGCACATGAAATCGACGATCTGCCCGGTGACTGGGCAATCGGCAGACCGATCCGGCTTCCAATCGATGTGCAGTGGTGCGATGCGCGCCATACGGCACCTCCTCTATCTCAGCCCATCTCGGCTCGGCGATGGCCCCCGCCCACATATATATCCCGCCATCGCGCCGGCCGATGCAATACTCTGGCCAACAGCGCATATTTGGTTGGGTAGTGATATCCGCTCTTGGCTGGTTGCCAACAGTACACGATTATCTAACATAAGACGACAGCACTGCAATTCCGGGAAATGATAGTGCGTCACCTTCGATACCTACGGTGAAGCCAATGCAGTTTGGCTGGTACTGACAGACATATGTCACCCAACCAAATCACTGGCGATACACAGGGGCACAAGGGCCGAACGGCGCACGCAGGAATGCGCAACGCGCGCACCACACAGGCGACAGCAGAAAGGAAGCCGGCAATGGGTCTGTACCTTCAGGGATTGACGATGGGATTCGCCTACATCGCACCGATTGGCATGCAGAACCTGTTCGTCATCAACTCAGCGCTGACCCGCACCCGACGCAACGCCCTCATCACCGCGCTCATCGTGGTCTTCTTCGATGTGGCACTGTCGCTGTCCTGTTTCTTCGGCATCGGGGCGCTGATGCAATCGCACCCCTGGCTGGAGCATATCGTGCTCGGGCTGGGCGGACTGGCGGTAATCCGGATAGGACTGGGATTGGCGCTGCCCCGCAAGGGCCAGTCCCCCGCCAATCAATCCGAGTCGGCAGCGCATATGGCAGCCGGCGGCAGCGAAACTCAATCCAGCGCCGTCACCACACGGATTCCCAATCGGCATCTCGGCGCCCGCGGACTGCTCCGCACCATCGGCACCGCATGCGCCGTCACCTGGTTCAACCCGCAGGCCATCATCGACGGCACCTTGATGCTCGGAGCGTTCGCGGCCACCCTCAACGCACAGCAGACCACACCATTCATCACAGGCGTCGAAACCGCCTCCGTGCTGTGGTTCTTCGGCGTGACGCTTCTCGTCAATACGTTCGCCCACAAGTTCAGCCCGAAGATCCTCACCCTGCTCAACCGTGCATGCGGCTGGGTCATCACGCTGTACGGGGTCAAACTGCTCATCGATTTCACGCTCGCCGTGCTGTGAACCTTGTCTGTCACCTCGACCCATGACCCCGATGCGCCACTGAAATACCCCTGATGCACCGCTGTTTCTCAGGTCTTATCCAATAACGAACGGCGGTTTGTCCATTCCGATTCCGATGTGCTCCCATATAATTTCCTTAGGAGACGTCGGGAGCGAAGAAGCTCTGAGTGTTTCCATGCGCGACAAAGGAGGCTGTCATGTTGGATTTGAGACGAGGAATCGGCACGCACCGGCCGAGTGTGATCTCCCTGGGGCAGATCTGGGTGGACATCATGATGAATGTGGACGAAGTACCGGCACAAGGCGGCTTCGCCGTGGCCGACCACCCCAAGCCGTCGATCGGCGGCAGCTACCGTGTGCTCGAAGCAGTCAGCCGCATGGGGGTACAGGCCGAGCATGCCGGCATCCTCGGCAACGGCCTGTGGGCCAACTTCATCCGGCAGTCGTTCCAGGACAACGGCATCACCCACATCGGCCAGGATCGGCTGGACGAAGATTCCGGATTCCGCGTGGTGCTCAACTCGGGAGCGCCCCAGAAGACCTTCATCGCCTCCTATGGCGCCGAGGCACACGGCGGCACCGATACCTTCTCGATGCTTGAGCCACAGGAACATGACGTCGTCCACATCAGCGGCAATACGCTGATGGACCACACGGCGACCGGCGTGGACGGCTTCCTGCTCAAGGCGGGCACCGACCCGTCCACACGTGACTATGCGCTGGTCATCAACCCGACCAACACGTTGCGTCTGGTCAACGACCATATGCTCGAGGATCTGGTGCTCGCGCGACCCATCTGGTCCTGCAACCGCCAGGAGGCCATGACATTGGCCGAACGCCTGGGCGCCCCGATCGACGACAGCAAAGTCACCATCGGCGGCGGACTGGACGACTTCATGCATCAGCTCTGCGATGGACTCGGCGCGACACTGCGTGCGCCGCTGGTGGTACGCGTCGGTTCGCTGGGGGCATGGGTGCGCATGCCCGGCGGCGACACCACGCATATTCCCGGATTCCCGACCAAAGCAGTACATACCCGTTCGGCAGGCGGATGCCACACGGGCGTGATGTGCGCGATGCTGGCCAGAGGGCACGGTCTCCCCGAAGCGGTGAACATCGCCAACGCCGCAACGTCCATCGCCATCTCCCGCAGCGTAAACGGCATCCCGCAGTGCCCCGAATACGATGAGGCCATGACGCTGCTCAAGAAGTAGCAACGCCCGCCTCACCTCCCCAACGCCCTTCAGCGAATGCCGGACATGGAGTCCGCGTCGGACACACCCCAGCGGTGAAGTCTGACGCGGACTCCGGCATGTTTGTTCACATTCCGTTCAACTTAAACGGCACTCGGCGTATATGCATCGCTTCTACGATTGATTCAGTTGTGTAAATCCCAAGGAGCGTAAGCATGAGCGCAGCCAGCACCACGTCATCGCCGGCAACCGGCAAACTGTCCGCCCGTGAGAAGAAGTGGATCGTCTACGATGTCGGCAATTCCGCATTCGTGCTGCTGTCCACCGCCGTGATTCCGATCTACGCGAAATCGCTGATGCCTGCGGACGGCAACATCGTGTCCGCCTTGGGATACGCGCAGACCATCGCCTCGCTGGTCATAGCGCTCCTGATGCCACTGCTCGGCTCCATCGCCGACGTGCAGGGCATGAAGATCAAGTTCTTCCTCGGATTCTTCGGCACCGGCGCGGTGATGTGCTGCGCGATGGCACTGCCGCTGACATGGCTGCCGTTCCTCATCGTCTATGTACTGGCCACCATAGGTCTGAACGGCTCGTTGACCTTCTATGATTCGATGCTCATCGACACCACCACCAACGACCGCATGGACAAAGTGTCCTCGCACGGCTATGGCTGGGGGTATGTCGGCTCCACCATCCCGTTCATCGTGTGCATCGCGCTGATCTTCGGCGGACCCGCCGTGTTCGATTGGTCGACCGTGGCCTGCACGCGCGCCTCGTTTATCATCACGGCCATATGGTGGGTGGCGTTCACGATCCCGCTGATCACGAGCTACCGTCAGGAGCACTTCCGCGCCACCCGCGAACACACCGCCGAAGCGATCCGCGGCACCTTCACCGAACTGGGATCGACGTTCGGCAAAATCGTGAAGAACAAGCCGCTCTGGATGTTCATGGTCGCCTTCTTCTTCTACATCGATGCCGTGAACACGGTGATTTCGATGAGCACCTCGTACGGCACGCAGCTGGGCATCGACTCGACCCAGCTGGTGGTGGCCCTGCTGGTCACGCAGTTCGTGGCCTTCCCCTGCGCGATCCTGTATGGCCGTCTGGCCGGCCGTTTCGGCTGCAAGCCGATGATCACCGTGGCCGTCATCGCCTATATGGGCATCGTGTTCTTCGCCACGTTCTTCCTGAAAGCCGCGCTTGAATTCTGGATTCTCGCGATTCTGGTGGGCATGTTCCAAGGCGGCATCCAGGCGCTGTCCCGTTCGTACTACGGCAAGATCATTCCGAAGGACCACGCCAACGAGTACTACGGCTTCTACGATATCTTCGGCAAGACCGCCTCGATCCTGGGCACCTTCCTCGTGGCCACCACCACGTCGCTGACCGGCAACGCCTCGATCGGCGTGCTGTCCATCGCCATCCTGCTGGTCGTGGCCCTCGTGTTCCTGACCCTGCAGAAGGATCCGACCAAGGTCACGGCATCGTCGGCAGCGACGGCCTGACCGTCATCATCAACCATCCACAGCACATACTTCAGAATCGACAGGCGAATATCATCGTGAACGATGCAACGAAGCAACAATCGGATGACTCATCCATCCCGGACAATCAGAGCGACGGCAGCACATCGGGCTTCCAACGGCGCAAGCTCAATGTGCTGATCGTCAGCGAATCGTCATTGGAGCAGACCAACGGCGTTTCCGGCAGCGTCAAGCATATTCTCGACCGGTTTGCCGAACACGGGTTCTCCGCCCGCGTGATCGCGCCTCAGCCCGCACCAGAAAGCGGAGAATACGCCGGCTACCCTGTGGACGCGGTGCCGACCGTGCCGATTCAGAAGTTCAATGTGGCCATTTCGCCGAAAACCCCGATCATCCAATCCATCGAGGACGCCCCCAAGCCGGACATCATCCACGTGGCGGCACCGATCTCCAAGCTGGGCCATGCGGCGCTCATCGCCGGCGAGGAGCTCGGCGTGCCCACCGTGGCCATCTACCAGACCGATGTGGCGCAGTACGCGCGCCGATTCGCCCGTCAGGCGGTGGACGGTGTGACGGACGGCATAGCGCCGCACCACACCGGATGGCTGCGCAAAGTAAGCAAGGCCGCCGGCGAGAAGGCAGAGGATATCGTAGCCAAGCGCATCGCGCAGATGCACAACATGGCTACGCTCACCCTCGCGCCCACCGACCAAGCGCGGCAGAGGCTGGAATCGTTCGGCGTGGACCCCTCACTGATCCGCCTATGGGGCCGTGGCGTGGATTCCGATTTGTTCACCCCCACGCGCGCTGCGGGTGGTCATGCCGCCGAACTGCATCGCGCATGGAGCCATGACGGCACCATGCCGGTGGTCGGTTACGTGGGGCGTCTCGCCCCCGAAAAGCAGGTGGAACAGCTTGCGGCACTGGCCGACCTGAATATCCAACTGGTCGTGGTCGGCGGCGGCCCGATGGAGGAAATACTGCATGAGCAACTGCCTCATGCAGTATTCACCGGCATGCTTCATGGCGACGACCTCGCCGACGCCTATGCCGCATTGGACATCTTCGTGCACACCGGCAATGAGGAGACGTTCGGGCAGACCATTCAGGAGGCCATGGCATCCGGGCTGCCGGTCATCGCCCCGGCCAGCGGCGGACCGATTGACCTGGTCGACACCAATGTGACCGGATTGCTGTACCGTCCCAATGATGAGGACAATCTGCGCGAATGCGTAACGCGACTCGTCGAGGACGAGCCGTTGCGCCGGCTGATGGGGTCCAACGGACTCGCCGCCGTGCAGGGGCGCACCTGGCCGAACATGGTCGACCGGCTTATCGACTACTATCGTCTGGCCATCGAGCTGAATCTCGCCCACCGCGCCTAGTGGTCTTCCGCCAGAACTGCGCTGACGTATTCACTACCCCTCAGTCCCGCTTCGCGGGCCAGCTCCCCTGACAAGGGGAGCCAACAAATAGTATCGAACTGCCGGCGCAGGCAACTAGCGGTCTGCGCCATATGCCGACTCACGGCTTATGGCTGCGCTGCGCACGCGTATACTGTTCTGGGCGCGGCGGGGCGTCTTCTTTGCCGATTCATCCCTGCGCGCCAGCCATGGCAGGAACACACGTCAAAGAGAGCAGCATGAGTCAGACCGAATCCGATACAGCCGCACAGTCGCAGCCGCCCGTTTCCGATACGTCAGTCGAGGCGACGGCACATGCATCATCGGACGAGACCAGCGGCGGCATAGACCATACCAAGCATGCGTTGCACACGAATCTCAAGCGGGGCATGGAATCACGCCATCTGCAGATGATCTCGCTCGGTGGCGTCATCGGCACCGGTCTGTTCCTGAGTTCCGGCTACACCATCCAGCAGGCGGGTCCCATCGGCACCATCCTGGCGTATGCCATCGGCGCGGTCATCGTGTACCTGGTCATGCTCACGCTCGGCGAGCTTTCGGTGGCCATGCCGGTGACCGGTTCCTTCCATGTGTATGCGGAGCGGTTCATCGGACCAGGCACCGGGTTCGTCATCGCCATCCAGTATTGGATGACATGGACGGTGGCGCTGGGCTCCGAATTCACGGCCGCCGGTCTGCTCATGCAACGCTGGTTCCCCGATACGCCCACATGGATGTGGTCGGCGGCATGCATCGTGCTCATCTTCACCTTAAATGCGTTGTCGGTGCGGTTCTTCGCCGAGGCCGAGTTCTGGTTCGCGTCCATCAAGGTATTCGCCATCTGCGCGTTCATCGTAATCGGCCTGCTGGCGATTTTCGGCGTAATCCCGATGAAGGGATACACGCACGCCCCGCTGTTCGGCAACCTCGTCAAGGACGGCATCTTCCCGAACGGCTTCATGCCGGTATTCGCCACGATCCTGACCGTCAACTTCGCCTTCTCCGGCACCGAGCTCATCGGCGTGACAGCCGGCGAGACGCGTGACCCGGAAACCGCCGTGCCGAAGGCCATCCACACCACCCTGTGGCGTCTGGTGCTGTTCTTCATCGGCTCTATCGTGGTGATGTGCGCGCTGATCCCATGGCGTCAGGCCGGCGTGGGTGAAAGCCCGTTCGTGCTCGTGTTCAGCTCCATCGGCATCCCATATGCGGCCGATATCATGAACTTCGTGGTGCTCACGGCCGTGCTGTCCGCCTCGAATTCCGGACTGTACGCCTCCACGCGCATGGTGTGGTCGATGGGGCATGAAGGCATGATCCCGCGCTGGTTCGCCAAGACCACCCGTCATGGCGTGCCGTTGCTGGCCCTGTGCGCGGCCATGGCCGGCGGGTTGTTGGCGTTGCTGTCTTCGGTGGTGGCAGCGTCCACCGTGTATCTGGTGCTGGTGGCGCTCTCCGGCCTGTCCGCCGTAGTGGTCTGGATCGCCATCGCCTACTGCCAGATCGTGTTCCGCAAGCGTTGGGCCGCATCCGGGCATCAGGTTGATGAGCTGAAATACCGCACGCCCGGCTACCCCTATACTTCGTGGGGCGCGTTCATCCTGTGCACCGCTTCGTTCCTGCTGGTGTTCTTCGACAAGGAGCAGCGGTTCGCACTGGGCGCGGAACTGGTGTTCATCGTGCTGTGCTACGGCGCCTACTTCGTGCAGCGTTGGTGGAGGAAGACCCATCCTCGCGAGGAGGATACGTCGGCTCAACTGCCATAAGCCGGCGATTGCGGCCCGGCACCGGCCCAGGCCGCAACGCTACGCGGCCACATCACGCATCATCCGCAGGGTGGGCGCGATTGCTAGGAAGCAACCGGCAAATCCATCGGCCATCTCCGCCAAGTGAGCGCTCCGCGTCAAGGAAGCAGTCTGACGCGCAAGGAGCCGGCATCAGTGAAACGGATGCCGTGCAGTCCGGCTGCGGTACCGGCCTCGGCGTTCCACGGCTTGTCGTCCACGAATGCCGTATGTGCGGGATCCACGCCAAAACGGGCGATGGCACGCCGGAAGATCTCCGGGTCGGGTTTGTGGATGCGCTCCGCACTGGAGACCACCACATCCTTCAGCAGGGTGAGTTCAGGGAACAGCTCGCGCGCCGCGTCCACGTATTTCACCGTGAAATTGGTCAGACCCCAGCAACGTACACCTGCGGCGTGCAGGTCGCGCAACAGTTCGGGCATGCCGGGCAGCATGCCGACCAACGCCAGTCGCTGCCGGGCGAAATACAGCCGGAATGCCTCATATGCAGCCTGATTCGCCGCAATGGGCGCAGCTTCCCCAGCAGCCACCGCATCGACAGTATCGGCAATATCAGCAATATCAGCCATATCGGCAGCATCAGCCATATCAGCCATCGAAGTGTCGACGAACCCGGCCACCCCATGGTGGGCGGCATAATCCGCGAGTACCCGCTCCTCGCTCCACCCCAAGTCGGACAATTCATCGTAATGCCAGAATCCATACGGGTCGTCATGGTCGAACAATCGATCGATCACCGGTTCCGGCACCTGTCCGGTCAGCGTCACGCGCGGCTCCCAGTCAACCAATACATCGCAGAAATCGAAAATCACATCGGAAAACGCAGCCATAGCCATCACCTTAGCCTGACACAGCCCAAAGCGGCATCCATCGCCCGTATCAAGCATCGGAATCACAACAACCGTCGCCCAGATTTGTAGCTAGCAGCCACCCTATCCGGCGGCGACGCGGACATATGATAGGGCATATGAATCCTCGCATTGCCGCATGCCGATTCGGCGTGATCATGCTTACGATATTCTGGTGGACGAGTCTGGCCGCAACCCTCCTGCTCGGCGCATCACTGTTCACGATACTCGCCGCAGACTGGCCAGCACCCTGGGCCGACGCATGGCCCACGTGGGCGGCCTCGGTGGCCGTGACGGTCATCGTCGAATCGCTGGTGTTCTGGATCGGCATCATCACCGTGTACGTCACATCCGTGCAGTTGGGGCTCAAGATCCGCGTAATCGGTATCCTCTGCGGATGGATTCCCGTAGCGAATCTCATCGCGCTGCATCTGATCATCCGCACAGTCGGCGACGAAGTGCGGTTCGAATCCGCCAAGGATCGACTCGACCGTTCACGCGCCGCCCAGCGCATCTGCGCCACGCGATACCCCGTACTGCTGGTACACGGCGTATTCTTCCGCGACACCAAAGTGCTGAATTATTGGGGACGCGTGCCCGCCGAACTGCAACGTAACGGAGCCGTCATCTATTACGGAGAGCACCAGTCGGCCGCTTCGGTGCCAGATTCGGCACATGAGCTGACCGAACGCATCCGCAGCATCGTCGAGACCACCGGATGCGGCAAGGTGAACGTCATCGCCCATTCCAAGGGCGGATTGGACATGCGTTACGCCATCGCCCGGTGCGGTGCCGCGCCATACGTGGCATCGCTGACCACCATCAACACCCCGCACCGCGGATGCGGGTTCGCGGATTACCTGTTGGAGAAGATTCCCCTCGCCGCCCAGAAACAGGTCGAATCGGCTTACAACGCCGCGGCGGCCCGGCTCGGTGATACGCAGCCGGATTTCATGGCCGCTGTGCATGATCTCACCCAAGCCGGCTGTGCCAGACTCAACGCCGAAATCGGCGATTGGAACGAACTCAACTGCGCTGCGGGCGCTGCCGCCAGCGTTGCTGTGGGAGGCATGGCAACCGGCACAGCCAACGGCACATCGAATGGCACATCAGGCAACACTGCTGGGGTCGCCGCCGCTGACCCGTTCGCGGGCATCGTATGCCAGAGCGTCGGCTCCAAACTGGCCCACGCCACCACCGGCAAGTTCCCGTTGAACTTCACCTATCCGCTGGTCAAGTGGTTCGACGGCCCGAATGATGGTCTGGTGGCCCAGCCCTCATTCCCATGGGGCGAACGGTTCACATGGCTGGAGCCGAATGGCACGCGCGGCATCTCGCACGCCGACATGATCGACCTCGACAGGGAGAACATCCCCGGGTTCGATGTGCGCGAATTCTATGTACAGATCGTGGCAGGGCTCAAGCAGCGCGGCCTGTAAAACCGGAAAACAAAAAAATCCCGCCAAACTGGCGGGATGCATCGGGTGGGCGATGTAGGAATCGAACCTACGACCCCTTCGGTGTGAACGAAGTGCGCTAGCCGCTGCGCCAATCGCCCGATTGGCATAAGAAAACCGGCAGCCGTCTGCCGGTCTCATGCGAGTGGGCGATACAAGATTCGAACTTGTGACCCCTTCCGTGTCAGGGAAGTGCGCTACCTCTGCGCCAACCGCCCGGGTCAGTTCATCAGGCTGAACCAGCCTTCAGAGAGCGGACAACGGGACTCGAACCCGCGGTCTCAACCTTGGCAAGGTTGCGCTTTACCAACTAAGCTATGTCCGCAATGCTGCTGTATGAAGCAACAGGTGAATAAGATACGCCATTTATCGGAAAAATGCACATTCCCGCGTGTCTCCGCATGATTCCGCGCTTTTCGCCGTTGCTCACATATGGCATCAGTCCACTTCTGCGCCTCCCGCACACCACGCTCGCACACGCATCCCGCACATGCCCTTCCCGCGCCTTCGCCCAGCGCGAAGGGATTGTCAGGCACGCGGGCGCACAATGGGGCATGGCAATAAAAAGTATCGAAACTGCATGGCTCCGACCGCCCAGCCGCGAGCATCCATGCAGCCCTACAGCCAAGGAGTACATCATGACCAAGCTTCTGTTCGTGGTCGGCAGCCTGCACAAGAACGGCTTCAACCACCAGCTCGCCGATGAGGCCAAGACCCTGATCGGCGACCGCGCCGAAGTCGAGTTCCTCGATTACACCGACGTCCCGTTCTTCGACCAGGACGTCGAGTTCCCGAACCCGCCGGCCGCCGTCGACGCCGCCCGCAAGGCCGTCGTCGAAGCCGATGGCGTGTGGATCTTCTCCCCCGAGTACAACTACAGCTACCCGGGCGTGCTGAAGAACCTGCTCGACTGGCTGTCCCGCCCGCTGGAGCCGTTCCCGGCGGAATCCGCTTCCGTGCTGGCCGGCAAGAAGGTCGCCATCTCCTCTGTAGCAGGCCAGTCCGCCGGCGCCGGCACCCGCGCGAAGCTCAACGAGGTGTTGGGCTTCAACAAGGCCGAGCTGCTGCCTGTGGACGAGCAGGCCGGATTCGCTCTGGCTCCTGAAGCCTGGGGCACCGGCAAGCTGGGTCTGACCGACGAAGACAAGGCCAAGCTCGCCGCCGAAGCCGACGCCTTCCTGAAGTTCGTCGAGGAGTAAGTCGATCGACGCATTCAGCCATGCACCTTTCTTCCTATGTGGATGCCCGTGCCGAATCATTCACGCATTCGGTACGGGCATCTGCCTTCAATGAGGTACATTAAGCCGCAACACCGTGAATCCACTACATTGAAGGCAGATAGCCCCAAATCTTCAAGCTAATGGCAGCATTCGGCGAGCGGACGGATAATGATGTCCATGAATGAACACGCACGACGCCCGATAGTGCGAGCCACGGTCGAAACACCGATTGGCCGCATGAGGATGGCCTCGGACGGCGAGACCCTGACCGAGCTATGCCTCGAAGATTGGTGGTGGGCCGCTTCCGGAGCGTCCCAAGGACTCGATGCCGACGACACCGACAATGACGACGACACCGACGTCGGTAATGCCGACACCAGCGACGCCGATTCCGGCACCGCTGAAGTGTTCCGCCAAACTCGGGAATGGCTCGAAGCCTATTTCGCAGGCGAACACCCGAAAATCGGCGCCGCACCCCTGCTCAACCCTCATGGCACGCCATTCCAGCATGAAGTATGGGATCTGGTGGCGGAAATCCCCTATGGGGAAACCGTGAGCTACGGCGAGCTCGCCGCGGAACTTGCGGAGCGGAGAGGCGGCGGCCGGATGGCCGCGCAGGCCGTGGGCGGTGCAGTGAAACGCAATCCCATCACCATCATCGTGCCATGCCACCGTGTAGTGGGAGCCAGGCGGCACTTCGGCGGCTATGGCGGCAGACTCGATATCAAGGCGGAACTGCTGGAACACGAAGGCGTGGATCTCAGCCGATTCGACCTGGACACCGCCGGATAATCACCCATAACCAACACCTATAGGCAAAGGCGTGTGTACCACCCTTCCGTCCTGTACTGTGGCACACAACGGTTCACGTTTGGGGGAATGTCAACCGTTGCATAACACAGGGGAAATAGAGAAGGGGAAATCATGGGATCACGCATCTCATCGACACGCAGGTTGGCCGCGCTGGCGCTCGCAGGCACTTTGGCGCTTTCGGGTTGCGGCGCGGCCGGCAGCGCAGGAGACAACGGCACGACGAGCAGCAACGGCGCGCCGCACTCGGGCGGCATATTGCGCATCGCAGAGCCGACCGAAATCCTCAACTGCATCGACCCGTCCCAAGCGGCATGGACGCCCACCCGATCGCTGGTGCGCCAATTCGCCGAGTCGTTGACCGACCAGGATCCCGAGACCGGCGAAATCAAGCCGTGGCTCGCATCCGACTGGACGGTGGGCAACGACGGCAAGACCTACACGTTCAATCTCAAGCATGGCATCACGTTCTCCAATGGCGAGCCGTTCAACGCCGATGCGGTGGTCGCGAACTTCAACGCGTTCCTCGATGAGGCGAACAGCGGCATAGGCCCCATCACCTACATCACCGGCCTGGAATCAGTCACCAAGGTGGATGATGACACGGTGACGTTCACCTTCAGCCAGCCCAACGCCGCCTTCCTGCAAGCCACATCCACCACCACGCTCGGTCTGCTGGCTCCGGAATCGCTCAAGCAGACCCCTCAGGAACGCTGCCACGGCAAGAACCTGTATGGCACCGGACCGTTCACGCTCACCCAATGGGATATCAGCAGCAAGACCACCCTGGCCCGCCGTGAGGGATATAACTCGCCTTCGCCGTTCGAGACGCGCAGTAAGGGCGACGCCTATCTGGAGGGCATCGAGGTCTCATACATCCCCGAGCAGTCCGTGCGCACCGGCAGCCTTGCCGGCGGCCAGATTGACGCCATCTGGCAGGCGGCGGAAGGGGAGATCTACGAAAACGAGGCCGCACAGATCAAGGCCGCAGGAGGCACTATCCAATCTCGAGCAATCCCCGGCACCTCGTACGACATCTATCCGAATGTGCGAGACGAAAGCCGTCCATTGTCCGACAAGGACGTCCGCGAAGCCGTCTCCCTGGCACTCGACCGCGCCGCCTACGCGCACACGGTGTACCGTCAGGATTATCCGGTGGTCAAAGGCATCCTGGGCTCGTCCACCCCAATGTTCCAAGCCACTCCCGATGCGATCAAGTATGACGTGGACAGGGCGAACGACCTACTTGACAAGGCGGGCTGGAAGCTGGGCGAGGACAGCTATCGGTACAAGGACGGCAGGAAACTGACACTTGTCCTGTTGGATTTCGTCAAGAACCCCGGACAGGATCTTCTGGTCGATCAGCTGCGTCAGGTGGGAGCCGACCTGCAGATCGAGATCAGCACATGGTCGGATTCGGTGAACAAGGAAAAGACCGGCGAATACGACCTGTCAATGCTTTGGAGCTATACGCGCAGCGACCCGTCCGCGATCGACAACCTGCTCAATGTCAAAGACGGGACCGGCAACAAGTACGCCCGCTGGAACATCGCCAACGCTGAGCAGCGCGCCAAACTGGATGCACTGTTCAGCGCGGGCATCAAGGAGCTCGACTCCGCCAAGCGCGAAAGCATCTACAAGGAACTCCAGCAGTATCTTGCCGACGAATACCTCCAGATCCCCATCTATGAGCGCGTGGGCGATCTGGCGCTTGGCGCGAACGTGCACGATGTGCGCTTCACTGCGGAATCATTCATCTCGCTCTACGGCACTTGGATTGATTGACCACCCCGCCACACAGGTCGTAATCCATCATTTCCGGCTGAAGTGATGAACAATGGCTCCCATGTGTTCGCCGTGGGAGCACCGTCGGAAAGCCGTCCGCCAGAGTCTCGTACAATCATGCCAAGAGCCGGGCCTTCCGAGCCCGGCTGTGCGCAGGGAGGGACGCGGCTATGGCGAACATCATTGACTATGCACGCGATGAGATGCGCCCGTTCGACGAGCTGCCGTTCAACGAGGTGGACGCGCTCATCCTGGCCACGCTGGTCTATGAGGACGTGGCCAACATCGGGCCCGCCCTGATGCTGGACGAAAACCAGCCACATGCCTCGGACAGTTCGTTCGCCGGCCGACTGCGGGCATTCGAGCCGGAGCATCCGCTGATTTGGTTCCGCAATCTCTGGCACCCGCCGCTGGAATCGGTAAGCCTCGCGGAAGCGAACGAGAAACTGCATCATTCGTTGTCATCCGGCGATGACGACAAGCCCCACGAACCGCAGGTGGTGGCGGTCATCGACCCCAGCCTGACGCATACGCTATTCCAGGTGTGCGCAGGCTCTCCGCGATTCCGCAACATTCGTCTGGGCGCTGTGGCCGAACACGTCAACCGCGGCGAACAGACGCAGTTCGCGGCCGCGACATTCCAATTGCCGGATGGCCCAAGCAGACGGCACCGCACACATAAAGGCACGCTGGTCATCTCTTTCCGAGGCACCGATGATTCATTCATCGGGTGGAAGGAGGATTTCAACATGTCCTTCCAATACCCCGTGCCGGCGCAACGCGCGGCGAGCGCCTACCTGGACACGGTGGCCCGACTCTGGCAGGGGCCCATCGTGCTGACCGGACACTCCAAGGGCGGCAATCTGGCGATCTATGCGGCGATGAACGCCACACAGAAGGTACAGCGCCGCATACGGCACATCTATTCTCTGGACGGCCCGGGGTTCCCCCGCGAGATTGTGAACAGTCCCGCGTATCTCGCCGTGCAGCCCAAGGTGACGAAGATCGTGCCCAGCTCCTCTATTGTGGGCATGATCTTCGAGACTCCGGAACCATGCCGTGTGGTGTCTTCGGATTCGGACGGCATCATGCAGCATTCCGCGTATACCTGGCGGGTCGACGGCGACCGGTTCGTCACTGAGCCCGATATCAGCACCGGTTCGCAGTGGTTCAACGAGCAGCTCAATCAATGGGTGACCGACCTGACGCCCGAACAGCGCGAACGTGCCGTGGACGCCTTGTTCCGAGTCCTGCATGCCAATGGCGCCACACGGCTAGGGGACCTGATGAGCCACCTTCCTGCGTCCATCCCCTCCATGCTGGGCGCATATGTGGGACTCACTCCCGAGGACCGGCGGCATCTGACGGAAGCCGTGGCCATTCTGCTCAGAGCGTCCACCACGAAAGCCAAGGGGAAGGCGGCGACCTCCCGTACCGCCGACGACAGTGACGCGGCCCCAGAATCCATATCGGAGGCCCATGCCGACGGAGGAACGGCCGCTGACGAGCCGCCATCGGCGTCGCCCAGCAGCAAGTAACCGGTCAGGAACGGCAAACGCCAAAACCACTATCCGCTCGGCATCAAATCGCCAGTTCAAATTGGTTACTCTGTATAATAAACTCACCAATAAGATAGTACGAACAGGGTGATCGGCATGACCGGACCGGTTCCGCCGATCACGTACGCGAAAGAGGGGCATCATGCCACGTCCACGCCTGAGTTCCGAAGTGCTTCCCGCCCGCGACCGTCTTGAGAACGCGTTCTGGGAGCTGCTCGCCAATCGCGACTACCGCAAGATCACCGTCACCGACATCGTGCGTGAGGCCGGCGTGAACCGCAATTCCTTCTACTACCATTTCGCCAGCCTGCATGAGCTGGCCGATGCCGCCATCATGCATCAGGTGGAATCCATACCAATCAATCAGCGCCCTGACCCGGACGGCGATCCCACAGACCAATGGAGGGAACGCATCACCTGGATCCTCTCCCACCCCGAGCAGCGCCGTCGTCTCGACCGGCTGGCGCTGATCGCAGGCCCGCATAGCACAGTCGAGCTCGCCGAATCCCTGCGTGATTTCACCCGTCTGCAGATCGTCAACATGCTGCAGAAGGACCCCACCGACCTTGATTTGAAAACCGACCTCATGGTCGACTTCTCGGTGGGAGGGCTGCTGTCCGTGCTGCATCGCTGGCCTGAGCTCAGCGACACCATCGAGCTCAGGGACCTGCTCAAGGAAGATGTGGCAGTCCTGGCCATGGGCATCTATCTGGCTATGAGCCGCGAGGACATGCTCACGTACTGGCGGCGCATCTTTACATCCCACATGTGACTTGTCCGTTGTCTCCTCGATCAGCACGAGGAGACAGACGTGCGAACAGCCCCGCAGAACCCGCCCACGGAATACCGCCACAGTGCGCGCCGCACAACAAACAGGCCGCAGCCGGCATGGGCATGAGAGGTTTCTCACAAGGCGCAATCGCCGACAATGCTGGCGTTTCAACGTCCGACACGGAAAGATGGTGATTATGAGCGAACAGACCGCATTCCCGCATGGCACCCAAACGACCACACGTGTGGAGCATGACTGCATCGGCACATTGGAGGTCCCCAGCGATGTCTACTGGGGCATCCACACCCAGCGCGCCATCAGCAATTTTCCGGTCTCCGGCATCACGGATGGCCAGCACCCGGAGCTGATTCGCGCCTATGCTACCGTCAAGCGCGCATGCGCCATCGCGAACGAGGAGCTCGGCCTCATCGACCACGATAAGGCCGAAGCCATCCGCCAGGCATGCCATGAGATCGAACTCGGCAAACTGGCCGACCAGTTCCCGGTGGATGTGATGCAGGGCGGTGCCGGCACGTCCGCCAACATGAACATGAACGAGGTCATCGCCAACCGGGCGCTGGAGATCGCCGGCCACCAACGCGGCGATTACGCCTATATCCACCCCAATGACGACGTCAACGAATCCCAATCCACCAACGACACCTATCCGGCGGCATGCAAGCTCGCGCTCATCGACGCGATAGGGCCGCTGGCCGAAGCCACGAAGAAACTGGCCAAGGCCTTCCATGATCTGGCGGACAAGCACATCAACGACGTGACCATCGGCCGTACGCAGCTTCAGGATGCCGTGCCGATGACCTACGGCCAGGAATTCCATGCCTTCGCCACCCTGCTGAAGTCCGATCTGGCGGCCTTCGACCGCGTAGTGCCCCTGCTCGCGCAGTTGAACCTCGGCGCCACCGCCATCGGCACCGGTATCTGCGCCGACCTGCGGTTCCGTCAATCCGCCACCACGCATCTGGCCAACATCACCGGCCTTCCCATTACCGCGGCACCCGATCCGGTGGCCGCCATGACCGATATGGGCGCCTATGTGGCCACATCAGCCGCCGTGAAGAGCCTTGCCGTGCACCTGAAGAAGGCCGCCGACGACCTGCGACTGCTGAACTCCGGCCCCCGCTGCGGATTCAACGACCTCAACGTACCGGCCCGTCAGGCCGGCTCGTCAATCATGCCGGCCAAGGTGAACCCGGTGATTCCCGAATGCGTGAACCAGTGCTGCTTCTCCATCTTCGGCATGGATGTGACCGTGAACTGGGCCGTGGCTGAAGGCCAGCTGCAGCTCAACGCCTTCGACCCGCTGATGGTGCATGAGCTGCTCACCGGTATGAAGCTGCTCACCAACGCCATGACCATCTTCCGCACCAACTGCGTGGAGGGCATCGAAATCCATACGGAAATCGGCCGCGACTATGCGCAATCCTCGCCATCCATCGCCGCCGCGCTCAACCATTACATCGGATACGAGAAGGCCGCGGACATAGCGGCCGAAGCCGTACGCACCGGCCGCACGGTCCGCGAGGTGGCCGGCGAGCGCACCGATCTGCCTGCGGAGCAGCTCGACGAGATCCTCGATCCGATCCGCCTGTCCCGAGGTCTGGGACAGACCTGCCGCGAGCATCAGCAATGACATGATTGTCGACACGACAGTCGCGCCGGCGGTTGTGTCGACAATCATGCAGACGGCGTCACACCGCCGATCATCGGGTTTCCGGTGCGTTCACCTGAGCCGCTCCATTACCGGGCCAACGAACCGGACCACCGCATCTGACCAACGCACCGGCAACTTCCAGCGCGTTTCCCGCAGTCTCCACAGCTTCCCCCAATAAGCCCGATACAGTGGCAGTATGACAAACAACGTGACTATGAGCGGCATTGAACAATGGTTCCAGATGAATATGGGCCGACTGATCTGGCTGGTATTGATGACGGTGCTGGCGTTGGTCGCCGACCGTATATTGAGCCGGCTTCTGAGGAAAGCTCTTGACAAATCCCAGATTCCCAGCGCATCGATCTTCATCAATCTCGCACGTGTGCTGATATGGGTGGCCGCCATCGCCATGGTGCTGCAACCGGTGTTCGGCATCAATCCGACCACGCTGGTCACCGCTCTTGGCGTCGGCGGCGTCGCCCTCTCTCTTGGTCTGAAGGATACGATTGCCAATGTGATCGGTGGATTCGGGCTGATGCTCGGCCGCGTCATCCAACCGGGCGACCTGGTCACCGTGCAAGGCGTGACCGGCACCGTGCATGACATCACATGGCGTCACACTACGGTGCGCACACGTGGCGGCGACTTCATGATCATCCCTAATTCGGTATTGAATACAGCGGCTCTGACCAAGCTCAGCCCTGTGAGCGAAAGCATGATCACGCTGGAGTTCACCGCCAAGGCATCCTGCGACCCGGATGAGGTGAGCCGCGACATCCTCGCCCGCGTCACCGCCGCAACCGCCGACCTTGAGTTGGAATCACAATCGCCGCTCGTGAAGTTTACCGGATTCTCGCCATACGGCAGAACAGGTCAGGTACTGCTGTTCGCACGCCCGGGCGTGCTGTTGTCCACCATCCGCGACAAGGCTGCGCGCGCTATTGCGGAGGGAGACCCTCACTATTTGGTGGAGAACGGCGGTTCATCCTACAACGCGCAGGAATGACAGCGTTCAGCAGAGATCCGAAAACGATTGTGGGCGATGCCGAAGTCCGGCATCGCCCACAATCGTCATTACGGCATCACCGCGATCTCAGTCATTGCAATAGCATCCAGAAGGTCAGCGCCAGCGTCAGCAGCACATAGACGATGACGCCGGGGTTCGCGTAGGCAGTACGAATCTTGAGACCGGCCGGCAATTCCTCGGGCGCGGTATAGAACTCCCAACGGTTGCGCCAGCGCACCAGCAGCACGATTCCCGCGACGCACAAGGCGAGCATCGCCAAGTAATACAGAGACACAACAGCGAGGCCATTGAGCTGCCCGCTGGCTGCCATGCGCGCTATTTCGCTTTCACTCAACGTACCGTTCAGGATCCTCGGATCAATCAGGCGTATCACCGCAGGCCCGACTACTCCACCGAGGAGATTGATGGACATGTGCATGACGATGACATACCACAGGCGTGAGGTGCGCGTGTAGACATATCCGAGGATGAGTCCCAGACCGAAGGCATAGAAGAATTGGTATATGTTCAGGTGGAACAGGGCGAATGCCAAGGCGGAGAACACGATGGCGGTTTTCTCACCGTATCGGCGCAGACGGGAGATGATCTCCTTGCGGAAGATCCACTCCTCGAATATCGGTGCGAACACACCAGCGAACAACGCGACAGCCCATACATCGCCTCCAACCAGCAGTTGCTGGACACGGTCGCTTGCCTGCCCTTGGGAAACGACCGCAGCCATCAGCTGTCCGATGAGATTGCCGGCTACCATCACCGGCACGCACATGATCAGCAGCTGAGCGAACTCGCCGCCCTTCAACGTGTATTGACGCGTCTTGACGGCGGGCACCAACGTGAAGATCAGCATGCTCAACGGTATGGCGATCAGATACATGGGGCCGGAAGAGGTCAGCAATGACATCCATGTCGGCTGATTGCCTCCGAAGAATTGATGCGCAGCCCCGCTCGCCAGAATATTGCCTCCGATCCACAACGCGATCATGACGGCAAGCGCGGCGCCGATCAGCGTGAATCGTCGATAGGCGACGAACCACCAATCCCTCGAGGGCTGCTGGAGTGCGGGCATCGGCTGAGGTTGCTGTGCGCTCGATGACGCATCAGGCTGCGGCGCATCATTGGACGGCGACGGATTGGACTGTGTCATATTGGACTGTGTCATATTGGGCTGTGCCATATCGGGCTGTATCACAGGTTGCGATGGCTGAGCGTTGTCCTGCTGCTGCGGAGCTTCCGGAGCGGACGGCGTTGTCTCGTTCATGTGCATTCCCCCATCATCATTGGTCTGACAGCACCGATTGTGTATGCCTGTCATGTTCCAGAATACGGTACCGATGCCAGATGCATACTCATCCCTCAGGGTGATTCCAGAGCGCGTCGAAACTGAAACAAACGGGGGGATAGCGCATAATCGCACGATCCCCCGGTGGGAACAATACGGACGTCAGAGGAACGCTCAGCAGGCCAGTGCCGCCACAGGTCGAGGCGTCACGACGACCTCGTCGCCGGCGGCCAGACCAGCGGGCAACTCGTTGGCGGGCAGCTGCACGGTGACCTTGAGCTGTTCGCCCTTGTTCCAGCGCTGGAATTCACCGGAGGTGATCACCGTGTCCACACGCACCAGCGAGCCGAGGAAGTGGATCACTTCGACACGGGCGTGCTCGCCGATGTTGGAATCATGCTGTCCGGGCAGGCTCAGTGCAAGGTTCTCCGGACGCACCAACACGGCGACCGCATCTCCGGCGGTGGAACCTGCCAGCAGCGGCATGCGCTGGCCGAACACCACGGCCTCCTCGCCATTGGAGGCACCAGGCAGACGGTTCGTCAGACCGATGAAGGTGGCCACGTATTCGGTGGCCGGACGCTGGTACAGGTCCTGCGGGGCGGCGATCTGCTCGATCTTGCCCTTGTTCATCACACCGATGCGGTCGGCGACGGCGAGTGCCTCCTCCTGGTCGTGGGTCACGAACACGGTGGTGGTGCCGGTGCTCAGCTGGATGCGGCGGATTTGGTCGCGAAGCTGCACACGGACCTTGGCGTCCAATGCGGAAAGCGGCTCGTCGAGCAGGAGCACGCGCGGCTTGACGGCCAACGCACGCGCCAAGGCCACACGCTGCTGCTGGCCACCGGACATCTGCTGGGTGTACTTCTTGGCCTGATCGGCAAGACCTACCAGGTCAAGCTGCTCCATGGCGATCTTGCGACGCTCTTCCTTGCTGACGCCACGCACTTCAAGACCGAATTCCACGTTCTCGAGGGCGGTCATATGCGGGAAGAGAGAGTAGGCCTGGAACACCATGGCCATCTCACGCTTGTTGACCGGCACACCGGTCACATCCTGACCGCCGACCATGATACGGCCACCCTGAATGTCTTCGAGGCCAGCCAGGGAACGCAGTGCCGTGGACTTGCCACAGCCTGAGCCGCCGAGCAGTACGACCATTTCGCCGGGCTTGATGTCCAGGTTGAAATCGTCGAGGGCACGCTTGGTGGAGCCCGGGTAAATCTTGACGACATCCTGCATCTGGATGGAGCCACCGCCTCGCTTGGCGGAATCCTTGAGCAGGGCCTTGGCTGCCTTGGTCACATCCTTGCCGCGCACGCCTTCGAGGGTGGCGGTGGGATCGTTCTTGAACGCCTCCTCCTCGGCTGCCGGGGAGACCGGCGCGGAGGTGGCGGTTGTGCTGTCGAGAGTCATGATGGATTACTTACCTTCCCTTGTCTTGCGCATCGCATCGGAGATCAGGTCGAGCGCAACAAGCAGCACCACGCCGAACAGCAGAGCAAGCAGCGACATGGCGGTGGAGATCTGAGAATTGGACTGGCCGAGCTGGTACAGCGCGACCTGCAGGTTCATACGGCCGAGCAGCGAGGCGACGGTGTATTCGCCCAGCACCACGGCGATGGAGATGAACGATGCGGACAGAATCGACTGCCACAGGTTCGGGATGATCACACGGAAGAACACCTTCGGCCAGGATGCGCCGAGCGAACGCGAAGCCTCAACCAGCGTCTTGACGTCGATGGAGTTGAGCCCCACGGCGATGGCGCGGAAGGCGAACGGCATGACCAGAATAACGTAGGCGAAGCACAGCCAGATCGGGTTGGTGCTCAATACGTCGGCGGACAGCCAACGATAGATCGGGCCCAGGCCCACCACGAGCACGATGGCCGGAATGGTCAGCGGCAGCGTCGCCACCCATTCAATCGCGCGTTCCAGAGCCTTGGAGCGAATATGCACGATGACCATGGTCGGCACCATCAGCAGCAGCATGATCACCACGGTGACCGCGCACAGGGCGAGCGAGGTGCCGATGCCTTGCCACAGAACCGTCAGATCTGCTCCAAGCGATTCGCCGTTGCCGGTGAAAATCGCAATCCACGGAGCGGCGGACCAGCGACCGGACAGCGGGTGGCGCAGCGTGAAGACCAGCATGGCGATCAGCGGTACGAACAGGAACGCCAGCGTGATGAACAGAATCACGAATTTGATGATGCTTTGCTTGCGGATGCGAGCTGCGCGCAGCTGCGGCGGCTTGGTACCGGTTTCGCCGGCCTTGGCGGACTTGGCGGTCTTGGCGGCTACGGTAGAGGAGGTTTCATTCACTGCCAACGTCCGGCCCTCTTTTCCACAGCGTGGCTCAGCAGCATTACGATGGCCACGACGATGATCATTGCAAACGCCAGCACTTGAGCGAAGCCCTGCTGGTTCGGATCCATCTCATTGCGCATGGCGCCCTGGATCATCAGCGGAACCAGAATCGAACGCTGGGAGAACAGAGCGGCTGCGGTGGCATATGCGGAGAACGCGGACGCGAACAGCAGCAGGAACGCGGAGATGAAGCGAGGCGCCAGAATCGGCAGTGCCACACGCGTCCAGTACTGGAATGTGTTGCCGCCCAAGGATTCGCACGCCTCACGCCACTGCGGGCGGATCGAATCGACCGCCGGCAGGAAGATGATGATCATCAGCGGAATCTGGAAGTAGCAGTACACGGTCACGAGGCCGGGCAGCGAGCTCAGCCAGTTCGGGTTCACGGTGAAACCGGTCAGGGTCTTGATGAGCATGGTGCCGATACCGTTGATGCCGATGGTGGCGATGAACGCGAAGGCGAGCATCACGCCACCGAACTGGGCGAGCACGGAGGAGATGGCGGAAACCAGTCGACGCATCAAACCGTTCGGCTTGGCTCCGATGACCAGCGCGTATGAGGCGAGGCCACCGACCACGGCGCCGATCACCGAGGACGCGATGGACACGAGGATGGAGGTGACGAACGCGGACAGCGTGTTGGGCTCGAACAGCTTGTTGAAGTTGGCGAGCGTGAATCCACCGTCACGGGTCTGGAACGCACCGATCACCACGATCACGGTCGGCGCGAGCAGGAAGCACGCGGTGTAGGCGAAGAACGGCAGGGTGACGGCGAAAGTGCCGAGTTCCTGACGATGGCGCGCCAGCGTGGAAGAGCTGGAGTTAGCGGACGGACCCGCCACCTTGGCGGCGGCAGGTCCGTTCTGTGCGATTGCAGCAGTCATAGGTGATTACCTTGAATTACCTTTGATTGGCTTGAGCGTGGGCGTCCGGCTCAGTTGCCGATCGTCTTGTCCCAGTTGTTCTGGAGCCACTCGGTGATGCGGGTGGCGTCATCGTTGGTGTAGGAGACCGGCTTGCCCTCGATGGTGATGGCGTCCTTCAGGGTGTCCTGATCCACGGTGCCGTCTTCCTTCATGGAGGAGAGCAGGACCGGGTTGGCACCACCCTTGAACCACAGGTTCTGGGCTTCGGCGGAGTACAGGTACTCCTCCCAGAGGCGGGCGGCGGCCGGGTGCGGGGCGTCCACGTTGATGGCCTGGTTGTAGTAGCTGACGACCTGGGCCTTCGGGAAGGTCTTGTACTCCCAGTTCACGCCCTTGGACTTCAGTTCCTTCTTGTAGGAGGCCTGGTTGTAGGTCCAGTCCATGACCACACCGGTCTGGCCGGAGTCGATGGTGCCGTTGGTCACGTCAACGGTGGTCAGGTTGCCGGCGTCCTTGAGCTTCTTGAAGAAGTCGAGGCCGGGCTGCAGGTTGTTGATGTCGCCGCCAGCCAGCTGGTTGATCATCAGGTAGCCGTTGAAGGCGGCGCCAGCCTCGGCGGGCTTGCCGTTGAGGGCCACGGTGCCGGCGAACTTCGGGTCGAGCAGGTCCTCGAGCTTGGAGATGTCGCCGTACTTGTCCTTGTTCCAGCCGATGGACATGATGCCGGTGTAGTCGGCGTAGTAGGCGCCGTTGGCGTCCTTGTTCTCATCCGGGATCTTGTCCCAGGCCTGCACCTTGTACGGGGCGAAGGCATCGGTGGAGGTGGCGGCGATCTGCTGGCCGACATCGAAGACGTCCGGAGCGGCGTCGGTGCCCTTGTTGGTCTTGGCGGCGTCCAGCTCTTCCTTGGAGGAAGCGTTCGGGTTGAGCTCGGTGACCTTGATCTTCGGGTACTTCTTCTTGAAGGTCTCGATGACCTCGCCGTAGTTGGACCAGTCGTGAGGCAGAGCGATGACGTTCAGGGCGCCTTCCTCTTCGGCGGCCTTGACGAGGTCGTCCATAGTGCCGAAGTCGGCAAGGGAGGTGGCCTTGGCGGACTTCTCGTTGACCTTCACGGACTTGCCGGTGGAAGCGGAGTCAGAGCTGTTGGAGGCGGTCGACGAGCCGCAGGCGGCCATCGAGAACGCCAGCACGGCGGCGATGGCGCCAGCCGCAATCTTACGCAGGTTCTTCATGATGTTCCTTTTTCTCAACGCACATCCAGATCCGGTCAGCGGGGCCGAACCCTGGGAGTCGGGGCATCGATTCGCGCTGTATTCGCGCGGCCCATAATTCCAAGGCAAGAAGGTATGAGGCTTATCTGTCCCGACACTGGCGTGAAAGTGAACGGTGTTCGCCGTTTGCGGTACGGATGCTGAATAAAAGGAAACTACAAGTGAATTAGTGACGCTCGACGATGATGCGTCAATATTGCTGGGTATTACAGCGACTCTCTCTACAACTCTCTCTGGTATCCGGCTCTCCTGCGTCAGAAACTCGTTGATTATGCTGTGCCTTCTTGTCGAAGCGTTGCCGCGAAGCAGACAACAGAGCTGCTTGCAGGCAACGCGCGACGACAGGCAAACCAACGGGCCGCGCGCATAGCGTGTCCGTCATTACAGGACGAGCTGGCACGTGAAGAGGGTCTGAGAGTCAGTCATTCGTCAACGGACTTCTGGTCACTTCTGATCACAGGTCACTATCGAGGCAAAACCTCTAGCCAAGCGAGAAACAACCCCACCAATCATCCCTCAGCGAAGCAAAACCTCGGACCAACCGGGACTACACCCCACTCACAGCCCGCCAGCGAGGCAAAACCTTGGGCCAATCAAGAAATAACCCCGCCAATCATCCCCAAGCGAAGCAAAACCTCGGCCGCGTCAAGGAAACACCCCTCCTACCGCCCACCAGCGAGGCATATACTCGGCTCTACCTGTAATTCACCCCGCTCACAACCCGCCAGCGGAGCAAAACCTCTAGCCAACCGAGAAACAACCCCACCAATCATCCCCAAGCGAAGCAAAACCTCGGATTGACCGATGACCCACCTCACTCACAGCCCGTCAGCGGAGCAAAACCTCGGACCAACCCATAATCCGCCCCGCTCACCGCCTCTCAGCGAAGCAAATCCACGACTCCACCAAGGAAACACCCCGCTCACAGCCTGCCAGCGAAGCAAAACCTCGGGCCAATCACACATCCGCCCCGCTCATGGCTCGTCAGCGGGGCAGAACCTTGGGCCGGCAGAGAAAAAGCTCCGCCAGCCATCCCTCAGCGGAGCAAAACCTCGACCCAGCCGACATTCCACCCCACTCACAGCCCGTCAGCGAAGCAAAACCTTAAGCCGACCGGCATCCCGCCTCACCCGCAACACGCCAGCGAGGCAAATCCTCGGGCCAACCGGGACCACACCCCGCTCACAGCCCGCCAGCGAAGCAAAACCACGGACCGACAGAGAAAAAGCTCCGCCAGTCACCCCTCAGCGAAGCAAAACCTCGGCCGTGTAAAGGAAACACCCCGCTCACAGCCCACTCACAACCCGTCAGCGGGGCAGAAACCCACCACGACCGAGGTTTTGCCCCGGCAAGGCTTGTCCCCAGACAGGTCGCCCGACGGACCGCCTCAGTCGCCACGGCTCGTGCGCATCATGCAATGGCAAGCAAACCGAATACGAGCCACCACGACAAAGCCCCACACAGTGTCTCGACGGGGTGGGACTTAGCGGATCGCCGGAGAATTGCCTACGAATGCCGCAACAAGCCTCGGCGGGACTTAGCGACTCCCCGGAGAATCACCGACGGATGCCGCGGCGAATCCAGACAGACTGTCGCGGACTGCCGCTTCACCCCCTGCGCGAGAGCTGCACAGCGGTGCCGGAAGCGGTGACCATCAACATGGAGCCGTCCGTACCAAGCACCTCGTAATCGACATCCACACCGACCACCGCATGCGCACCCAACGCCTCAGCACGCTGCTGCATCTCCGCAATCGCCTCGTTGCGGGCGTTGGTCAACTCCTCCTCATAACCCTGACTACGTCCACCGAACATGTTGCGGAATCCCGCGCCGATGTCCTTGAACATGTTCACGCCGGCAACCACCTCGCCGAACACAATGCCTTGGTAATTGGTGATGACATATCCGTCCACGGACGGCGTGGTAGTGACCAGAATCATAGTCAGACTCCTTTGATTTGGCATTCGGTGTAACGTGACCATCCCATCAGCAGTCCATCAGCAATCCAACTGCGCAGATAATCCGACGATCAGACAACGACGAGGACAGGCCACGGGGATTGGCAAGGACTACCGCAGCACGCCTTCGATGAGGCGGGTGATGAGCTCGGTGTAGTTCACACCGGTGGCCTCCCAGGCCTTGGGATACATGGAGATCGGCGTGAAACCAGGCATCGTGTTGATCTCGTTGACCATCACCGTGCCGTCGGCCGTCACGAACGTGTCCACACGGCTCAGACCGGCACCGTCCACGGCCTTGAAGGCGCGGCGGGCCACATCGCGCACATCCTCAAGCACGCTGACCGGCAGGTTGGCGGGCACCTCGACATGGCTTGCGGAGGCATCCATGTACTTGGAGTCGAAATCGTAGAACTGGTCATCGTCCTGATGATCAAGCACGATCTCGCCCGGCCAGCTGGCCTCCGGCTCCTCGCCGGCCTTCGGGCACAGCACCGCACATTCGACCTCGCGGCCGTCGATTCCCTGTTCGATCAGCACCTTCCAGTCATGCTCACCGGCCGTGGCGACGGCTGCGGCCAAGAGGTCCTGCTGCGTCTCGGAGTCCTCCGCCTGCTCGACCTTGGTCACGCCGAAGCTGGAGCCAGCGCGGGAGGGCTTGACGAACAGCGGGTACGCGAGATCCGCGGCCTCGACCTGGGCGAGCACATCCGCCGCAGTGAAATTGCGCGCATCCACCATGATGCCGGGCGCGGTGGGGATGCCGGCGGCGTTGAGCACGATCTTGGTGTAGTGCTTATCCATGCAGGCCGCCGAAGCGAACACGCCGCAACCCACATACGGCACACCCATCATCTCCAGCAGGCCTTGCACCGTGCCGTCTTCGCCATAGGGACCGTGCAGCACCGGCAATACCGCATCCACATGGCCGAGCGAAGTCAGCACATGATGCTCCTCAGGATCATTCAGACTGACGAAACCGGTGCCGAAGCCGGCGTCGCCACTTTGCGCACCACTCAGATGCTCCGGTTCGCCTGCGAAGAAACCATCCTTGCCACGAGACGGGTCAATCAGCACCGGGCGGGATTCCGACGTGACCTTCACGGTCGGCAGCTCACCGCCGTCAAGCGCCCAACCGCGTGGATCCTCACCGTTGACGATCCACGTGCC
This sequence comes from Bifidobacterium sp. UTCIF-1, assembly GCF_006408915.1. Classification (NCBI taxonomy): domain Bacteria; kingdom Bacillati; phylum Actinomycetota; class Actinomycetes; order Bifidobacteriales; family Bifidobacteriaceae; genus Bifidobacterium; species Bifidobacterium sp. UTCIF-1. The sequence continues at coordinate 164,803 of NZ_JFAG01000002.1, forward strand.
GTCCTTGGTGATGCCGACCGGAATCGGTTCAAAACGTTCAGTGTCCAATGCATTGAGCACTCCGGCCGTGGAGATGCATGAAATCGAATGCTCGTCTGCACGTCCGCCGTAGAGAACCACAATACGCTTCTTGGCCATAACCATCCTTTGCAATACCGCCGCGGCTTTCAGCATGCGCAACCGCCTCGGCAGTCGAATCAAACCTGTGGATGCCATGCAGCCGGAACCCGACCGCCGTCGAAGCCTTGCCGACGGCAACCGGAATCCGCCCTAACGGCATCAACCTATAGGTAGCCTACTCGGCCGTGACCTCACTACCAAACAATCCGGCCAGCATTTCAGCGCAAGAAATGCCTTCGTTGAGCACGCGGCTCATCTGATACGCCAACGGGGTCGGCACACCCAGCTGCTTGCCCAACGCCACCACGGCATCGGTGGTAGGTACGCCTTCGGCCACACCATTGCTCACCTTGGTGGCCTCCTCCACGCTCAGGCCTTTGCCGAGGTTCGAGCCGAACGTGTAATTGCGGGAAAGGGGCGAACCACAGGTGGCAATCAGATCACCCACACCGGCGAGACCGGCGAAGGTCTTCGGATCGGCGCCTGCGGCCGCGCCCAACGCGGTCAGCTCGGCAAGGCCACGGGTCTCGATCATGGCGGCCGTGTTCTCGCCGTATCCGGCACCGCGCGCCATACCCACGGCGAGCGCAGTCACATTCTTCAGGCTGCCGCACATCTCCAGACCGATCACATCAGTGGTGACGAATGGCTTGAAATAAGCCGTGGTGCAGGCTTCAGCGACCTTGCGCGCATTCTCGATATCCGCGCAACCCACCACGGTGGCGGCAGGGTTGCGCAATGCGATCTCCTTGGACAGGTTCGGGCCGGAAATGGCGGCGAACCGTTCTGCAGGCAGATCGAGTGTCTCACGCACCACTTCATCCATGCGCTTGTTGGTGTTGCGTTCGATGCCCTTCATCAGGCTGACCACAATGGCGTCCTCGGGAATCAGATTCTTGAACTCGGCGAGCGCCACACGCGCGAACTGCGCGGCGATGGCCACCACCACGATGTCGGCGTCCTTCACGGCCTCGGCACGATCGCCGGTCGCGGTCATGTTGTCCGGCAGCTGCTCCACGACAGGCAGACGAACCGCGTTGCGGTGGTGGTCGCGGATGCCCTCCACGATCTCCGGTTCGATCGCCCACATGGTCACGGCGTTGCCAGCATCGGCCAGAACCTGGCCGAAGGTGGTACCCCATGCTCCTGCACCTAGTACGGTTATATTTTTACCCATGATGTTCTTACTCCTTCGTCTGTCGCATGGGGTGCTATATTCCTACCCTCACTCGGCTATCGCCTCGCTCAGGCGTCGCCTATAGACAGTCCACCGGACTGTCTACCTAACGGCTCCGCCCCATGCTCCTGCACCAAGTACGGTTACTTTTTTACCCATGATATTGACTCCTTTGCTTGTCGCTTACTGCGCCGGGAAAGGGCCTCCTGCTTCAGGCCACGGCTTGCGGGACATACTCCGATAGTCCCAGTAGCCTTCAGCAGGAAACTGTTCGCCACGAATCTCAGCCAGTACGGTATTCATGCGCTTGAGCACGCGCCACATCAACTCGTTCACCAATTCGGCTGGCGGCTCTTCGCCCCATGAGTCCATATCCGCGAGCAGATCGGCATAGTCAAGCGCATGGTCATAGCACATGACCACATTCTTGCGCGGCCACGGCCACCAGTGGTTGATGGATGCCGCACCCCACGTCACTGCGGGATACAACGGAACCTGATGCCCGAGTCTGCGCGAGGATTCCAAAGCGATATACCCCACGCCTTCCTTGATGCTCATCACCCATTTCTTCGGGTCACGGGTCACCGTGCCCTCCGGCCAGACCGTCAACGGACGACCGGATGTAAGAATCTCAATGGAGGTTTCCTCGATCTGCTTGGCCTTGCCGGAATGCCGTTGCACCGGTTGCATGCCGACCAATTGGAACCATTTGCCAATTAACGGCCACTTCGCCATCTCCGCCTTGGCCATGTATCGCGGGCGACGACCCATGTGGAACAGACTCGCCATCGGCACAAACACGTCGAACATGGTTATGTGGCTGGCTGCGGTGATAAACGGCCCATCTTCGGGCACCTGCTCCAGACCCCATGCGCGCGTCTTGCAGCTGGCGCGGAACACCACATCCACCCCGGTGAGCAGACGCTTGGTGGCCTTGGGATTCTGCGCATTAATCTCGTCGAGTTTGGCTTTGCGCCCCGGACCGGTGGGGAAATCATGCATGGGGTCTACGAGTTGATGCCGCTGTCCGAGTTTCGCGACCTGCGCGTCGCTGAGCGGGCTCACGGCCGAACGCGGTGACGGTTTTCCTTTGGATGCCATGACCACTATTGTTGCACGGTCCCCTGCCGAATCGGCGCACATCGTTAATCGTTGCGCGGACAATCCGTTCGGCCGTCTGCACACCCCGGTTTCCGGCTCACGCGGGAATTACTTGCGCTCACTAGCCGTCAGCGCAACAATTTCCCGAAACAAACGGCTTGGGTAGGAATTTCTTGCACTGAATGTTGCCCAGCGCAAAGATTTCCCACCCAAGCAGTTTGTTTCATACAGAGTGACGCTTATACAGCCCGCAATCTGCAACGGTGCCCACAGCCTCCACGCGCAGCACGGCCGCAACCGCCCCAAATCAGAGCACGGCGATGGCGTCGATCTCCACCAGAGCGCCCTTGGGGATGTCGTTGCCGCCAAAGGCCACGCGGGCGGGCTTCACGGAACCGATGAACACCTCGGCGTAGCGGGCATCCACCTCCTTGAAGTCCTCGACGTTCTTCAGATAGATGGTGGCGCGCACGACATGCTCGATGCCGGTACCTGCGGTGTCCAGAATGCACTTGATGTTCTTCAATGCTTGTGCGGCCTGCTCACCGGCGGTTTCACCGGCCAGTTCGCCGGTGGCCGGGTCGATGCCCAGCTGGCCGGAGACGAACACGAACCCATTGGCCTTCACCGCCTGGCTGTACGCGCCCAGCGCCGCCGGCGCTTCAGAAGTAGCGACCGCTTCCATCTTCTCGCTCATCATCAATGTCCTTCCATGATGTGATGCGCACGCCATCGTGTCACGAAAAGTGCCGACCACGCGCATCAATATGCCTTCACCGGCTTGTTGCCGATTACGTCGCAGTCTAGCGGCTTGCGGTATCCGGGCGATTGCAATGCCCGCCATACGGCCATTCTGGTGGGCCCAAAGGGAATCGAACCCTCGACCTTCTGTTCCGGAGACAGACGCTCTATCCACTGAGCTACGGACCCAAACAACTTCTCCACTGTACACCATCCCCGGCACGAACACGGCACATGTTCGGCATCGGCAGTTCGTCGCCCCCGAAGTACGCCATACAATGGGGTTATGTCGGAACTTACAGATGACTTCGAATACGAGCGCCGCTTTTTCTGCCGCGAATTCCCTGCGGAATACGATGACGGCGATGCGCCGACCCTCATCATCCAGAGCTATTACGTGCACGCCGACAATTACGCGCTACGTATCCGTTTGACTTCGCACACATTGCGTGTGCCGATGACCGCGGACGTCAATCCGATGGAGGTGCTGGACCAGCATCGCGAGCGCTTCACCGAAGCCTATGTCACGGTCAAGGGCCCCTCCGTGGGAGGCACACGGTACGAAGTGGAACGGGAGATCGATACACGCATCGCCGCGGAACTGGTCAAGCGCGGCGGAGCCATCATCATCAAAAACCGTTATTCCGCGTGGATTGCGGAAGACGGCTGGAGCATCGATGTATTCGGTGGCGGCAATGCGCCGCTGATCGTCGCCGAGGCGGAACGATCAAGTCCGGTGACGAACCTCACCATCCCGAAGTTCTGCATCACCGAAATCACCGATCAGGCCAGATTCAACAATGACGGGCTGGCCGCGCGCCCGTTCGGCGAATGGGCCGGCGATTTCGAGGCCGAACTCGCCACAAGCGGCCCGCATTTCCAGCAGTATTTCGGAACGAACAGAATGGCGTAATCCGCTCTGTAATCCGCTCCGCCACGACCAGAGTCAGTACCCTGTCCCGACCAGAGTCAGTACCGCTTCAGTACAGCTCAGCACCGCTCAGTACATCAGCGTGGCGAGGCGCCGGCGTGCGCGCGCCAGGCGCGGATCAGTAGGCTCCGGAATGGCGAAATACTCCAGCAGACGCTTGCGCACCGGCTCGATGTCTTCCTTGTGGCCGGCGGCCAGATAGTCCAGCAGCCGATCAAACGCATCCTGAATCTGCCCGCCGATCATATCGATATCGGCCACGGCCAGTTGCGCCTCCACGTCATCGGGAGCAGCAGCCGCGGCGGCGCGGACCTCCCGCACATTCGCCTGACCGGAGCGTGCCAGCAGCAGCGCCTTGGCGCGCTCGCGGGCGGCGAGCGCATCGCCCGGGTTCATTTCCAGCACATGCTCGTATTCGGCTGCGGCACCGGCGTAATCACCCTCCTCTGCAAGGCGATGCGCCTCGGCATGCTCGGGCGGCACCTGCTGTGCCGCGTCGGCACCGGATGCCGCAGCGCTCTTGGCCGCATCGGAATCAGGGTCCCCGGAATACGGGGCGGTGCCGCTGACCCCAGCCTGGGCGGCGGCCTGGATGATCTTCGGGATGACCTCATCGCACAGCTGCTTGAGCTCATCATCGCCGGGCAGCCCCTGCAGCAATGGCATCGGACGGCCGCCGATCAGCGCGAACAGCGCAGGTGCCCCCTGCACCTGAAGCGCCTGGGCGATTGAGGCGTTGGTGGAGATGTCGATACGGGACAGCTGGATCTTGCCGTTCAGCGCGTTGACGGCATCACCCAGCGCACGCGCCATCGGAAAGAGGCGGTCATCGGTCGGAATCCACAGCAGAAGCAGAATCGGGAATGTGGCAGAGGTCTGTACCATCGCCTGGAACGTATTCTCCGTGGTGTCTATCACATAAGCGCCTGCAGCCGGAGCTCCCCCGGCCTGACCAGGCTCAGCCTTGACCTGGTGCTTCAGAGCCTCCAAATCGACCGCACCCGCCAGAGATACTCCCGGATTGAACTGCTGATCAGCCATACCATGCCTCCACATGTAATCGCGCATGGCCACACATGCCTGCGCATAACAAAACGATGCTGAAACCGATTGTAGTTCCAGCATCGAAAGAACCGCGCTTCATTGCTTTTGCTCAGCGATAGGCGGACACGTCGAACCGTTACAGCGCCTCCACCTTGACCGGCTGGCGATCGGCGCCGACCGCGGTGATCTGGGCACCGTCGCCGGACTGCGGAACGTACAGCGCCACCACGTTCACATAGGTGACCTTCATGGTGCTGGTGTAATGGTCGGAATTGTAGAGGATCCTCTCATCGTCGGATGCGGGCTGGGATTCTCGGCCGTCACCTGCCTGGCGGGTCCATGTCGAATCGATGCGTCCGACCACCAGATCGCCGCCGTCGGCGGTGCGCATCACCCACATCTGGTCCGGCACTGCGGTGAACGTCTGCTGCTGCGTGCCGTTGTTTCGTGCGATGCCTTCCTGAACCGTGCTGGTCAACGATGCGATACGCTGGCGGAGCATGTCATCGGTGAACGTCGAGGCGTACTGGCTGCTGGAGCCGTTCTGCAGCACGTCGGCATACTGGGTGAGCGCATCGGTCGGCGTGGCCACCAGACCGGTGTCCTTGGCGGTGCCCATCTGCGAACCGTGCGTGGGAACCTCGAACTTCGGCATGCTCACGCCATCGAACAGACGCGCCATGGCCACCAGCTTGTAGTTCTCACGCGCGCTGTTCTGGTTGAGCACCAGCAGACGCTGCGACTGCTGGTCTTCGGTGGTCGTGGTGATGGTGAACACCGAACGCGGCCAGCCGTCATCGGTGGGAATCACGACCTGCGACACATCCTTGGGGATGGTCGCATATTTGTTCATGCTTCCGCTCTTCTGTGCGATGGTCACCTGACTGGCACGGATCTCCAGTTGCGGGCCAGACATCACCGCCTTGTAGCCATCTGCGGACTTCGCCGCGTCGGCCTCATCCAATGTCTCAAGAATCTTGGTCCGGATCTTCTTCTCCTGCGCCTCGGTCAGGTCAGGCGAAGGTTGCGAGGCGGCTGGTGCTTCAGCGGTCGGCAGCTGCCCTTCGCATGCGGCCAATGGCAGCACCAGAGCCAATGCAGCGACGGCCGTCGTGCCAAGTTTTACCAAGCTATGCATTCGTTTGCTCATCACTTCCCCTCCTCCTGCTTATGGGCGTGCGCATCGGGACTGCCGGTACCCGCATTGTCCACCATGTCCGCGTCGTCCGGACCGTTGGACTGCCCATCCTGCACTTCCCTAGCCAAACGGGAGAAATACGCCTGCAGTTCGTCAGGGGTGATCACCGAAGTCGCCTGATCATCCAACGAACCGGCGCGCCCGCTATGCCCAGCGCTACGACCAGCGCTGTGCGCACCGTCACGCATACCGTCAAGCTGAGTTCCGGTTTCGGCACCGGACTCCGCAGCCTCAAACACATGATGCTCTGGCTGCTCTGATTGTTCGGACTGCTGGGCCTGCTGGTCCGCGACCATATTGCGCGCCGCGGGATCCACGATCACCGGGGTCTCGATCTGTTCGGATTCCAGTTCCGACTCGTTCTTCGCACCACGGCGATGCGCGGCGTGGCGACGACGCTTGCGCGCAGGCACGGATTCCGGCAATTTGGTGCCGACCAACCCTTGCTCAACCCGCTCGGCAAACGACAAATCAGTATGAATGATGGCCTTGCCTTCCACCATCCGCTTGCGACGCTTATGCGGAGGCATGGCGAACACGGAGGCGCAGAGGACGGCGACCACTGCCAGCAGGCCGCCGGACAGATAGAACGGCATCGCGAAATCAGGCACCTGCGAGCGCACCCAGCGCATCGAAATCTCGGCGCTTGACGCATCCTTGCCCAAATCGACGATAGCCACGGTGGAATCGGCGGTCTTGGTGCTGGTCAATGTCACTTCGCCCTTGCCGCACTTGACCTGCGACCACATGTCCGAATCCTTGAATGCCACGGCGTTGTCATCGCTGGCCTCGGAGGCGGCCCCCGTGGCCTTGCCTTGCTGCGTGGCGAGCGAAGTCCACGACGCCAATCCGGTGATGCGCTGATACGACGACTCGGAAGCCACCCAGCCGGCTACATCCTTGGACGTGCCAAGTGCCACGCACACCTGCATCGATGACGAGCTCGGCTTCACGTTCAGCGTGGCGTTCCGATCCAGCAGCGGCAATACGCCGGGATCGGTGACGACATATTGGGTGCCGCTGATTGTCGCACTGGCGTTGATGATGCTGGACGGCTTCCACATCGTGGCATTCAGAATTCCCAATGCCACGGCAGCCACGGCAAGCAAGCCGAAAATAGGCGTCACTATGCCACGCATGATCATGGCATGACGGGTCGGACGCGCGGCACGCTTCGGCTCGCCGTCCTTGTTCTCCCCCGGATTTCCCGCCCCTGATTCCTGCCCCTCAGCGCGGTTCTCCAATGGATCGATGACATCCTGATTTGGATTCATGGTCTGTTCTTGAGCACTCATAACGACATCATTCTACAATCCGAACCTGTCCATTGCCTTGGAACTTGTCTGAGCCGTTGCCGGCGAACGAAAAAATCAGGGTTTGACGGTACTCTGGTGAGCCATGCGTAAGTCTCAATTCCGCCCGCTGTCCAAAGCCGCAGCGCTGGCATGCTCACTGGTCATGTGCATTTCACTGGCCGCATGTTCAGGCTCCTCCAGCTCTTCCGATTCTTCCGATTCCAAGAATTCCAACGATTCCTCGGCATCCTCGTCCGCGAGGCAGATCGCCGGCGTGACCGCCACCGGCAAACTCGGCGAGAAGCCGACGATTTCCTTCAACACTCCGATGACCGTCTCCGACGGCTCCTATGTGGTGCTGCAGAAAGGTGATGGCGAGACCATCGAGGAAGGCGATCGCGTATGCGCCCAGGGCATAGCCCTGAATGTCAAGGACGGCACCGAGCTCATGGACACCTGGACCAAGAACACGCCCGACTGCTCGCTGGTGGTGAGCTCCTCGAAACTCTCCTCCACCTACTACGACCAGATCAAGGGCGCGAAGATCAACACCACCATCGGTTTCGGCGTCAATGACAACGACTCGTCCGGCTACTCGTACATCCTAGCGATGACGTTCGTCTCCAAGTCCAAGGATCTCGAAAAGGCCACTGGCGAGGAGGTCAAGGACGTGCCCGCCAACCTGCCGAAGGTGACGCGAGCCAAGGATGGCAAGCCCTCCATCGATATGAACGGTCAGGGTTCTGTGGACAGTCTGGTGACGCAGACGCTCATCAAGGGTTCCGGCAAGACCCTGACCGATTCGGATACCGCCGTGGTCAAGTACACCGGCTGGCTTACGAATGGCAAGCAGTTCGACTCCTCGTGGGACAAGAACACCACGTTCGACGCCGACCTGTCGGCCAGCGGCCAGATCATCTCCGGATGGAAGCAGGGGCTGATCGGTCAGACCGTCGGCTCGCAGGTGCTGCTCGTGATTCCGCCGGACTTGGGTTACGGCGCCGATGGCTCCGGGGACACGATTCCGGGCAACTCCACGCTGGTGTTCGTGATCGACATCCTCGCCGCGTACTGATTGCCTCGTACGCCGTGAATCGCGTATGGAATGGGGCGAAACATAAGTCATTGACAACAGTGGCTTATGTTTCGCCCCATTGTTGTATGGGAAAGTGGAGCGAAACATAAGTCGATGTCGATGCTTCTGTGCGGCGTCCCCTCTCCACCCATAACAATCGCCATGCATTGCATTACAGTGGTGGCTTATGCGAATCATTGTTGCCGACTGTGCTGCCGAATACTCCGGCCGTCTCAACGCCTCATTGCCGCTGGCCAAGCGGGTGCTGCTCATCAAGGCCGACTCCAGTCTGCTGATTTTCTCCGAACTGGGATCCTATAAACCGCTTAATTGGATGACCGCCCCCTGCACCATTCGCGAAATGACGCCAGCCGACACCGACTCTGTCGACGAAGGCTCTGTCAACGAGAACGACATTCCCGAAAAAGTACTGCGTGTCACTGCCGACAAAGGGTCGGACGTGCTCGAAGTCACGCTGTACCACGTGTACTCCGACCAGACATACGATTTGGGCGAGGATCCGGGATTAATCAAGGACGGTGTGGAGGATCATCTGCAGCGCTATCTCGCCGAACAGATCGAACGCATCGGCAAAGGCGCGAAACTGGTCCGCCGCGAATATCCCACCGCCATCGGTCCGGTGGACATCATGGCGATCAATGCGGATGGCGAGCATGTGGCCGTGGAGATCAAACGTCATGGCGGCATCGATGGCGTCGAGCAATTGACGCGATACTGCGACCTGCTCAATCGTGATCCACTGCTTGCCCCTGTGCACGGCATCTTCGCCGCGCAAACTATCACGCCACAGGCCCAGGTGCTGGCCAAGGATCGTGGCTTCACGTGCCTGATCCTCGACTATGACGAGATGAAAGGCACCGAGGACGATTCCCTGCGTCTGTTCTAGGGGTAATGTGGCCGTCTCGCGGCGCGCGTTCGTGCCACAACATCATGGAAACGAGTCTTTTCCTGCGTTGCGGCACTGTGGTACGGCGCGTGATTGCGTGATTGCGGGACGCAAATGCATAAAGCATGATTCCGCACTTGTATCCCACTGCGTGCCAATAGGCATTGGCGATTATCGACGGTTTTGCTCCAAAATCGAGGGATGCAACTGCAGTTATGGGGATTTTTTCTTTTGCGTCCCGCGACTTATACAACAATGGCTCTCTCTGGAATCCCAGAGAGAGCCATTGCGATTGTGTGATCGCGCTATCGGTGCAGCTCAGGCCTCCGTGCTGGAGTACTGCACATCACGACCGCGCTCAACCGCCACGGTGAGCTTGTTCGAGTCGAAGGAGATGAATCCGTCGGTCACTTCGAACATATGGCGATCGCCATCGGGCTCAACCACGGTGAGCGTACCCTGCTTGATGACCGTGAGCACAGGCTCATGGCTCGGCAGGATGCCCATACCGCCTTCGGAAGCGGGGATGGTCACGCTCGCCGCATCGCCGTGCCACACCGGGTGGTCGGCAGCGACGATGTTCACCTTCATCGTGGTTTTTTCCGATTCAGCCATCACTCACCAAGTTCCTTCTGCATGTCGTGCCACTTCTTCTCGAGATCGTCGATGCCACCGATGCCGGAGAAAGCCTGCTCCGGGACGTCGTCATACACGCCGTCGCAGATGCGGGTGAAGGCCTCGATGGTCTCGTCGGCCGGCACGTAGGAACCCGGACGACCGGTGAACTTCTCGGCCACGTAGAAGTTCTGGCCGAGGAACTGCTCGATGCGACGAGCACGGTTCACGGTGGTCTTGTCCTCTTCGGAGAGCTCGTCGATACCGATCAGGGCGATGATGTCCTGCAGCTCCTTGTTACGCTGCAGAATCGCCTTGACGCGGTTGGCGCACTCATAGTGGGCCTGGCCGACGTAACGCGGATCGAGGATTCGCGAAGTGGAGCTCAGCGGGTCCACAGCCGGGTAGATACCCTTGGAAGCGATGTCACGGGAAAGCTCGGTGGTCGCATCCAAGTGAGCGAAGGTCGTGGCCGGGGCCGGGTCGGTGTAATCATCGGCCGGCACGTAGATGGCCTGCAGCGAGGTGATGGAGTGGCCTCGCGTGGAGGTGATGCGCTCCTGCAAAGCACCCATCTCGTCGGCCAGGTTCGGCTGGTAACCCACGGCGGAAGGCATACGGCCCAGCAGTGTGGACACCTCGGAACCGGCCTGCGTGAAACGGAAGATGTTGTCGATGAACAGCAGCACGTCCTGGTTCTGCACGTCACGGAAGTACTCTGCCATGGTCAGTGCGGTCAGCGGGACACGCAGACGGGTGCCCGGCTGCTCATCCATCTGGCCGAAGACCAGAGCGGTCTTCTCAAGCACGCCGGCTTCGTCCATCTCGCCGATCAAATCGTTACCCTCACGGGTACGCTCGCCGACGCCGGCGAACACGGACACACCGCCGTGGTTCTGAGCCACACGCTGAATCATTTCCTGAATCAGCACGGTCTTGCCCACGCCTGCACCACCGAACAGACCGATCTTGCCGCCCTGCACGTACGGGGTCAGCAGATCGATGACCTTGATGCCCGTCTCGAACATCTGGGTCTTGGACTCCAGCTGGTCGAAGGCCGGCGGGTTGCGGTGGATGGGCCAACGCTCGGTAACGGTGACCTGCTCATCCGGCTTCTTGTTGAGGATATTTCCGGACACGTCGAAGACGTGGCCCTTGGTCACATCGCCGACCGGCACGGAAATCGGGGCACCGGTGTCGTACACGGATGCGCCACGCACCAGGCCGTCGGTCGGCTTCAGTGCCACGCAGCGCACGGTGGAGTCACCGAGGTGCTGTTCGACCTCGAGAGTGATCTCGGTCGACTTGGCTTCGCCTTCCTCCTTGGCGCCCGTGTTGACGATGGTCACGTGCAGGGCGTTGTAGATGTCGGGCATGTGGCCGACCGGGAACTCAACGTCGATAACCGAACCCTGGACTCGGGTGACGCGTCCGTGAACCGGCTCGCCGTTGGTCTCGGAAGCCACAGTGGTCTGATTCTCAGCCATAGTGCGTTCCTACTCTTCCTTTGTGTTCAGCGCGTCAGCGCTGCCGATGATTTCGGTAAGTTCCTGGGTGATCGAGGCCTGACGCGAAGCGTTGAGCTTGCGGGTGAGGTCATCGACCAGATTACGTGCGTTGTCCGTTGCCGTGTGCATGGCGTTCTGACGGCTGGCGGTCTCGGAGGCCGCTGCGGTCAGCAGGCACTCATGGATACGGGATTGGATGTACTTCGGCAGAATGGCATCCAGCACCTCGTCCAGACTCGGCTCGAACGAATACAGCGGGGAGATATCCTCTGCCGCAGGCTCGTTCTCCGGGTCCGGAACCTTGGCCTCGTTCTCCACGATCTCCACCGGCAGCATGCGCAGCACGCGAACCTTCTGGACCACCATGTTGATGAACTCGGTGTAGACGATGTAGAGTTCGGAGACTCCACCCTTCTCCGCCGGTTTCATATAGGCGTCCATCAACGTATTGGAGATCGTCTCGGCGATCTCGACGCCGGGCTGGTCGGTGTCACCTTCCCATGTGGCCGCCACGTCGCGGTTGCGGTACTTGTAGTACGTCGAACCACGACGCCCGTACACGAACAGCTCCGGCTGCTTGCCATCCGCCTCGAGGCGGGCCAGCAGCGATTCCGTTTCACGGATAATCGAAGAGGTGTACGGGCCGGCCATGCCACGATCCGAGGTGAGGGCGAGAACAGCCACTCGCGGGTTGTTCTCGCCCTTCATCGCGATCGGATGCGTGATATGGGTGTGCGCCACCAACGCTTGCACGGCATCGAAAATCGCATCGGTGTACGGCTTCGCGTTCAAAGCCACATCACGGGCCTTGGCGATATGCGAAGACGCGATCATCTCCTGTGCGTTGAAGATCTTCTCCAACGATTCAGTGGAGTGGATGCGTGATTTCAATGCGAGTTGCGAGCCCATGGCTTACTTCTCTCCCGCCACGATCTTTTCCTGCTCGACCGGGGCTGCCTTGGAAACGTCAGGCTTCTTCTCGACCAGCGGCTTGCCGGCGGAGGTGACGAAGGTGGCGCGGAAGGCGTCCACGGCCTTGGCGAGGGCAGCCTCGGTGTCGGCAGTGAAGTCCTCGGTGTCGCGGATGGTCTTGAGGATATCGGTGTTGTGGTCGAGGTAGTCCAGCAGACCCTGCTCGAACGGAAGCACATCGGCGAGCTCGAGGTCATCGAGCTTGCCATGGGTGCCGGTCCAGACGGACACGACTTCCTGCTCCATGGAGTACGGGTGGAACTGCGGCTGCTTCAACAGCTCGGTCAGGTGGGCGCCACGGGTCAGCTGGGCCTTGGAAGCCGCATCCAGATCGGACGCGAACATGGCGAAGGATTCCAGCGAACGGTACTGTGCCAGGGAGATCTTCAGCGTGCCGGAGACCTTCTTGAGAGCCTTGGTCTGTGCCGCGCCGCCGACTCGGGAGACGGAGATACCGACGTCCACTGCAGGACGCTGGTTGGCGTTGAACAGATCGGACTGCAGGAAGATCTGACCGTCGGTGATGGAGATCACGTTGGTCGGGATATAGGCGGACACATCGTTCGCCTTGGTCTCGACGATCGGCAGACCCGTCATGGAACCACCACCGAGATCATCGGAGACCTTAGCGCAGCGTTCGAGCAGACGGGAGTGCAGGTAGAACACATCACCCGGGTAGGCTTCACGCCCCGGCGGGCGACGAAGCAGCAGGGAGATCGAACGATAGGCTTCAGCCTGCTTGGACAAATCATCGAAGACGATCAGCACATGCTTGCCGTTGTACATCCAGTGCTGGCCGATGGCCGAACCGGTGTACGGGGCGATGTACTTGAAACCTGCGGAATCGGATGCCGGGGATGCCACGATGGTGGTGTACTCCATGGCACCGGCGTCCTCCAGGCTCTGCTTCACCGAAGCGATGGTGGAGCCCTTCTGGCCGACAGCCACGTAGATGCAGCGCACCTGCTTCTTCGGGTCGCCGGATTCCCAGTTCGCCTTCTGGTTGATGATGGTATCGATCGCGATGGCGGTCTTACCGGTCTGGCGGTCGCCGATGATGAGCTGGCGCTGGCCGCGGCCGATCGGCGTCATTGCGTCGATGGCCTTGAGGCCAGTGGACAGCGGCTCGTCGACCGGGTGACGGTGCATCACATCCGGAGCCTGGGCTTCAAGGATACGGCGGCCTTCGCTCTTGATCTCGCCAAGGCCGTCAATCGGCTTACCCAGCGGATCAACGACGCGGCCGAGGTAACCGTCGCCGACAGGCACGGAGAGCACTTCGCCCGTGCGACGCACTTCCTGGCCTTCCTCGATTCCAGCGAAATCGCCGAGAATCACCACGCCGATCTCACGGGCGTCAAGGTTGAACGCCAGGCCGAGCGTGCCGTCTTCGAACGTCAGCAGCTCATTGGCCATGCAACCAGGCAACCCCGTCACGTGGGCAATGCCATCACCGGCCGTGGCGACATATCCCACTTCCTGAGTGGGGGTGTCGCTCGGCTGGTAGGACGACACAAAGTCGTCCAAGGCCTTGCGAATCGAGGCGGGATCGATGGTCAGTTCTGCCATGATCACTCCTTATTGTTGGTTATTGTTCAGTCAAGTCTTTGCTTGTGTTCCGCTGAACGGCAGGGAAGGCAGTAGGCCGTTCCCCATCCGCTCAGTTGGTGCCCGCTTTCACGGTGCGGTGCAGGTTCTGCAACTGCGCGACCACGGTATTGTCCGTGACTTCGTCGCCGACCTGAATGCGCATGCCTCCGAGCACGCTCGGATCCACCACGGAATTGATGTGGACCGGGCGTCCGGCCTTCGCCGAGTAAATGTCCGTCAGACGATCGACCTGTTCCTTCGTCAGTGGCGTGGCGGTGGTCACCGTGACCATCGACTCACCCATATGACGCGAGAACTTGTTGATCAGCCACTGGATGGTCTCCAGATAGCGGCGGCGGCGAAGATTGCAGGTGGCGTGTTCGGCAAGCCTCATCGTAATCTTGTTGAGACCCTTGCCATCGAATACCTCACGGAACAGCTTCACGCGGGATTCGCTGGTGGCCTGATCGTCATACAGCTTGGCGCGCACCACCGGCAGGGTCAGCAGTGCGGAATGCAACTGCGACAGCTCGATGGATACCTGCAACGTCGAGTCAGTGGCGTCAGCGTAATACATCATGGCGTCCACGCCGAAATCTTCCACAGCGTTGGCGATGTCTCGGGCACGGCTCCAACGACGGGCGACCAGATCAGTCATGATCTCCATCGTCATCGGGTGCTCATTGCCCTGGAACAGCTCGTTGAGTACTGCGACCTTATCGGCCACAGGGCGGGAAGGATCCGTCAACGCCCGTTCGAGAGGAAGCGTGTGGTCAAGCACGCTGGTGATCTTGAACAGTTCGTTGCCGATACGCCATGCATCCTCACGGGTGTCACGCAGCTTCGGGGCGAGCGAATCACGCGACTCGCGGTCTGCTATACGGGATGCCTCTCCTCGCATGGTCACCTCCCTTTCTGGTTACGGATGTTCCTGACGATGTTCACAATCACTTCTTGGCATCCAGGTCGTTGATCATCGAGTCGATCATCGAAGACTGCACAGCGCTGTCTTCGAGCTTGGCACCGAGGATCTTTCCGGCCAAGGCAGTGGCAAGCGCGCCGACCTCGCCCTTGAGCGAGACCATGGCCTGCTGCTGCTGGGATTCCAGTGAGCGCTGAGCATTGGCGGTGATCTGCGCGGCCTCGGATTCGGCACGCGAACGTGCGTCGGCAACGATATGCGATGCTTCGGCGCGGGCGTCATCACGAATCTTGGCAGCCTCGACGCGAGCCTGGCTCAGTTGGGCCTCATACTTAGCCTTCGCCTCGTTGGCGTCCTTCTGGGCCTGCTCAGCCTTTGCGATGCCACCTTCGATCTTGGCGGTACGCTCATCGAACACAGCCTGGAACTTCGGCATGAAGAACTTGTAGAAGAACACCGCGATGATTGCAAGGATAATCAGCGACCATACGATGTCGTAGACCTTGGGGATGAACAGATTCACACCGTTCTGCTCCGCTAAAGTCATTGTCGTTCTCCTTTCATTGCTTCATTTCCTGATCATTCATTCTTCCGTCGACCCGCATCGATCCGCGATTCATGCGAACCGAACACGGCAACGGTGATGAATCACTGGAAGATGAAGCCGGCCACCAGACCGAGGAGGGCCAGAATCTCGACGAATGCAAGACCCAGGAACATCAGGGTCTGCAGACGGCCGCCGAGCTCAGGCTGACGAGCGGTGCCTTCGATGGTCTTGCCGATCAGGATGCCCAGACCGATGCCAGGGCCGATGGCGGCAAGGCCGTAGCCGATTGCGTTGAGATTACCAGCGACCTCAGCGAGGGTGATGATATCCATGGGTTTGTCCTTTCTGGTTTTTCTTCAGTACGAAGGAAATCTTGGAAAAACTATGTTCCGGGGAGCTTGAGCGAACACCGCCGAGCGGCTGATCACTCGCCCTCCGGGTAGCTCATGTTGATGTATGCAGTGGTCAACATGGCAAAGATGAATGCTTGCAGAGCCGCGACCAATATCTCGAACAGGGTCATGATCAGGCCGGCGGCAAGCGTGCCGACGCCGAGGATGGACCACAGCTTGTTCGGAATCTCGATAAGGAACCACTGGGTGGCGGCAAGGCAGACGGCCACAGTGATATGGCCGGCGACCATGTTGGCGAAGAGTCGCAGGGTCAGGGAGACTGGACGAATCACCAGAAGCTCGAGAATCTGAATCGGGGTCAGCAGAATGTAGATCGGAGCGGGCACGCCCTTGGGGAAGAGCTCGTCCTTGAGGAAGTGGCCCAGACCCTTCTCACGCGCACCTGCGATCCAGTACTGGACAAAGCACCAGCCGGCGAAGACCAGCGGCATGGTGATGGTGGCCGTAGCGGCGATGTTGAAGCCCGGGATGATGCCGCACAGGTTGAACACCAGAATGGTGAAGAACATAGTGGTGATCATCGGCAGATAACGCTGTCCGCGCTCCTTGCCCATCACCTGATAGACGATCTGGTCACGCACGAATTCGATGACCCATTCCACGGCGCCCTGCCAACGACCTGGAATCAGCTTGGCACGAGCCGCCGAAACACCCAGAATCACCAGCATGATCACGGTGGCGATCACGCGCACCATGATGATGCGATCCATGGCGAACGGAGTCCCCGGAAAAATGATCTGAGGAAGAAGGAAGTCGTCGACGGTCGGGAATTCCGGGCCGTCGGCGGCCAATGCCACCCCGTTCAAAAGGGCTTCGTTCATTCTCACGCCTCCTGCTTCTTCTGTTGTCAGATGTCAGTTTAGACCAGCGGAGCGAGCAAATGTGACGTATCGGTTACTTCCACTCTCCACTGCGGGACCGGCCAGGCGGGAACCGGAGTTGGCGCTTGGCATTCAACCCCGAATGACTGAAATGCGATTATTGGCCTCACATCGGACAAAGTCAATGCCCGCTTGGCGTGTCCATTGTAAGCCCTACTGCCATAAGGGTTTTACCACTTTGTTATCATACTCGGCGCTATTAGACGGGCACCTCAATATTGCCGAGTTTTGATCACACCTTTGTCCATATATCGAACAGAGTGGTATCCAAGTCGTGGTCACTGCGTCGCGTAGCCGCTACAAAGGGGCGGCACATAGGCTCATACAGACCAAGGCACCAGGCACCATTGCCGGCAATCTTACCGGCAGTCAGACCCCGACATACCGACAAACCAGCAGACCGATCGCGAAATCAGCGCCGAGGAATAACCCCGTATCCATCATGCTCGAACGGCGCGAAGCCGTCTTTACGCGGACTGCCCGGTTCGTGACGAATCGAGCGATCGGTGCCGAGTTTCTTCTCCGCCCGCAACTGAGGCACTTCAGACAAGTCATACGGCGTGGTCTGATACACCCAGTTCAGCCAGTTGCGCCACAACAGGTTGCCATGTGCGCGCCAACTGAACAGCGGCTCCAGCGAGGGATCGTCATGTGGGAAGTAGTTTTGGGGGAACGGCACATTGGTGAGCCCCTTGGCCATATCGCGCTCGTATTCCTCGGCGAGCGTGTATTTGCCGTATTCCCAGTGGCCTAGCGCGAAGACCTCGGAGAAATCGCGCGTGGCCACCAGCCCCGGCCCGGATTGCGGACCCCAGGTCAGCACCTGCAGGTCCTCCTCATGCGCCTTCAGATCATCCTCACTCACACCGGCGAGGCGGGAATGCGGCTGCAACGCGATCTCGTCAAAGCCGTTGGTGAGGAAGCAGTATTCATCCTGCAGGTACTGCGGGAATACGCCGAAGACCTTCTGCGGATAATCCTCCTTGCGCACACCGTAACGGTAATACAGCGCACCCATGGCGCCCCAGCACAGGTACATGGTGGAGAACACATGAGTGGAGGCCCAGTCGAGGATGGTCTTGAATTCCTCCCAGTAGTCCACCTGTTCGAAAGGCAGATGCTCCACCGGTGCGCCGGTCACGACGAAACCATCGTAATAGTTGTCCTTGAACGCATCGAGCGTTTCATAGAACTTCACCAGATGGTCAGCGGAGACATGCGTGGACTCATGCGTGGAGGTCTTCATGAAATCGACCTCCACCTGCAGCGGGCTCTTGGAGATGAGGCGAAGAAGCTGTGTTTCGGTCTCGATCTTCTTGGGCATAAGATTCAAGATCACCAGTTTGAGCGGACGCACACGCTGACGCTCAGCTTCGGGCTTCTCGAGGGCGAAGATGCGCTCCGAATCGAGGATGGCACGGGCCGGCAGGCCACTGGGAATCTTAATAGGCATGTTTTCATTATGGTGGAATCGTGGATATGCCGCACGCCGAGGATGCCGTTTTATGCGGCGGACCACATAGATTCCGCTTATGACGCGTTACGCGACAGGACAGCGCGGTATGACACCCCGCATGGTCGGCGTGCCACGCTCCATGCATGATATGTTCCTCAGGGTTGGCGCGCGCCACGCGCAGTATGGTCCTCAGTGCGGCACCAACTCCCTACACGCGACGCCACTTCACACGCGGCACGTCCCCTCTACGCGCGATACGTCCCCTCTACGCGCGATACGTCCCACGCGCGGCACATCCCATGGGCGATGCATCACCTCCCACTGGCGACACGCCGAAGAAACCAACCTGATTGACTTTTTTCAATCCCTCAGTATCGTAGATAGAGCTGTCAGAAAGACAAGCCGACGCGGGGTGGAGCAGCTCGGTAGCTCGCTGGGCTCATAACCCAGAGGTCCATGGTTCAAATCCATGCCCCGCTACCAAGGAAGGCCGAGAATCGGAAGGTTCTCGGCCTTTTTGTTTTCCGACAAGCTTAGCGCCCCGTCGTTTCCGGGCTATAA
>NZ_JFAG01000003.1:0-179919 GCF_006408915.1 Bifidobacterium sp. UTCIF-1
TGTCAGGCCGTCGATAAGTCATGCGACGGCCTGAAGCGAATGCTCCGGAAACGATGATGCCGGACTGTCCTGAATCGGACCGGCCCGGCACATCGTAACTGATAGGGGGAGGAGGAAGGTGCCGCACGGGCCGCAAGGAGGAGGAAGACGGCCCGCACGCCTGTGACGTCGAACTGTACGGCTATGGCTGGCGTACAGCTGCTGGCGGCCGGCCGGCGGCGCGTAATCGGCGTGCGTAGGAATCGCTTACTTGACGCCCTTGATCATCATGATGAATACGCAGCCGAGCAGCGCGAACACGATGGAGATCGGGAAGGCGGCGGCGTAGCCGAGGGTCACGGTGATTACGGACATGAGCACCGGGCCGAGCATCTGGCCGAGCGTGGTGGCGAGGTTGAGCACGCCGAGGTCCTTGCCTGCCTCCTCCTTGTTCGGCAGCACGTCCACGTTGAGGGCCTGGTCCACGGAGGAGTAGACGCCGTAGCCAAGGCCGGCGATGCCGGCGTACAGGAACATGCCCATGGTGGTCGGCATGATCCACGGCATGGCCATGCCGATAGCGAACAGCACGGAGGCAGCGATGACGGGCAGCTTGCGGCGGCCGATGACGTCGGAGATCGGGCCGGCGACCACGGAACCGCCCAGCGAGACGACCATGGTGATCACGGACATGGTGGCCATGGCGGCACCGGCGGCCGTGTCGTCGAGACCGATGTACTTCTGGAAGATGAGCAGCTGGTAGACAGTGATCATTTGGTAGCTCAGCAGCATGCACAGACGGCCGGCGAACGCTTTGTAGAAGTCGTGGGCGGTGGAGAACTTCGGCGGGATGAAGCTGCGGAGCACATCGGTGACCTTGCCTTCGTCCTTGGGCAGGAAGTCGGCGGAGGATTCCTTCGGCACGATGAGCACGGCGACGATGCCGCCGAGGAACATGAGCACGCCGGCGAGGATGAAGCCCGGGAACGGATTCAGGATGAAGGCGGAGCCGATGAGGGTGCCAATCGGGGCGCCGCAGGTCTGGCCGGCGCCGAAGAAGGCGGACATAGTACCGCGCACGTTCATCGGGATGCGGTCGGAGATCATGGCCACCAGCGGCGCGATCATGGCGTTGAGGCCGAACATGCACAGGCAGTAGATGATGGTGATGGCCACGGCGTTCGACACCATGCCGGTGAGGAACAGGGTGACGCCGCCGAGCACCGCGCCCAGCACAATGAACGGCGTACGGCGTCCCCACTTGGAGCGGGATCGGTCGGACAGGGTACCGAACAGCAGGTTGGAGACCAGCGAGGCCACGGCGGTGCAGGCGTTAATCACACCGGTCAGGCCCTCGACATCCGGACCGAAGATGTTCTGCAGATGCTTGGTGAGCAACACGGCCGACACGATGGCCAGACCGCTCATCCACAGCAGACCGAAGACCAGGAAGCCCGCGCCAAAGCGGAACAGCATGGCCTTGTCCATCTGCCTGCCGGTCTCGGGGGACAGCGACGGATCCTTGCCGGCCGCGGCGATGTTCGCATTGTATGCCGCAAAACGCTCTTCGGCGGAGGCGGTCATTGCATCACTCATCTTTGAACCTTACCTTGTTGATTTGTCTTCCCTGACATACCTAACGTCCGTTAGATAACATTGAGAATACTCCCGGCCGCACCTTTCCGTCAAATCATTATCTAACGGTTATTCGTTATTCAAATCGGCGGACAATCAACGTTTCTTCGCTTACATACGGCACATCGGCGTGTCGCAATCACGATATCTATGATTTGTTAGACCGGAGTTAGCCGCATTCCCCTGAATCAGCTTCGGTCAAGGCCCGAGACC
Organism: Bifidobacterium sp. UTCIF-1; assembly: GCF_006408915.1. Lineage (NCBI taxonomy): Bacteria > Bacillati > Actinomycetota > Actinomycetes > Bifidobacteriales > Bifidobacteriaceae > Bifidobacterium > Bifidobacterium sp. UTCIF-1. The sequence continues at coordinate 1,828 of NZ_JFAG01000003.1, forward strand.
GGCCTCGTATCGACTGCGACCCGAGGCCGGCCCACACTCTGCCTACCGGTAGTTATCCCACATCGGCGAGGGGAAAAGCAGCTCCTCGAACGCCAGCCATTCGTCGTACAGATCCACCGGCGGATTGCGCATCCAGCGCAGCTGCACGCCGTCCATGGCCTCGATGCACCGACGCACCAGCGATTTCATGGAATCCTCCCACGAACCCATCTGGGGCGGAATGCACCACTGATAGCGTGAGTAATGCTCCCAGACTTCCTGCGGGCGTCCGTCGAAATACTCATGCAACGGATGGTCAGGCCCCAACGCCTCAGCCTCCAGAGCGATGTATAGCGCCACCAGCTCGCGCCGCTGCGCGTTGTAGCGCACCAGATAACGCAGATAAGCGGGGAACAATAGACGATCCGGGTCGCTGCCGGGCAGGCCTGATGCCATGAAGTCGTCCGGCGTACCGAATACGTCGTAGTTATCGGTGATGAGCATCGACAGCAGGCCTTCCTTATTGCCGATGTAATGGAGCAGTCCGGGCTGGCTCATGCCCACGGCGTCGGCCACATCCTTCAGGGACGTGCCATAGTAGCCCTTCTCCCCCACCAGACGCACTGCGGCCTGCGCAATCTCCGCGCGCCGTTCCTCCGGGCTTTTACGCACTCGTTTCTGCTTCACCATGCTCATGAAAGCCAGTATATCGAATATGCACTCGATATACCGGCAAGTGAAGGACAATGACGATATCAGTCTTTGCATCAAGCCCAAAGCCAAGGCCAAACATGCCAGTCCAATCCATGCGCGCTACACACGCCACCGCTATGGCGCGAAGCACACGCAAGCCCTCCGGCATTCCGATCTTCCGGTCCACACGCCGGAAGGCAAAAAAGATGGTGCGGCGCCCTCTCACAAGGGCCGCCGCACCATCTGACGGTTTCAAGACGACTCGGGTTACTCCTGGAACACGTCGGGATGCTTCGGGTCGCCGGGAATGTCGGAGAGCAGACCCTCGAGGCCTAGGAACTCCTTCCAGAATTCCAGCGGCTGACCGTACGGGGATGCCTGACGGCCGTGGGCCTGGATGTTGGCCTTGGCCTCGAAGACCTCCTCTTCGGTGATGCCGTCGAAGTAGCTTTCCAGACGTTCACGATTCTCGGGCACATAGAACAGGGAGGCCACGATCTCGGTCAGCCGTTCCGCACGCTCGATGGGCAGCGAATCCCAGTGGCGCAGCTCCACGAAGTTCTTCAGACGGACATCGTTGAAATGCGTGGAGATGATGTGGTTGATCTCGTACGGATTGAGCTCGCGGTCCGGGTACACATCCCCCGCGTTCTCACGGAATGCCGGACGATGCAGTTCCTTGGGGCTCGCGCCGGAAGCCACAGCCTCAGGGGTGTGGGTCAGGTCGGCGAACATGAGCGGCGTGGAGAGCACATCCACGGCGTAATCCTCCCAACCGAACCTCGGGTCGAACAGACCGGGAATCACATTGGTGCGCTGGAAGTCGAGATAATCCCACATGCGCTGGCGCAGCAGCGGCCACGGATTCGTCTCGCCTTCGAAATACGGGGTGTTGCGGAAGAAGTATGCCAGAATCGGACCGACCACCGTGCCCAGACGCATCTTCTCGATGGCGTCGTGCTCGTCCACGTAATCGATGCTGACCTGTGTGGAGGCGGAGCAGCGCATCATGCACGGGCCGAACTGACCGACGCGGCCGAGATAGTCGGTCATCGCGTCATAGCGATCCTTGGGGTTCACCGGCACATCCGCGAAGCTGGACTTCGGCTGATATCCATAGTTGACCAGACGGAAATCCAAATCCTTAAGAATCGGATCGACCTCGCGGCGGAACTTCGAGTACAGGGCATTCAGGTCGCTGGGCTTCTTCAGAATGCCGATGGAGGTCTCAACCTGACCGCCCGGTTCAAGAGAAACAGCCACTCCGGGACGGGACAGGCCTACCAAGTGGCCGTTCTCCCAGTACTCCTTCTCCTCGTCGTAATACGGGGCAAGGCGTTTGAGCAGGGCCTCGATGCCATTCGTCTCGTAATAGGTCACGGCGGTATCGTCGCTGTTATGCACCGGAAGATGCTCTATCTCGACGCCAAAGCCGCCAGTGCCACGCTGGGAACGGCCGCTTTCGAAGAACTTCAGCAGGCTGTCGACATGCTTGGGGTTCGGCTTGGCGAGCAAATGCGCATAACTAATTCTGGGAGTAACCATGATTGGTATGGTATGCGAGCATGCTTGGAGCCGCGCCCGAATGCCCGCCATCGGCTATACGAAAAACCGATAGCGGGCGTTACGGCATTACCTGTTATGAAGCGAATCAGTCCGCCGCGGTGAACCCCTGCGGTTCACCGGCATCGGAGAACTTGGCGTTATGGGCCTTTTTGGCCGCCGCGATCATAAGCTTGATGCGGTTGAGCTGGTTGGCCTCGGAGGCGCCAGGATCGTAGTCGATGGAGACGATGTTGGCTTCCGGGTGCAGGCGGCGAATCTTGCCGAACATGCCGCGGCCGGTCACGTGGTTGGGCAGGCAGGCGAACGGCTGCGCGCAGATCACGTTCGGGCATCCCTGTTCGATGAGCTCGAGGATTTCGGCCGTGAGCAGCCAGCCTTCGCCGGCCTGCACGCCGATGGACGTGACCTCGGCCGCCTTCTTGACGAGCTCGGGCATCGGCTCGTCGCGGCGGAACTTGCCGTGCGAAAGGTCCAAAGCCGCGTTGATCGGCGCGAAGTACCGATCGAGACCCCAACGCATGACGGCGTAGGCGAACTGGTTGCCGCCCATGCCGAGGTTGTGCTCGTTCCAGTCGGTGATGTACGGCTTGGTGGTCATGAACTCCATGATGCCGGGCACCACGGCCTCGCAGTCCTGCGATTCGATGACGTCGACCACATGGTTGTTCGCGTCCGGCTGATACTTGACCAGAATCTCGCCCACCACGCCGACACGCACCTTGCGCGGGATGTCCTTCAGCGGCAGGGCGTCAAAGGACTTCACGATCTCCTTGGCGAGCGTGCCGTACGGCAGCCAACCCTTCTTGAGCCATGGGGTCTTGGCCGCGGTCTTGGAATACCCGTGATGTTCGAGGGTCTCGCGCACGATCACATCCCACTGCTCGTAGAGCTTGTCGGCCGACCCCTTCTCCACCTCGTACGGGCGCACACGGTACAGGCACTTCATGAGCAGGTCGCCGAGAATCAGCGCCTTGACGGCACGATGCAGCATCGGCACGGTGGCCTTGAAGCCGGGATTGTCCTCGAGGCCCTGCGTGGAGATGGCGATGATCGGAATCTGCGGGTAACCCGCGTCGATCAGGGCCTTGCGGATGAGGCCGAAATAGTTAGTGGCACGGCACATGCCGCCGGTCTGGGTGATGGCGAGCGCCACATGGTCCGGATCGTACTTGCCTTCGAGGATCGCGTCGATGAGCTGGCCGATGACCATGATAGCCGGGTAGCAGGCGTCGTTGTTGACGTACTTCAAGCCGGTCTCCACGTCGCTGCGGCTGGCGTGCTTGAGCACGTCGAACTTATAGCCGCCGGAACGGATGACCGCCTCCACCAGCGACAGGTGAATCGGGCTCATCTGCGGAGCGACGATGGTGTAGTCCTTCTTCATGTTCTTGAGGAACTTCTGACGGTGGGCATAACGGCTCATCGTGGCGTTGTTGTGCGCCGACTTCTTGGACTTGCCGTTCTTGGCTGCCGGCTGGTCAACGGTGCCGTTCGAGCCGGCAAGCACATTGCGATTGTTCGCCGCAGCCGCGATATCGCGCTGGGCGGCCTTCTTGGAGGCCTCTCGCATAGCTTTGGTGAGCTTCGGGTTGGCGGCCATGGTGGTATCGAGCAGCACCTGCCGACCGGCAGTGGGTGCCTTGGAACCGGTCTTGCGGAAGCCCATCGGCTTGGGTCCAATCGGCTGTCCATCGTTCTGTCCGTTCTGTCCAGCACTCGTCGACTGGGACTGTTCGGCTTTGACTTTGGCTTCCGCGGCCTCCACTGCGGCTTGCGCTTCGGCGAGCGCCGCCTTTGCCGCGGCCAAATCGGCTTCGGCCTTGGCCTTGGCCTCCTCACGAGCCTGCGCCGCGGCCTGATCTTCAGCGGATTCGCTATCGCCCGCCACCTGAGCCTGAGCCTGAGCCTTGGCCTTGGCCTCCTCGCGAGCCTTGTTGGCCTCGCGCTCCTCGACGGCGGCCTTGAGCGAACGCAGACGAATCTTCGCCGCGCCAAGGTTGGAGACCTCGTCGATCTTGAGCAGCGTGTACACGTCGGCCTTGTCGGCGAGGATCTCGGCGACCTGGTCGGTGGTGATGGCGTCGAGGCCGCAGCCGAAGGAGTTGAGCTGCACGAGCTCGAGTCCCGGATAGGAGGCCACGAAGTGCGCCGCCGCGTACAGGCGGGAGTGGTAGGCCCACTGGTTGGTCACGCGCAACGGCATCCTGGTGACTGTGCGGTCGCCGACGTGCCGGAACCCGGCGGCGTTCTTGGAGCGTGGGTCCTTCTCGCCCTCGGCCAGGAATTCGGTGAGGTTGAGCTTCTCCCCCGGCTGCAGTTCGCAGATGGAATCCTCAGACAGCACCACCATGCCGAGCGAGCAGATGGTCTCGGGGATGCCATGGTTGATTTCGGGGTCGATGTGGTACGGGCGGCCGGCGAGCACGATGCCACGGCAGCCGTGCTCCTTCATGTAGGCGAGCGCGGCGAGACCCTCCTGCTGCACGTCATGCTTGAAGACCTTGTCCTCGGCGTAGGCTGCCTTGACGGCGGTCTCGGCCTCCTCGCGGGTCACATTGGCCCAGGCGAACTCCTCGACGATGCGGTCGACCATGAGCTCGTGGTTGGCGAGGTTGAAGTACGGGTGCATGTAGCGCACGCCCGGGTCGCGCAGTTCGGGCATGTTCGCGCCGACCACGAGCGGGTAGTTGGCCACGACCGGGCAATTGTAGTGGTTGTCCGTGTTGGGTACAAGATTCTCCTCGTACGAGACGCACGGGTAGAAGATGGTCTTGATGCCCTTGTTGAGCAGCCACTTGATGTGGCCGTGCACGAGCTTGGCAGGGTAGCAGATGTTCTCGGAGGCGATGGATTCGATGCCCGTCTCGAACAGTTCATGGGAGCTGCGGCCGGAGATCATCACCTTGAAGCCGAGTGAGGTGAGCAGCGTGAACCAGAACGGGTAGTTCTCGTACATGTTGAGCGCGCGCGGGATGCCTATCTCGCCACGGGTGGCCTTCTTGTCGGTGAGCCTGCGGTAGGCGAAGCAACGCTTGTACTTGTAGTCGTAGAGGTTCGGACGGTCGGAGCGCTTCTTCTTGGCGTCGCCGCCTCGTTCGCATCGGTTGCCCGTCACGAAGCGCGAACCATCGGAGAACGTGGTGATGGTGAGTTTGCAATGGTTCTGGCACAGCTTGCATACGTCACGCTCGGTGGTCATGGACATGTTGTCGAGCGCGTCGCCGGTCAGGATGGAGCTGACTGTATGGTGCACGCCGTCGATGACCACCTCGTTGTCGTGGCCTTCGGCGACCGCGGCCGCATTGGTCGTGTCCACGCCGGCCATGTCGGTACTTTCCGCGGCTTCTGAGGCTTCGGCGGAGGTGCCGTCGGCCAGAACATGATCGTGATTGTCGTCCGCTACGTCCTGGTAGTGCATGCGGGCGGTCAGTGCCGCACCGTATGCGCCCATGAGGCCTGCGATGTTCGGACGGGTGACCTCGCGTTCGGTGAGCAGCTCGAATGCGCGCAGCACGGCGTCGTTGAGGAACGTACCGCCCTGGACCACGACGGTATCTCCAAGCTCGCCGGAGTCACGCAGCTTGATGACCTTGTACAGCGCGTTGCGCACCACGGAGTAGCACAGGCCGGCGGCGATGTCCTCGATGGAGGCGCCTTCCTTCTGCGCCTGTTTGACGGAGGAGTTCATGAACACGGTGCAACGGGAGCCCAGGTCCACCGGATGCGTGGAGGCGAGCGCCTTCTGCGTGAACTCCTGGATGGTCAGGCCCATGGACATGGCGAAGGTCTGCAGGAACGAACCGCAGCCGGACGAGCAGGCCTCGTTGACGGCGATCGAGTCGATGACGCCGTCGGTGATGGCCAGGTATTTCATGTCCTGGCCGCCGATGTCGATGACGGCGGTGACGCCGGGGCTCACCATTTCGGCACCGCGGTAGTGGGCCATGGTCTCGACCACGCCCTCGTCCAGATGAAGGCCTGTGGTGATCAGCCCCTCGCCGTAGCCGGTGGCGCAGGAGCGTGCGATCCAAGCTTCCTTAGGCAGTTCGGACTGGATCTGCTTGACGATGTTGATGGCGGCCGTCAGCGGGCTGCCCTCGTTGTTGGCGTAGCTCGACCATACGATTTCGCGATCGTCGTTGACGAGCGTGGCCTTGATGGTGGTCGATCCGGCGTCGATACCGAGGAAGTGGGGGCCGTGCGCGCCTTCGAGCGTGCCGATGTGGATGTGCTCGCGGTGATGGCGCTGGTTGAACGCCTCACGGTCGGCCTCGGTGGGGAACAGCGGCGGCATCGTGGGCGTATTGGACGGCAGGTTCTTCAGGTCTTCAAGACGTTCGAGGATATCCGCGCAGGAATGTGCCTCGAAATGATGGCCTTCATCGTCGGAGTCGGTATCGGCCTGGAGTGCCGCGCCATATGCCACATACAGGTGGGCGTTGGTGGGCACGATGAACTCGTCCACCTTGCCTTCGAGCGCACGCTGGAATGCCGCGCGAAGCTCGGACATGAAGAACAGCGGGCCGCCGAGGAAGATCACGGTGCCGTGAATCGGGCGTCCGGAAGCGAGGCCGGCGATGGTCTGCGTGGCCACGGCGGTGAAGATGGATGCGGCGAGGTCGGGCTTGGCGGCGCCGTCGTTGATGAGCGGCTGGAGGTCGGTTTTGGCGAACACACCGCAACGGGATGCGATCGGATACAGGTTCTCGTAGCTCTTGGCCATCTCGTTGAGGCCGGCAGCATCGGTGTCGAGCAGGGTGGACATCTGGTCGATGAATGCGCCGGTGCCGCCCGCGCACGAGCCGTTCATGCGCTGTTCGGGCGTGGGCTTCAGGTACGTGATCTTGGCGTCCTCGCCGCCGAGCTCGATGATGACGTCCGCCTGCGGGTATTCCTTGTCGATCGCCTCGGTTTCGGCGATGACCTCCTGAATGAACGGCACGTGCATGTTGTCGGCGAGCGCGAGGCCGCCGGAGCCGGTGATGGCGAGGCGGATCGGCTCGTCGCCACGGCCGAGCTCCTCGAGTTTCTTGTGGATGTCCACCAGAAGACCCGCCACGGTGGCGCGCACGTTGGCATGATGTCGCCGGTAATCGGAGAACAGGGTCTCGCTCAGAGAATCGGATTGGTCGAGCACCACGGCCTTGACGGTGGTGGAGCCGATATCCAATCCTACACGCAGCGGCTTGGCGCCCTTCGATGCGTTCGTCGCAGGCGCCGATGCTGCGCCTGCGGTCGCGTTCGATACGGTATCAACCATGTTTCCTCTTACGTTGGTCCTCCGGAATCACCCTCCCCACAGGGCACCATGGAACCGCCACGGGACGGCTGGCAGGTGCACTGCGGACGGCTTCGCCCGGCTACTTCTTCGGGTCAGCTTAGTCTGACCACCTGCCCAACTGGCCCACAGCCCGGGTGATTTCGCTCACGGAAAGCAGGTAACACTACAGTTCGCGCCGATGTGACGCATAACAGCGAGCCGTTGGGCGCTGACCGTCATCACCCCCTTATCCCCACCGCCAAACATATGAAAGTACGTTGCCTCGATCTACCTGTTTTCAGACAACTATGGCTGTCGATACGTCCACGAACAAACCGTAGCGTTGACCGGTTTTGTCAGACCCTGGAGAGACCAAGCCCGCCCGCTAACACCCGCCGGTCGCAATCGCCAATCGCGCAACACAGCAAAGAAGAGCTAACTTCATAAATCATTTATGAAATTATGATATCATCTTCATAAATCATTTATGAAGCCCGTGCACTGGTGGAAAGGTCCGGCATCATGGCAGCAACCGTACAATACTCCACACCCGACTATCCTGCACTCGTGCGCGAAGCGCTGGAATACCAGTTTCCACGCCCCGTGAAAAGGCATCCGGTTATCGACGAATTACCAGAGCCCGCGATGTTCAATCTCGTGCATATCCTCACCGGAATGCGCCGTAGCGGCAAAACATTTCACCTCTTCCAACTCATCAATGACCTAATGGACGCAGGAACAACACGTGAACGCATCCTCTATTTCAACTTCGCCGACGAACGACTCCAGCCCATGCCACCCGATGCACTCAATCAAGTGGTTACGGAATATTGGAGGCAATGCCCAACCGCACGCGAACAAGGCGCGTTCCTGTTCCTGGACGAAGTGCAGGAAACCGAGCACTGGCAGGGATGTTGCCAGCGACTCGCCGAGCACGAACGAGTAACCTTAGTCATCACCGGCTCGTCATCCAAACTGTCCAGCGAACAAATCGCCACACAATTCCGAGGACGATCGTACTCGCATGAAGTACTGCCCCTCTCATTCCGCGAATACTGCGATTTCCACGGACTCGACGCACCAAGCGACAGCGACAACGCCTTCTCTGCACAAACCGTCACGGCCATGGAGTCGGCATTCGACCGTTATCTCACAGAAGGCGGCTTCCCAGGCGTGCAGACACTGCCCAATGCCGGACGTATTGATATGTTGCAAAGCTATATGCGTGACGTTGTGGCCAGAGACGTGGCCGAGCAGCTGGGCCGTGGGGAAATCGCTCTGGCCAATCAAATCGCACTGTTCGTGTTACGCAACACCGCATGCGAACTCGCTGTCAACAAACTCACCGCACAGCTGGAACAAGTCGGATACAGACTCTACTGGAACAAGGCCCGGCGCATCCTCGATCTGATGGAGCAAGCGTTTCTCTGCTATGAACTCAACGAATACACTACATCACTCAAGCCCAATACAACCACTGTGCCGAAAATCTACGCCGAAGACCCCGGTCTGGCATACGCGGTCTCACGCGCGAACCAACAGGATGTAGGCAAGCGTCTGGAGACCACCGTCTATCTGGAGCTGCGCCGACGTCAGGCGGGAAGGCGCACTGATTCCATCACCTCGTTGACCATGCCTACGGCCAAACAGGAGAAAGTGGATTTCCTCATCGGCGATGCACTCGGCATCGAGCCGTATTCCGCCATCCAAGTCACAGCGGATATGACCACCCCCAAAACCAAGGTACGTGAAATTCGAGGACTCGAGGAAACCATGAAACGCATGCCCGGCGTGAACGGCATCATCATCACGCTACGTGAGAACGACGTTATTCATACCAGCAGCGGAGACATACAGGTCATTCCCGCATGGAAGTGGGCACTGCAGACCCAATCCCGTTAATCATCTGCCAAGCGGCTTAACGCTGATGATGCGCCATGGACGCGCCATCGTCAGGAGGCCTGGGCGCCCTCGCCGGCTTCGCGGTCCTTCAGATAGATCTCCGGGATGTCGCGCTCCTGATCGTGGAGCTTGGCCCAGATGACCGGCTTGCCGGCTTCAAAGGATTTGGGTACGTCGAGGATGCGCTGGTTCGCGGAGCCGCGGAACTGCAGCAGCGAGTTCTTCTGGTCCTTGAGATAACGGCCGTCCACCAGAATGTCGATGAGGTGGAGCAGCTCAAGCTTGTCCGGGGTCTCCCCCGGGCGCATCAGCTCCTCCCATGTGTAGCCGGTCCAGCACCAGATGTCCTTGGTGTGGCCGAATTCACGGCGGATGCGCTGCGCGAGCGGCACCAGCACAGGCGTGTTGAGCATGGGCTCGCCGCCGAGGAATGTGATGCCCTGCACCCAAGGCGCTTTGAGATCATCGATAATCTTGTCCTCGAGCTTGGGCGTGTATTCGTGGCCGGCGCGGAAATCCCAGATGGAGGCGTTGAAGCAGTCGACACAATGGAACGGGCAGCCCGAAACATACAGCGAGTTACGTACGCCCTCGCCGTCGGTGACGATGAAGGTCTTGTAGTCGGCGATCATGCGCTTGGACATGCGACGGCCGTCCCATTGGCCCGCCTTCGGATCGTTGGCGAGCCCATGGGACGGCACGGACGGGCCGCGCCCGGTCTCCCCGGGCGCGAAATCACGACGGATCACTTGGCCTCTTCGAACCACTCGCGGGTGGTGCCGTCGTTCAGCGTCACGCGACCGGTCTCGCCGCTCATGTGCTTGACGCGGTGGGCGATCTCCTCATGACGGCCGTGCACCATCGGGCGCTGGACCGGGCTGCCGAGGTAGCCGCAGGTGCGCTTGGTGACGTTGCACTTATCCGGGTCGGAGTTGCCGCACTCAGGGCACTTGAAGCCCTCTTCGGTGGGCTCGAAGTCACCTTGGAAGCCACACACGAAGCAGTGGTCGATCGGGGTGTTGGTGCCAAGGTAGCCGATACCGATGTTGTAGGCGTAATCCCACACGGCCTCGAGTGCCTTCGGGTTGTCCTGCAGGCACGGGTACTCGCAGTAGTTGATGAAACCGCCGGAGGCGTAGTACGGGAAGTCCTTCTCGTAGTTGAGCTTCTCCATCGGGGTGGGCTGGAGCCACACCGGGTAGTGGAACGAGTTGGTGTAGAAGTCGTGGTCGGTCACACCCTCGATGCGACCGAACTTCTCACGGTCCATGCGGTTGAACCGGTCGGTCAGGGACTCGGCCGGCGTGGAGTAGACGGAGTAATGATAGCCTTCGGCCTTGCTCCACTGCTTGCACAGCTCGTTCATGCGCTTGACGATGGACAGCGCAAACTCCTTGCCTTCCGGATCCCAACCGTGGTCGCGAATCCAGTTCTTGCCATAGAAGACCGCGGTGGTCTCGGCGAGGCCGATGTAGCCCAGCGACACAGTGGCGCGCTCGTTCTTGAAGAGCTGGTCCACGTTGTCGTTGGCGCCAAGGCGGCCGAAGGCGCCGAAGCGGAACAGCGTGGGGGCGTTGACCGGGGTGGCCTCCTTGCAGCGCATGATGCGGAACTGCAATGCCTGGTGGGCCACTTCCATACGCTCGTTGAACAGCTTCCAGAAGCGGGCCTTGTCACCGTGGGACTCGATGGCGATGCGCGGCACGTTGACGGTGACCACGCCGAGGTTCATGCGGCCGTCCTCTTCGTCCTTGCCGGTCTCCGGGTTGATCCAGCCCTGCAGGAAGGAACGGCAGCCCATCGGGGCCTTGAAGGAGCCGGTGATCTTGACGATGTTCTCGTAGAAGACCACGTCCGGGTACATGCGCTTGGTGGCGGATTCGAGCGCGAGCTGCTTGAGGTCGTAGTTCGGGTCGTCGGGGTCGGCGTTCACACCGTGCTTGATGGTGAACACGAGCTTCGGGAAGATGGCGGTGTGGTGCTCCTTGCCGAGACCGCGAATGCGGTTGAGCAGGATCGCGCGCTGGATCTCGCGGGAGAACCAGTCGGTGCCGAGGCCGAAGCCGACCGTGACGAACGGGGTCTGGCCGTTAGAGACACGGTTGGAGTTGATCTGGTACTCCATGGTCTGCATGGCGTCGTAGATGGCCTTGCGGGTGCGGATCTTGGCGAGGATCTCGCGCTCCTGCTCGAGCTCGTCGACATCCGTGTGGAACGGCGTGTCCATCGGCAGCGGGGCACGGTTGCCGAAGTGCAGCTTGGCCGGCTCGTTCTTCTTGGCGTTCTCGACCTGGCGACGGGCGAATTCCACCGGCATGCCGTCAGGGATGGTCTCGCGGGCCTCCTCGAGGAACTTCTCGTAGTCCTTGCGGGCGTACTGGGCCAGGTGCTCGTCGGCGCGGTTGGCGGTCTGGCCGCCGTACTGGCTGGAGGCCACGTCCTTCATGATCTGGGTGATCTGGGTAGCTGCGATGGCGATGGACTTCGGTGAGGCCATCGGGGCGTTGCCCAAGGTGAAGCCGTTGGCGAGCATGTCCCAGAAGTTGGGCAGGGAGCAGTTCGACTGGGCGGTGAACGGAGAGTAATCGGCGTCGTGGAAGTGGATGTCGCCCTTCATGTGGGCGTTGGAGACGGCCGGGGGCAGCATGTTGAACGCGGCCGCCTTGGAGACGGCGCCCGCCAGCAGGTCGCGCTGGGTGGCGTAGACGTTGGAATCCTTGTTCGCGTTCTCGTGGATCAGCGTCGGGTCATGGTTGATGAAACGGGCCACGGCCTCGTTCACATCGGTGGCCTTGGCGCGCTGGATGTCCTTGTCCAGACGGTAGTTGGTGTATGCGCGAGCCACATCGTACAGATGGGCGCTGATCAGCGCGTGCTCCACGAGGTTCTGGATGTCCTCGATCTTGGCGGGCCCTGCGTAACGTTCCTTGATCTCGCCCTCCACCTGATTGGCGAAGCCGCGGATCATGGCCTCCTCTTCCGGGCCGACTTCCTTGTCCAAATCCTTGAAGGCGGACTTGACTGCGGAGATGATGTTGATCGGGTCGAAATCGACCACGCGACCGTCACGCTTCTCCACGAGCACCACACCGTCCCTGACGGCACCTTGAGCCCCGTGCCTGGCGACGGCCTCATCCATCATCTGCACGCCCATCGCGAACCCCTTTCGACTCTGTTTTTGGCCGAGCTTACGCAGGGCCAATCAAAATTACATGGATGTCGTTTTCTTGAACCTATAACACAATACGGCAACCCCACCCCTATATCTAGTACTCCAAGAAGGCGAGTCGAACTAACTGTAGTGTTTTTGGCGATATTCTGCCGAAACTACAACTGTGTGATTACCGTAACGATTCACGGTCCGCGTGTCATCCACAGACTTATCCACTGGCATCCACCGCAAGCCGCATCGAGGCCGCACGAGCGCGGCGCCTACCGCCCACCCCTCGCAATCGCATCCGCTCTCTCGTCCATGCGCTGATTGAATTCCCGCTCATCCACAACCCAATCGAGGCAATCGGGCACAATCGCCACATCCCGCTCTTTCGACGGCATGATGGTGCTGTATTTCCCATATCTCAACACTTTTGCCTCGATCAGCGTCTGCAACAATCTTCGGATATAGCGATACTCACACCCTTTAAGGCTGCCGTAGCCGTCCAGATCAATAAGACCTGCAGCCACCACATCTTTCCTTCTTTCTCCGCGAAGAGCTTTGATGGTGTTGCCTTTCCCGTAACCATGTCCGATGACACGCATCTCCTCATTGACGAATTCGATGATCGTACGCATGTCGTCAATCTCCTGATCGGTAGCAGGCACGGCCCGCAGCCCTGACCACGATACCGCGCAACCGGACTCCTTCCGGTCTTCACCGTGGCCATGAGATTCGGCATATCGTTCAGCAGCACGGAGAGGCCTCGGAAACCACCCCCGATAATCCGGCAGCAATTCCCGGATATTGGCCCCCGGACGAATCCGGGTATCTTTACCGACGCGCACCACATCCTTCGCCTCAAGTTCGAAGATCATGTTTGAGACCTCATCCCTGGTGCATAAGCCAGCCAAGAACCCGTAACCGTCAATATCCGGCAGCGGATTGCTGACCGATGCCGGCGATTCTCCCACAAGAGCCTCCGATATCGTTCGCCACCCATAATATGAGCCGGTTCTCTCTCTGACGTTCACCACATACTGAGCAATCAGCGGCGTCAATTCATCAGAGTTCATTACATGTTCAGCAGTCTCTTCCATATTATTAGCGTCCATTTCATCCCCTTATTCAAACTCATGCATTGCCTGACAGGAAATCAACGAGCACGATTACGCAGCGGAATGAATCGCAATCGTCCCTTATTTCATCGGCATACGACGATGAAATAATTCCTTTTTCTTTCGTGTACTTGCTCAACCGAAGAATGATCAAATGCTTCCGAGATGCTGATATATGAAGGATTGTCAGCCCCTTCATAGCGGCTGAGCAATTCGTCCGAGAGAACATCCCATTCACGGTACTGGCTTGCATCCTCCTGAATTCTGTCCAAGGCGATTCGCTCCCATCGCGCCTTTCCGAAACGGTCGACATCACGGTCACCGGCCTTCACGGCGTCAGGGGGGAATCGCACTACGCTGGATGGAACGGTGCCTGCATATTCGGAGTATGTGTTATTCGTAAAGCCGATATAATCCCGCTCACCGAGTATCCCCAAATCATGAACACGACGGGCAACCACCCGACGCGAAGCCATGGAATTGTAGTAAAGATACGACAGCTTCCCAGCATCCAAAGACCAGACGCCTGTCCCGAAGCATCGTTCGAGAAGATCATCCGGAATCAGACATTGAGCCGCAAAAGCGTCGCAGGCTTTCTCTTCAAAAGATTCCCATTGCCTGTATTCGACAATATTCTTCGCCAATAGTCGGTCGTTCTTCTGAAGATAATGCCCAATTTCATGGAATAGCGTGAAGCACATTCGACGGGTTTCTTTGTTATACGCGATTCGAATGCAATCGGGTCCTCCAACATGTTTTTCATACAACCCATGAGCCTCTTCTCGTTTTTCACCGACGGAAAGACCGTTGAAAAACCGTGAATCATGGCTCTCGACAATATGCACGGTCAGCACATCACCAGCAAGAAGCTCGATAGCCTTGATTGGGTCACGACTCATCAGCACCAATTCGAAATTCGGTATACGGCGCTTGATGGCAGAATGCATCTGGGAAACCTGCTCACGAAGAATGTCCGTCGTGGATGCAACCGGAATATTCATATTCACTCCCCCTTTTCCGATACGCAGGATTGAAGTACCAGGCGCCAGTATTCCCGCCCCTGTCTGTTCGCACGAGCCGCCAAGGCAAACTCATTGCGTTTGGCCTTCCTCGCCAGACGCATACGGCAGTCGTCCTCACCCGCCGCAATCGTTCTTTCGGCACGATGACGCCACCGGGGCTGTTCAACTTCGATAAGAAGGTCTCGAGGCAGTTCAGTCTCATAGTTGAGCACACGCTCGTCTACACCGGCTTGCGCCAGTTGTCTCTTCTGCCCATCGGACAGTTCCTTATCATGCTTGGCATATGGAACCGCATCATATGGTTCCATACCAAGGACATCAATGAGAGCGTCCAGTAGTTTCCCCGTGGAATCGTCTCGCTCAAGACGATCGGGACTTTTAGCAGCCGGAAGTTCTGGAAGCTGCGCGCACAGCTTATGCCACTGGGCGAATACCTTCACTCTGTTACGAAAAGCGGCAATCGCACGGTGATAATCGACTGAGCTGTATCTTCCTGCAGCAACTCCTTCGATATCCGATGCCTCGTACCGCAATGATTTCCTGATACACACCTCGCCAAGCTCACCCAACGGGACATCGAGCAGTCTTACGGGGACTTCGATTGTCAGCTTCGGCCATATAAGCATCGGCATACCCAGAGGCGTATCTGCGAGCACCATGGAATCATCGGTCTGCAGACGCGTATCGTTGCTCATAGCCGTCACCATGAGAGTCCGGCAGTCTGAACCGACCGCAAGAACCACTGCATATTCGACGAGATGAGAACGATCCCTCAGCATCCAGACCTGATTGCGTTCGGGCCCATTCTCCAGCATGGCTTTTTGCCGGCCCCGGCTGCCATCGACTCGGTCAGGAATCGGAAATTCCCTATTGCTTTGTGCGATACGCCGGTACCATTCATTGCCTGTATTCAACATATTCATCACACGCCTTCAACACTCACTCATAGATATCTTCCGGATTCACAAATCCGAATTCATCCAACAACGATTGCTCACTCAACTGGTCCAAAGAACCGTCCTCCAAATCCTGCATCTGAAGCACTTGATTGAACGTCGGATCATCGAATTCGTCGTAGTCGCGAGAGAACACTTCGCTGGTAGGCGAAAGGAGGAACACCTCTTCGCGATCGGAACCGTCCTGCACCAACCCAGGACAGACGTCCACGACCAACTGCGTGACCTCATGTATCGCCAAAGCCCCATTCGCTTCATTGAAAATCACATAGAGCCACTTATCGAATTGACCGTCTCGCTTGCCGATTTCAGGATCGCGGACTGCTTGCCTGACATTGTTCCCTTTATCGTTCTTGATGTAGCCACGTTGCTGCCGCTCCAGATGCTTTTCCCTCAGCGCGTCCTCCGACGGCCAATCCACTGGCGTGCGACGTGCAAGTCTTTCAATTCTCGCGATCCGACAGCGCACCAACGCCCTAGGACAGAACGGCAACCTATACCACCTGCCGTTCACATCAAGGTGAAGGACATTGGCGCATTCGACAGCCTTCTCTCTGACATACCCATCCGAAGACCTTGCCAGACGTTTTTCGATGCGATCCACCAGACGGCCGAAATCACGGGCATTGTCCTCGTCAACCATCCACTGATACATCATCCGCCGAGCAAGGGCACGGAAATTGTTATCGCTGGCTGCCGCGCAATACAACGTAACGAACTTCGGATTAAGGGCCACCGGAGCGCCATCACCATCACAAAGATAGCAAAACTCGAAGGCCGCGTCCTCGGGCTCATCCCAGAGATTCTGCCACCGGGGATGCGTCTGCAATAGAGAATGAGCCACTCTTACAAGCACGCCGAAAGTCAATGCTCCAGGCCCACGCCGCCTCCTGATTTCAGCGGAAATAGGATACTCAGACCCCGGATCCCTATATGTATCCTCCAGATACTTCATCTTCATAGAGCTTCCTTGCTTTTCACGATCATTCCCTGATTGTAGAGCTTCGTCATGCGGAACAATGCATACGGCGCACAATGCGTTGCCCCGCCTTTGACCTCATAATGAGACAACGCACGCCCCCAAGGACGACATCACAACATCACCAATGCGTCACGCATTTGTCATTTCGCACGCTTTCGGTGATCCGATACAACGAGTCGGATTGAATCTGCATTTGCTTCTCGTCCGCCGTGCCACTGTTCAGCATCTCCTGTGATGCCGCCAATATATCCACAAGTCGTTTGCGCGAATACGGGCTGCAGACACTGCCGTCAGCAGTACTTTTCACTACTGCTTTCGCCTGGGCGATACGGGACTCCAGAGAATCATCCGTAGGCAAGTCGGCATAATCCGGCGAAGCATTCGTCAACGCATCGGCCCTCACCTTCCGCCCCTGAAGATACCGTATTCAACGAGCAGGCAGACAGACCGCCAAGATAAAGCACTGCAATCAATATGGCGGCAGCACGCTTCGCACCTTTACGCACACCCGCCGGCATGGTATTCACAGTTCTCATCATTCCCTCCAATTCCAGGTTTCGCTGTCACCCCCTGTAACGGGACAGTAGATATCCAAAGGCCATAAATGCTTGCAATAACTTGCTTTTGTCGGCGTGTCGCAATTATCGACATCCATAAACATACTGTCCGTGAATGATATTCACAGTTCGCGGCGTGTCCTTTTTGAAACCTCTTAGACTAACTTGTGAACATAGTACACAGTAACAACGATTGTGAAGGTGCAACAATGACAGCAAACGAACACACCTCATCCACACAGACACCGTTCGAGACCGACAACCTGCTGACCTCCGCGGACATCGCCCGCATGGCTCAGGTACGCCCCTCGGCGGTATCAAATTGGCGGAGCCGCGACAACAAGCATTTTCCACAGCCCGTGGAATCCAGGGACGGACGCCCTCTCTTCGCCTATGACGATGTAGCGACATGGTTGAAGGCTAATGACATCGCTTTCAAAGACACTCGTCTAGAGCAGGCCGCATGGTCGTTCTTCGACCAATGGCGAGGCAAGTCCGATCCTGTGACCATGGCCTCCATACTGCTGTGGGCCGCTTGCCTGGCATCCAGGGCACAGGATTCCGACACCGCAAAAGGTGACTGGAGTGCTCTGCTCGATGCCTCCGGCACTGCGTCTGCAGACGAAATCCTCACCCGGTGCAGGAATCTCGCACATTCACTGGTCGAGCATAACGCCAAAATCCAAGAAGACAACGGCGGAAACAGCACTCTCTCACTCGCCTTGGCTGACCCCAAGGAACTGAAGCTGCTGGAATCGGCGAAATTAGCCGAGCTGCTGACGTTCGTCGACACCCTCGTGACCAGGGGCAAGGAGACGACGAATAGGCTGTGCTCATTGATTCTAGAGACGAGCATCGTACGTCAGGGCCGCATGAGTGGCGCGCTCGGACGTCCGAACTCCCCCGCGTCTGCCTTATTGGCAAAGATGGCCGTCTCGCACTTGGAAGCCCATATATCCGGCGGCAAGGAGAATGTATCCGTTTACGATTCCGCATGCGGAATCCTCGAGGATTGCCTGCGCTTCCATGAATTCGTCACCGAGGGCAACCGCGGCAACCCGGCAGTCATCTTCCATTGCGCGGATAATGACGCCGACGGCGCCGCGATTGCCGCCCGCCGATTCATACTTGCCGACGCCTGCAACGCCACTGCCGAAATCGTTGTCGGCGATTCGCTCGCCACAGACCCATACCCGTCCGTCCGCTCTGATGTCGTGATGATGGAGCCGCCTTTCAGCTTGCGCTTCAATCCGGACAACGCGGACACTCGATGGCGCTACGGGCTGCCTTCAAGATTCGATTCGTCGATATTGTGGGTCGAAGACGCGCTGGCCCATCTGGCCCAGAACGGCCGCGCGTTCGTAGTGACTTCCGCCAAAACGTTATGCGGCTCCGGCGAATCCGCCATCAGACGCGCCCTCATTGCAGCCGGCTGCGTGGAGGCAATCGTTGCCTTGCCTGCACACCTGTACATCGATACGGCCATCCACACCTATCTCTGGGTGTTGTCCGCACCGGATAAGATCCGCGACACCGTGACCATGATCAGCATCGGCGATCAGAGCAGCATATACGAGAGCGAAGGAGAGATTCCTTCATGGATGCACGCCCCTCTGCAATGGTTCGCCCGCGACGCCCAGTTCCATGCGGCGACCCCGTTCGCAGCCAATGCGCTTCGGGATCTCCATATCGTCACGCGCACAGTGCGTTCCATTGACATCCTGGGTATGGAGCAGGTCTCGCTGCTGCCCTCCGATTGGCTGCTCCGCGCGCAACGTGACCCCGAGGAGATCATCCGCATGTATCAGAAGAATCTCGACGATATCGAATCGTCTGCGGAAACAATTATCGAAGCGGTACGCGCCGTCAAGGAGTTCACCTCCCAGCCGTTGGACTCCCGCAGTGCCAATCTGCTTCGACTTGGCGATATCGCCACGATACGCACCGGGTCGATGCTTGTTCAACGAGAAGAGGAAACTTCCGAGGACATCATCACCCTGCGTCATGTGCGCGAAGGCATCCTGCCATCCACTGATCCGCAAGCTACGGCGTCACAAGACGAAAAAAGCAATGACCGCATCACCGAACCGGGCGATATCCTCCTGACCACAATCGGCGAGATTCGCTCCATGGTGGACACGACCGGGTGCCATCGCGTGGATCGCAGAATCAACATCGTTCGCATGGACAAGCCGCAGTGGGATCCCGAATATGTGGCGCTGATGCTTGAGGGCAGTTGGAACACCGCGCTCCTGCAAGGTTCCGGGGTTCGCCATGTGCGACCCGCCCGCCTTGAAGTGCCGGCTCTGCCTTTGGATCAGCAGCATCGGATTGCGGCACTTGTGAGCGCGCGACAGACATTCAATATACAGGCCGAGGCACTAGGCCGACTGCTCGACACGGTTGCGGACGCCGCACGATACGGTGCAACGATTGGTAATGTGGAACTCTCAATGGGGAAGGAAGAACACTAATGAATCATCAGTCGATTGTGTCGTTTATCTGGGCTGTGGCGGACCTGCTGCGCGGCGACTACAAACAGCATGAGTACGGCGACATCATCCTGCCGTTCACGGTGCTGCGACGTCTTGATTGCGTGCTGGCCGGCACAAAGGAGCAGGTGCTGGAGACGTATCAGCAGGTCAAGGCCATGAACATGGCGGACGCCATCTCGGATTATCAGCTGAGGTCGGTCGCCGGACTGCCGTTCTACAACACGAGCAAGTACACGATGGACAAGCTGCGCGCCGATCCGGGCAACATCGCCGAGAATCTGACCTACTACGTGCAAGGCTTCTCTGCGGACGCACGAGATGTGTTCGAGAAGTTCGATTTTTCCTCCCGCATCGACTCGTTGCAGTCGAACAATCTGCTGTTCCAGATCGTCGACAAGTTCTGCACGGTCGATCTCGGTCCGGAAACAGTGAGCGACGTCGAAATGGGCAACATCTATGAGAACCTGTTGCGTCGCTTCTCCGAGATGTCGAACGAGACGGCTGGCGAGCATTTCAGTCCGCGCGACGGCGTGGAGCTGGCTGTCGACCTGCTGATTTCAGGAGCGTCAGCCGACCTGTCTCAGGATGGCAAAGTGGTGAACGTGTACGACCCATGTGCCGGTACGGGCGGCGCGTTGTCGATTTTCAAGGATCGCGTGAATGAGTACTACCCGAAGGCCACTGTGTACTGCTTCGGGCAGGAGCTGAACGCGGCCACGTTCGCCACCTGCAAGGCGGATATGCTGCTGCGAGGCGGCGACGCCGGGCATATCGCGTTCGGAAACACGCTGACCGAACCAGCGTTCGGTGACAAGAATTTCGGCTATCAGGTTTCGAATCCGCCGTATGGCGTGGATTGGAAAAAGTCGAAGAGCGTGGTGGAGGCCGAGTACAAGAACGAGGGATTCAGGGGCCGGTTCGGCGCGGGGTTGCCGCGTGTGAGCGACGGCCAGCTGCTGTTCATCGAGCATATGGTTTCGAAGATGCGCCCCGTGAAAGACGGTGGCGCACGTATTGCGGTATTCATGAACGGCTCCCCCTTGTTCACCGGTGCCGCCGGTTCCGGCGAAAGCGATATCCGCAAATGGCTGCTGCATGATCTTGACCTGGTGGAGGCGATCGTGGCGATGCCGAACGATTTCTTCTACAACACGGGCATCGCCACATACATCTGGGTGCTGAACAACAACAAGCCCGCGGAACGGCGACGCAAAGTGCAGCTCATCAACGCGAACGGCGTGTTCACCAAGATGCGCAAGTCGCTTGGCTCGAAGCGCAACGAGCTGAGCGGCGAGCAGATTCGCGCCATCGTGCAGGAGTACAACGCGTTCGAGGAGACGAAGACCTCGAAGATCTTCGACGTGGATGACTTCGGATACACGACCGTGACCGTGGAGCGTCCGCTGCGCGACGAGAACGGCAAGGCCGTGACCGACCGCAAGGGCAATCCGAAGCCCGACGCCGCACTGCGCGACACCGAGAACATTCCGCTGAAGCAGGATATCGACGAGTATTTCGAGCGCGAGGTGAAACCGTACGCGCCCGACGCGTGGATGGATCGGAAGAAGGACAAGGTGGGCTACGAGATTCCATTCACCCGCTACTTCTACGAGTACACCCCACTGCGCCCGTCTGCGGTGATTCTCGATGACATCCGTTCGCTGGAGGCATCCATCGCCGACAGCCTCGCGAAGGTGGGGTTGTGATGGAACGATACAGTAAATACAAGGACTCCGGCGTCGATTGGATCGGTGAGATTCCGGAGGGGTGGTCAGTCACCAAAGTGGGTCAAATGTTCACATCCCGCAGGGAAACAGTGAGCGACCAAGACTATGCGCCACTATCAGTGACAAAAGGCGGCATCGTACCGCAACTGGAGAATGTCGCCAAGACCGATAACCGAGATAATCGTCTGCTTGTGCGCAAGGGTGATTTCGTTATCAATAGTCGTTCCGATCGACGCGGCTCCTGCGGATTCTCCCAGCTGGACGGTTCAGTTACACAGATTTCGTTGGTTCTCAATCCACAAAGAATCAGCGAGATTGATGTCCGCTATTATTCGTGGTTATTCTCGTGTGAACGATTCTCAGATGAGTTCTATAGGAACGGCCACGGCATAGTAGCTGATCTTTGGAGCACCAAATGGTCAGATATGAAAGGAATCTATCTGCCGAAGCCTCCAGCTGATAGCAGAAAGCGAATTGTTGCGTATTTGGATGAGAAGACGGGGGCGATTGATGCGGCGGTGGCGGATATCGAACGGTCGATTGAGCTGTTGAACGAGTACCGTCAGTCCGTCATCTCCGAAGCCGTCACCAAAGGCCTCGACCCGAACGCACCCATGAAGGACTCCGGCATCGACTGGATCGGCCAAATTCCAGAATACTGGCATATCGAAAAGGCAAAGTTCTTAGTCAGCATAACTAACGGTTCTGACCCCAAAACCAATGGGAACATTCCGGTATATGGAAGTGGCGAAGGCAGCTTCAAAACATGCGGAGAATACAAAGAGGGCCCAGCCGTGCTAATCGGTCGTAAAGGAGCAACTCTTCATATTCCGCATTATGTTACCGGCAAATACTGGAATGTTGACACCGCGTTCGACGTAAAAGCGTCGAACGATACCATTAGCCTGCGCTATTACTACTACTTGGCTACATGTTTTGATTACAAACAGTACATGTCGCAAACCACATTGCCCAGCATGACGCAAACAGCATACTGGAATATGGCTCTTCCTTTGCCAGACACAACAGATCAAAATCATATTGTTGATTGGCTGGACGAACATTTATCACAAATCAACTCCCTCATCGCCCAGAAGCAATCCCTAATTGTCCGGTTGAAGGAATATAGGTCATCGCTCATCAGTGAGTGCGTGACCGGCAAAGTCAAAGTACCCGGAGTGAAAGAAGACTAATCATGGCAGTCAAACCGACCCGCAGCATGAGCGAGCACACGTTCCAGAACCACGTCATCGACGGATTCGAGCAGCAAGGCTACACCTATGTGCCGCAGTCGCAGATGGATCAGAACTTCAATCGCGAAACGGCAATCGACGAGCAGACCTTGAAGGAATTCCTGATCGACACCCAACCAAAGGAAGTCGCCAAGGTCGAACGGCAGCACGGC
The DNA here is from genome assembly GCF_006408915.1 of Bifidobacterium sp. UTCIF-1. NCBI lineage: Bacteria > Bacillati > Actinomycetota > Actinomycetes > Bifidobacteriales > Bifidobacteriaceae > Bifidobacterium > Bifidobacterium sp. UTCIF-1. Next base: position 24,644 of record NZ_JFAG01000003.1, read on the forward strand.
GGGAACTGGAGCCAGATTGTCCTCAAGCGCATCCAGCAGGTCATCGCGGACAAGGGCCTGCTGTGGGCGCTGCGCAATCCAATCGAGATGGCTCCGGGAGCCAAGTTCAAGCTCCTCTATTTCAAGCCGAAGAACGATCTGAACCAGACTTCGACGGAACATTATCACGCGAATCGCTTCCAGGTCACCGAAGAGTTCCATTACGGCACGATGAAGGATGATCTGAACAATCGCATCGACGTGGTGCTGCTCGTCAACGGTTTCCCGCTGGTCACCATCGAATTGAAGAACCATCAGACCGGACAGACGGTGAACAATGCAATCCGACAGTACATGACCGACCGCAATCCGAAGGAGCAGATCTTCCAGCCCGATTTGCGGTCGCTCGTGCACTTTGCGGTCGATGCGGACGATGTGTTCATGACCACATGGCTCAAGGGCAAGGAAACCAAGTTCGTACCCTCCAACCAAGGCAACGGTAAGGCCGGCGGAGGCAATCCTCCGGCGGAACCTGGCAAGTTCGGTACATCCTACCTGTGGGAGGAGGTACTCACGCCGGATTCCCTGCTGGACATCATCGAACGGTTTGTGCAGATCACCTACCACGAGAAAGACAAGAACGGCAAGAAAAACACGCGCAAGACGCGTTCCACGATGAAGGCGGTGATTTTCCCGCGCTACCATCAGCTGCGCGCGGTTCGCCGACTGCTCAAGGCCACACAGGAGCAAGGACCGGGGCATAACTATCTCATCCAACATTCTGCCGGTTCCGGCAAGTCGTATTCGATCGGCTGGCTCGCCTATCATCTCGCATCCCTGACGCAGAGCGACGGCAGTTCGTTCTTCAATTCGGTGATCGTGCTGGTGGACCGTGTGGTGCTTGACGAACAATTGCAAGGCACCATCATGAACATGCCGCATCCGAGGGGCATGGTCGCCATAGCCAAGGATTCTGCAGGGCTTCGCGATGCCGTCAATGCCGGTTCCCGCATCATCATCTCCACCATCCAGAAGTTCCCGTACATCTACAATCAGACCGATACCTCCGGCCGTACGTTCGCCGTCATCATCGACGAGGCGCATTCATCCCAAAGCGGCGAAGCTCATCGCAAAACCAAGCAGGCCCTCGGCGACCACACCGGCCTCAACACCGATGATGCCGACGATCTGGATTCCGACGCATACGACTGGGATGACAGCGGCCTGGACGAAGACGCGGACGATGCGGCGATGCGCGTGCGCGACGAGCTGAACGCACAGGGCGCGCAATCGAACCTGTCGTTCTACGCGTTCACCGCTACGCCAAAGCCGAGCACGCTCGAAACGTTCGGCACGGTGAACCCTTCTACCGGCAGACCGGAAGCGTTTGACCTGTATTCGATGAAGCAGGCCATCGAAGAGGGCTTCATCCTCAATGTGCTCACCAACTACACCACGTTCCAAACGTATTTCCATCTGGTCAAGAAGTCAGAAGAAGACCCCAAGCGCAAGGCCGGACGCACGAAGAAAGAGATCATGGACTTCGTAAAGCTCGACCCGAGCAACGTGTCAAAAATCTCCGAAATCATCGTCGATCATTTCCACGATCATGTCATGCCACTGCTGCACGGTGACGGCAAAGGCATGGTCGTGACGTCCAGCCGCAAGGCCGCCGTCGAATACTTCCGATACATGAAGCGGCTCTCCGCACGTGACGAATATGCGGGCGTGAAGCCGGTCGTCGCATTCTCCGGCAAGCTCGATTTGGATGGCGAAGAGGTGACTGAAGGAACGCTCAACGGATTCAATTCCAGCGAGATCGCCAAGCGGTTCGACACATCCGAGTTCAACCTCATGATCGCGGCGAACAAGTTCCAGACCGGATTCGATCAGCCGAAACTGTGCGCCATGTATGTGGACAAGAAACTGACCGGCGTGGCTGCCGTGCAGACCCTCTCACGCCTGAACCGAACCTGTCCAGGCAAACCGGCTCCCATCGTGCTTGATTTCGCCAACAAGCCTGAGACGATTCAAGCAGCGTTCGAGCCGTACTACATGCAAACCGACCTCGACCGAGTCACCGATCCGAATGTCATCTACGACATGAAGACCGCGCTTAGCGAATTCCAGATCTACGATGATGCGGAAATAGCGGCATTATGCAAGGTGTGGCTGGGCAAGCCGGACGAATCCACCATGCCGGAAGTGCTGCGTCTGCTCGGCCCGGCCAAGGAACGGTACGCCGATCTAGACGAGGAGCGCCAGAACGAGTTCCGCAAGCGCGTCGGCAAGTTCCTGCGTACTTATTCGTATATCACGCAGCTGATCCGGCTGGAAGACGAAGAGCTCTTCAACCTCGACACGTATCTGGCGTTCCTCAACCGGGAACTCGCGCCCAAATACGCACCGGAGGAGCCCATCGACGATCTGATCGCGGTGACACAGCTGCGCATCGAGAACAAGGGACGTGCCGACATCACACTGACCGGAGGCGAACCGGTCAAGAACAACGCCGGCAGCGTCGGTGTGGGGCCCACCATCGATGATGAGGACTATCTGTCCAAAATCATCGACTACCTCAACGACCTGTTCGACGCCGATTTCGGCGACCCAGCGCGCAAGTATTTCGAAGGACTGATGACGGTACTACAGAAAGACGCCAAACTTCGCACGCAGGCCAAGAACAATTCCCGAGCCGATTTCCGCACACCGTTCGACTCCGCGTTCCTCAAAGCGTTGTTCGAGTCGCAAGCCGAGAACACGGATCTCTTCAGCAAACTCAGCGGCAGTCAGGAGGCTCTGCGCCACGTGCAGGAATTCCTTTTCGATGAGTTCTACACTCGCGAACAGCGAGAAGAGCGAGAAGAATAGGAAGCACACGAATCGATGCGGGTAAATTTTTACCCTCATCGATTCGCGCATTTATAGTGGAAGGCATGACTACTGCAATGGGAACTCCATATACGGGCGCGGCACCTACCGCCGCCTCGTTGGCCGGCACCGGTTTCACCTCTGGCCAGCCCCAAGGTGCTGATGGCACCATCAATCTGCCTGACGGTCCAAGGCCGGTAGACCAGCTTCCCGCACGTGCCGCGGAAACCACCGCGCAGAACCCTTGGCCGGTGAGCGTGCTGAGCCAGAAGTTCTACGGTGCGGTGGATCGCTGGCCTTCGGCTTGGGTCACCGGGCAGATCACGCAGATCAATACGCGCAGAGCCGGTTCGGCGTATCTCACTTTGCGCGACGATGTCGAAGACATCGCGATGGAGGTCAACGGATTCGGACGCTTCGCCCAGGCCGCCAGCGAATTCGTGCAGGGCGACCGCGTGGTCATCCACGGCAAGCCGAACCTATGGATGAAGCGCACCTCGCTCTCACTTCGAGGCGACACCATTCTGCGCGTCGGCGCGGGCGGCAGCCTCAAGGCGATGTTCGATGAGCTGCGCAAGCGGCTCAAAGGCGAAGGACTGTTCGACGCCGACCATAAGCTCCCACTGCCTGAATTCCCGAAGACCATCGGACTGATCTGCGCACCGCAAGCACGTGCCGAAGGCGATGTCATCACCAACGTGAACCTGAGATGGCCAGCGGTATCGTTCAAAGTGGTGCATGTCCACGTGCAGGGCGAGCAGTGCCCGACGGACGTGGTGCAGGCCATCCAGCAGCTCGACGCCGATCCTGCGGTGGACGTCATCATCGTGGCTCGCGGTGGCGGTTCATTCGAGGATCTGATGGGCTTCTCGGACGAACGCGTGGTACGTGCCGCATACGCCTGCACAACGCCGTTGATCTCGTCCATCGGCCATGAGGACGATTGGATGCTGCTCGATCTGGTGGCCGATCTGCGAGCATCCACGCCTACTGACGCGGCCAAGCGCGTGGTGCCGGATGTATTCGAGCAGTCGCAGCTCATCGAAGGCGCGATCGACCGCATGCGTCTGCGCATGCGCTCCCGCGTCGAGAACGAGATTCGTCTGGTGGAAGGATACGCCAATCGGCCAAGTCTCACCCAGCCGCATACCATGCTGGAGCCGCATCAGCGGTTTATCGACGACTCATTGCAGCGCCTTGACATCGGTCTTCGCCGCATCGTGGATGACGCACAACTCACCATTGAGAAGACGCATGCATCCCTGACCGCGTTGAGTCCGCAATCCACGTTGAATCGAGGCTATGCAGTGGTGCAGTCCGCAGACGGGCATGTGGTCGACAATGCCGGAGCCATCAACGTCGGAGACAATATCACCGTGACGTTGAAGAAGGGCGTCATCACCGCCACCACCACCTCGACAAACGAATAACACCACAACCATTACAGTTTGTATATAGACAACCATCCCTCGGCCTCGTTACGCGGCCGGCTTACCTCTTATAGGGCAAGCTTCAGGGGAAAAGGGGAGGAATCATGACCGACAAGAACACCGCACCGGCTTCTTCGCTGACCGATGAGGAGCGCAAGCTCATCGCCCAGATGCCATATGAGGAGGCACGTGACAAGCTCATCCAAGCCGTGCAGGCGTTGGAGACCGGCGGACTGAGCCTCGATCAGTCGATGCGCCAGTGGGAAATCGGCGAGGCTCTGGCCCAGCGCGCGCAAGGATTGCTCAACGACGTGCGCGCCAAGCTCGATCAGGCGCAGGCCCAGCAGGCCGCCAACGAGGCTACGGCGGGAACTCAGTCCAATCTGGACTGAGTTCCCCTTCGCGGCACAGCCGCTCACCAAACCTACGGGAAGCCCACCGGGCTCCCCGCTTAACGGTTTGGCCCAGTCCAATCTGGACTGAGTTCCCCTTCGGCCTACGGCCTCACCTCGCCTACGGGAAGCCCGGATTACTTCTTCAACGGTACGTAGATGACGTTGTTGATGAGCTCCTGGTAGTGCTTGACGATCTGTGCACGACGGGTCTTGAGGCTTGGGGTGAGCATGCCGTTGGCCTCGGTGAACTCGTCGGGCAGAATCTCAAACTTGCGGATGGATTCCGCGCGGGAGACACCCTCGTTGGCGGCATTGACCGCACGCTCCACTTCGGCGTGCACGATGGCATTGCCCGCCAAGGAGGCCAGATCCGGCTCCGGCTTGGCGCCCTGCGCCTCCAGCCACGCGTTGGCGTCCGCCAGATCCAGTGTCACCAAAGCGGCCACGAACGGCTTCTTGTCGCCGATCACCAAGCACTGGTTGACCACCGGCGAGGTCATCACCGAAGCCTCCAGCAGGCCCGGAGACACGTTCTTGCCGCCGGCGGTGATGATCAGGTCCTTCTTACGTCCGGTGATGGAGATGAAACCGTCCTCATCGATGTCACCCAGATCGCCGGTATGCAGCCAGCCGTCGGTGATCTGCTGCGCGGTGACCTCGGGATTGTTGTGATACCCCTTGCACACCAGTGGCCCCTTGACCACCAGTTCGCCATCCTCCGCGATGCCAGCCGTAATGCCGCACATCGGCATGCCGATGGTGCCGATGCGGTTGTCCTCCGGAAGACTCACGCACACCGGCCCGCAGGTTTCGGTCATGCCATACCCCTCTAGCACCGGCATGCCGATGCCGTTGAAGAAGTGGGACAGCTCGGAATCCATCGGAGCTCCGCCGGTGATGGCGAAATCGGCGTTCGGCCCGAAAATCGTGCGGATCTTCTTGTACACCACCTGCTCATAGAACGCGTGCGCGATGCGCCCCGCCAACGGCAAATTCTCCCCGCGCTGCTCCGCCTTGGACCAGGCGCGCGCGTTCTCCGCCGCCCGGGCGAACATCTTGCCAGCGAATCCGGTGCCCGCGCGCTGGGATGCGGCGTTGTACACCTTCTCATACACGCGAGGCACGGCGAGCAGCAGCGTGGGACCGAAGGTCTCGAAATCCCTGACCATGGTCTTCATATTGGAGCTCAGAGCCAGAGTGATGGTTCCGCCGAAGCTGAAGAACTCCATGAATCGCGCGAACACGTGGCTCAACGGCAGGAACAGCAACAACCGGCGATCCGGCCATGCGCCTGCACGCGGCATGTACTGCAGGGCGGAAAGCACCAGGAACGCGAAGTTGCGGTGCGTCAGCTCCACACCCTTCGGTGTGCCGGTGGACCCGGACGTGTACACGATAGTGGCGCGGTCATCACCATGGGAGGCGTTCTTGTACTCCCAGAATTCGGCATCGGTCACCGATTCGCCATAGGTCTTGATCGCGTCAAGGCCGCCGGCATCGATCACGAACACGTTGCGCAGCGTCGGCACCTCATCACGCACCGACTCGATCTTGTCACGCTGACCGTCATCCTCGGCGATCGCCACCGTGACCTTGGAGTCGTTGAAAATCCAACTGACCTGGCTTGCGGAGTTCGTCTCATACACCGGCACGGTGAGCGCGCCGATGGACATGATCGCTAGATCCAGCGCCGTCCACTCCCAACGAGTGTGGGACACGATGGACACGGAATCACCCTTGTTGACGCCCAGTCCAATCAGACCCTTCGCTAGATCGATGACCATGCGGCGGAACACTTCGGCGCTGAAGGGCTGCCATGAACCATCCTCGGCCTTGTATTCGATCATGGCGCCTTTGGGATCGCGCTTGGCGCGACGGTCGAGCAAGTCGAACAGATTGATGTCGCTGTCGATCGGCTCCTTGACCGGATTGGTGAACTGCTTGACGATCGTGGTCTCATTGTGTGCCACATCAGCGATGTTTTCAGTCATACCTCTATGTAACTCCATCGTTGATACAAAACAGTAAAACAGTCCGTTACTTCTCACATCTGGACTCACATCTGGACGCTATATGCCCGGCTGTTTCAATCCTGTGCGGCACATGAAACCACACCATCAGAACTGGATGTAATCGACCTCGGTATGCTCGCCAGTCTCCAGATACTTCGCCACGTCTTCAGGACCTGCGAACACCATCTCGACGGCCTGCGCCACCATGAGGTTCACGCGATCCATCGGCGTCAATCCATCGAAATAGCCATAGACCGGCATACCCAGCGCATGCGCGTACCCAATCTCGAACATCGTGCCCGCATCCTCGTCCATGAGGTTGGCGATGACCGCTTTGGAGGAATTGATGCCTTTGATATCGTCCGCAAAGCATCCCTCCGGGCCGACTTCCTCAAACTGGCTGACGAATCGCGGCTTGAACAGCTTCTTACCGTGCTCCTCCAGCACCTTTTCCAGACGTTCCATGCTCGAAGTCTGCTCAGGATCGAAGAACGGGCCGGCCACGTAATAGTCATATTCCTTTTCGCTCATGGCTTCCAGTCATACCGCAGCACGAATGATTTCCATACCCTTAGCTCAGTCTATGGACAATCATTCATATAGTGAACATGGCATGACAAATCGCAGTCTTCACGAGATAATGCAGGCTTCAATCAGCCCCGGTTGACGATTTGCATGGCGCGACCGTCCTCCATCAGATGGAAACCGTGCTTCTGGTAGAACGGCGCGTTCTTGCTCTCCTCTGGCATCACCTCGAGGAACAGGTACTCGCGGTACTTCGCCTTGACCAGCTCGACCATATGGCCACCGATGCCCTGGCCGTGATAGGCGGGATCGACCAGCACCCAATGCATGTATGCCACCATTTCGGTATCGTCCAGTACACGTACCAGTCCAGCCAGATGACCGCCATCCCAGGCGCTGATCACGGTATCCGAATGCTGAAGCGCCTTGAACAGTCGCTCAGGATAGTTCGCCGATTCCCAACCGACCGAGCGGAACAGCTCCTGCACCTGATCCTGAGTGAAACGCTTCTCTTCCGTGTATTCGATAGCCATAGCCGATTATGGTAGCAATCGCATACGCACCGGTACGTCCGCGTACCATATGACGGATGAATGCCGAACGACGGCGCCAAGTGCCCGAGACGCGATTCGAACGCGCGACACCCGCTTTAGGAGAGCGGTGCTCTATCCACTGAGCTACCCGGGCAACGACGTTTCATTGTACACGGGACATAGCCAGTGGGCAATTCGTACAATTCGTGCCGGTTTGGTGCGAACTCGTCAGCCACCCGGCAAAATCAGCCCGCGCCCCAGCGCGGCACGATACAGTAGCAACTCGCGCATGCACTCAGGCATGCAACCGTCGCCGAGGGATTCCCGATCGAATCCACCGGCCTGCCGCACATCCGAAATAACCGGGTCCATTCGCGTAAAGGTTACGCAAGAGCGACCGCAGGATACGCAGGAATGACGCCCAGGACGTAAGGAAGGATGACATGTCACGCACACGGAGCATTCCCACGAACAAGTCCGCGTCCTCCCGCTCCCGGTCAGCAGGCACTCGGTCTTCCTCGAACAAGTCCCAATCGCAAGCAGGGTCTCGTTCACAGTCCCGTCCACGGACCAAGCCGTACACCAAGGAGCAGCTGCATCATCACAATAGCCATCGATTCCTCGGTTTTCTTGCAGCATTGTTCGCCATCGCCGCGCTGATTTGCACAGCGGCGCGCGCGCTGCCTGCCGACCTGCAGGCGCTGCCATATGTGCCAGTCGCCATAGCGGCGACCCCTTGGTTCGCGCTGCTTGGCCTTATCGCGCTGCTCATGGCGATCATGTCCCGTAAGGTGCTCGCCGCGCTGATCGCCGTCGCCGCTGTGGGAATCAATGGCTATTGGCAATATCCGTTCTTCCACTCGCCAGACCCGCTCCCCCAGGCCGCATACAATGCCGTGGCAGCGAGCGAGGCCAACACCGCCGACGCCTTCGCCCGCGTGATGACGTTCAACGTGTACAAAGGGCAAGCGGACGCCCAGACCATCGTGGACACGGTCCGCGACCAGCGGGTCGAGGTGCTCGCCCTTCAGGAGACCACCGACGACTTCGTACAGCGTCTCAAGGAAGCCGGCATCGAACGTTATCTGCCGTATTCGAATGTCTCCTCCTCGGATGGCGTCTACGGCAACGGCCTGTGGTCCGCCACCCCGCTCTCCCAGCCGGTGGACGACGAGGTGAATTCCAGCGCCTCGTTCATGCCCGCGGGCACGGTGGACATGGGCGGCAACCAGATCCGTTTCGTCTCAGTGCACACCACCGCACCCGTGCCCGGCTATTGGCGGCAGTGGAAGCGCTCGATTGACGAGCTTGGGCTGATGCGCGGCCACACCGATACGCGATATGTGTTCATGGGCGATTTCAACGCCACCTATGACCACGCCCCATTCCGGGAATTCCTCGGCTCGCGATTCCTGGACGCCACGCGAATCTCAGGCCATGGTTTCACGTTCTCCTGGCAGACGAACCGGCCGGGACTGCCGATGTTCGCCGGCATCGACCATGTGGTGCTCGATCAGGGGATGCAGGCCGGGCAATGCAAGACCGTCAGAATCACCGGCTCCGATCATGCGGCCCTGCTCGTCACCATCGACGTAATGCAGTAGCGCTAGAAACCGAGGCGGGTGCGGCCGAACTGGTCGAGCCAGCGCAAGATGGCGCCTTCTCGCAGCGCCCACGGGCAAATCTCCACTTCCTGGATGTTGAGCGCTTTCATGATCTCGTCGGCCACCACAGCACCGCCCACAATCTGCATCGTGCGTTCCGGCGTGATGCCCGGCAGCGCCACACGCTGCTCCGGAGCAATCGCCGCAAGACGCGGAATCCAATCCTCCAACTGCTCACGCGTCATGATCGCCGTATCCTCGCGTCCTGGCTGGCGAATCACCGCGCCGCACAGACGTGCCAGCGAGCGGAAGGTCTTGGACGTGCCCACTGCGTGGTTCGGATGCTTGGACTGCGGGAACGCATTCACCATCGGCTCGAGAATCTTGCGCACATTCCTGCGCACGTCCTCAAGCTCGGCGGGGGTGGCCATGCCAGTGGGCAGGAAGTCGACGGTCACACGCCCCGCTCCTGCCGGCACGGACAGTGCCACAGTCGGCTCCTCGTCCGACCCCATGGCCACTTCCAGAGAACCGCCGCCGATATCCAGCACCAGCAGTCGCCCGGCATCCCAGCCATACCAGCGGCGGGCGGCGAGGAATGTGAGTCGCGCCTCATCAGTGCCGGACAGCACGGTCACGCCCTGCCCGATCATCTCCTCGATCTTGTGAATCACCTTGTTGCCGTTGGGAGCCTCACGCAACGCCGACGTGGCCATGACCAGCAGCTGGGTGATCTGATATTCCTCGGCGAGCGTCATGCATTGGGAGACCGCATCAAGAATCGCCTCGATGCCGGCCTTCTTGATGGAGCCGTCCTCCTTGAGGTATTTCATCAGTCGGACAGTGGACTTGGTGCTGGCCTCGGGCTCGGGGCGGGCGCCGGGCGCCGCGTCCACGATAAGCATATGGATGGTATTGGAACCGATATCAAGCACACCGAGTCGCGTGGTATGCGCACGAAGATTAACCATATTCTTCTCTCACTCGCATTGCGGCGCACCGGCGTGGCAGACCGTTGCCCACAACAGACATATCCAGCCGCGCCCCGTGCATCATCAACACCACCGACAATGCAGGGAGACGGCATTCGTCAAACGTAGCTACTCTACAACATTCCCCTGCATCACAGCCGTTGCATCACAGCGTTTCCGCGAACCGGCCGAGCCGCTTCAGCCCCTCACTCAACGCGTCACGCGAGGCGGCGTAGCTCAGCCGCACATGCGTATCGGCGGTGGCGGCGCCAAAGTCCCGGCCAGGGGTCAGCGCCACATGGGCCTCCTCCAACGCCCGTTCGCAGAACGTCCACGCATCAAGGCCCGTGCGTTCGATGTTGAAGTAGGCGTAGAACGCGCCATTCGGCTCCACTTCGACCGGCAGGCCTATGCGCTTGAGCCCGTCGATCACAATATGGCGGCGTGCAAGCAGCTCCTGACGCCGCGCCTCGCATTCGGCGAGGCTCTCGGGCGTGAAGCAGGCCAGCGCCGCATGCTGGGTGGGTGTATGGGCGCACAGGTAGTAGTTGGTGGCCAAATCGTCTACGGCCTCCAACACCGCTGCATCATCAGGCAGGATGGCCCAGCCGAGCCGCCAGCCGGTCATGCCGAAGAACTTGGAGAAGCTGTTGCACACGATGGCATCTGGGTCGCAGGCCAGCACGGATCTGACCTCGCTGCCGTCCGGCTCATGGTCGGCCAAGTCGAGGTATGTCTCGTCCACGATGCGCCATGCCCCTCGGGATGCGGCCAGACGGCATACTTCGGTCAGCACGTCGAAATCGATGGTGGTGCCGGTTGGATTCGACGGCGAAGTGATCATCACGGCCTTGGTGCGGTCGGTCCAATACCGTTCGCACAAATCGGCGTTGAGATGGAATCTGGTCGACGCCGAGGTCGGCACATCGATGACATTGCCCTCAAACGAACGTACGAGTTCACGGTTGCATGGATAGGACGGGTCGGCGACGATCACGTCATCGCCGGGATCGATGGTCAATGCCGTGGCCAGAAGCAATGCAGCCGATCCTCCTGCGGTGATGCAGATGCGCTTGGGGTCGATGTCCAGATCATGACGTTCACGGTAGAAGTCCGCAATGGCTTGGCGCAGTTCCGGCAGGCCCATGGCAGCCGTATAGGGCAGCGCGCGGCCATCATACTGCTCACGCATGGCATCCCGCACTGCTGGCGGGGCTCCGAAGTCCGGCTCGCCCAGAGAAAGCTTGATGACGCTGATTCCGGATGCGATCATCGAGTCCGCTTTCTCACCGAACACCATCGCACGGAATGGATTGATCTCCCGCGCCCTGCGGGACATGACCAGGGTCGCTCGCTTTGCATTGCTGTTGTCCATAATCCGGTTTTATCCACCCGCTGGGACAACAATCTCGCTTACGAGGGGCTGACCAACAAGACGGGAACACAGCACCCTGACTTCTATAATTGCCGTAGACGCTGTTGCGGACAGACCATATTCAAGGAGGAATGATGAGCAGATTCAACGGCAAGCGAGCCGAATTCGAAGCCAGCGACGACAAGGTCAATGTAGCCATTCTCGGTGCCGGCAATATCGCCCGCACCATGGCCGATACATTGACGAATATGGCAGCGAATGAGCAGTACGCGCATCTGATCCATCCTTATGCGGTGGCCGCGCGCGATGACGCCCGCGCACAGGCATTCGCCGACCAGTGGCATCTGGACAAGGCCTACGGCTCCTACGAGGAACTGATGGAGGACCCGAATGTGGACCTGGTCTACATCGCCACCCCGCACAGCCTGCATGCCGAACAGGCGATTGCCTGCATGCGCGCCGGCAAGAACGTGTTGGTGGAGAAATCGTTCACCGCGAACACCGCGCAGGCCAGTGACACGCTGGCCGTGGCGCAGGAGACCGGCATGTTGTGCACGGAGGCGATCTGGACACGGTATATGCCGAGCCGCGCTCTGATCAACGAGATCATCGGCTCCGGTGAAATCGGAGAGGTCCGTTCGGCCAGCGCCAACCTGTGCTACCCGGTATGGAAGGTGCCGCGTATGACCGATCCGGCATGCGCGGGCGGCGCTCTGCTGGATGTCGGCGTGTATCCGCTGAACTTCCTCGATATGGTCCTCGGCGCCGACCATGGCCGCACCATCGAACGAATCAGCACTTCGATGATTCCGTATGAGACGGGGGTGGATGCGCAGAACTCCACGACACTGTATTACGATGACGGCGCAATGGGCGTGGCCACGAGCTCGATGATGGTCTCATCGGATCGCGGAGGCTACATATGGGGTACTGACGGCTACCTTATGGTGACCAATATCAACAACCCGGAAACCATCGACATCTATGACAATGACCACAGGCCCGTGCGCAGCGTCGCAGTGCCGCCGCAACTGACCGGATACGAGTACGAGGTGGCTGACGCGGCGAACGCCTTGCTCGACGGCAAGACCGAATGCGAGGCCATGCCCCATGCGGACACGATTCGCATCATGGAGCTGATGGACCAGATCCGCAACGTGTGGGGTCTGAAGTTCCCGTTCGAGGCGTAGGACGCAACCGCGTATCCTCCGTCCATCGCACTGCCGTCGCATCGCCGAAGCGGTGCAGGGCCACCCACCGCCAAACCACGGGTGCCGCGGATGCTTGGCATGGAGGATACACTGGCCGATATGGAGAAACTCACGATTCGCAGAGCCGTCGCCGCCGACATGCCACGCATCGATGACTTGTTGTTCCAGGTGGCGCAGGTGCACCATCAGGGGCGGCCCGATCTGTTCAAGGGCGGCGCCAAGAAATACACAGACGACGAGCTTTCACGCATCCTCGCCGATGACCGCACCCCCGTGTTCGTGGCCGTGGATGCGGACGGCCTGCTGCTGGGGTACGCGTTCTGCGTATTCCAGCAGCATCCGGACAATCATGTGCTCACCGACATCACGACATTGTACATCGACGACCTGTGCGTGGACGAGCAGGAGCGCGGCCGTCATGTGGGGTCCGCGCTGTATCGTTTCGTGCTGGATTTCGCGCGCGAGTCCGGCTGCTACAACGTGACGCTCAACGTCTGGTCCTGCAATCCCGGCGCCCAGGCCTTCTACGAACGCATGGGGCTCACGCCTTACAAGATCGGCATGGAGCAGATCCTGTAATCTGCACGGCGTGCCGGTTCTCATCCGCAAGGCATGCCGATTCGCTGCGAGAAGAGCCTTATGCGCCACCAGTGGGAGTTCAGCCCAGCAAATCCAGCAGGTCATCGCGGGTGAGCGACGCGATGGACGGCGAGGCCGCGGCTCCGAATGCACCGGACGTGGTCTCGTCTGCGGCGAGCGAGGCGTCGGTGAATTGCCGTGCGAGCTCGCTTTTGCTGTGCTGCAGCTCGAGGATGCGCTCCTCGATGGTGTCCTTGGCCACCACCTGATAGACGTTGACGTCCTCGGTCTGGCCGATGCGATGCGCACGGTCGGTGGCCTGATCCTGGGCGGCGGCGTTCCACCATGGGTCGGCATGGATGACCACGCTCGCCCCGGTCAGGTTCAGGCCTGTGTTGCCGGCTTTGAGTGAGATCAGGAACGCAGGGGTGTCGTCAGCATTGAAGCGGTCGACCAGCACCAGACGCTGTTTCTTGGGCGTGGATCCGGTGATGGTGTAATACCGCAGTCCCGCCGCATCGAATCGTGCGGCGATGAGGTCGAGGAAGCTGGTGAACTGCGAGAACACCAGCGCCTTCTTGCCTTCGCTCACACAGGTCTCCACGAGTTCGGTGATGGCCGCGAGTTTGGCCGACTGGTCCTTGGCGTCGGCGTAGACCAAGCGAGGATCGCAGCAAATCTGCCGCAATCTGGTCAGCTCGGCGAGGATGCGGATCTTGGACGTGTTGAAATCCGCTTCCTCGCTGTGTTCAAGCTGCATCCTCAACCGCTGCTCGTGTGCGGCATACAGTTTGCGTTGTTCGCCTTCCAACTGCACGGTCAGTGTGGTCTCCAGCTTGTCCGGCAGATCGGTGAGGACCTGCCGCTTGAGACGACGTTTGATGAACACGCCCACCAAGGCCTGCAGCTTGTGTGCCACGCGCGCGGACTCGGGATTGACTTCGGCGGCGGCGCGTCCCTCGGCGGTGCTGCCGTCCGCCGCGCGGGCGTTGGAGATTGGCAGTTCGTAGCGTTCGCGGAATCGTTTATAGGATCCCAATAACCCCGGCATCAGGAAGTCGAAGATGCTCCAAAGCTCGGAAAGCCGGTTCTCGATCGGCGTGCCGGTCAACGCGAAACGATGGGCGGCGGCAACCGATTTGACGGCCTTGGCGATCTTCGTGGCATGGTTCTTGATGTACTGGGCCTCGTCCAACGCCATGATCTCGCATTGGCGAGGGCCGTCCTCATTATCGGCGGTGTAGTCGTCCACATCGCGGCGCAACAGGTCGTAGGACGTGATCAGCACCGTGGGTTCGTCGGCGTGGAAGGCACGGGCGATGGCGTTGCGGCGTTCGGTCTTCGTGCCGGCCACCACCACCGCGTTGAAGCTTGGCGCGAATTTGGCGAATTCCGCAGCCCAGTTGTAGACGAGTGATGCCGGGCAGACGATCAGAGACGGATGCAATCGCCCGTCATGCCGCGCGTCTTCGCGCTGATAGCGGGACACTATCAACGCGATGAGCTGCACGGATTTGCCCAGACCCATCTCATCGGCCAGGATGCCGCCGAATCCCTTGTCGCACAAGGTGCTCAGCCATCGGAATCCTTCGGCCTGATATGGTCGCAGCACGTGTTTGAGACTGTCTGGCACCTCGTATGCATTCGGGTCGATCACCGCCAGGTCGTCGATGTATTGGGTGAAGGAGGCGTCCTTGACCACGTCCGAGCCGTCATCGGGCAGTTCGCCATCCAGCAGGAACGCCTGATTGCCCGGCAATTCGATGACGCCTCCGTCAAGCTGCCGTTCGCTGAGCTCCAGATCGGAGGCCAGTCTGTCGAGGGTGTCGAGATTCGCACCGTCGAGGCGGACAAGCGACCCGTCCTTCAACTGATGGAATCGCTGACGACGGCGATACGAGGCGAGCAACGCTCCGACCTCATCCGGAGGCACCTCATCGGCGATAGGCGAGATCTCCACCAGATTGCCTTTGACCGACAACCCCACCTTGACGCTCGGCGGTTTGGGCGCCAACAACCTGTCGAATGCGGGCGTGGTGTAGACGTCGCCCACCTCATGCAGGGCGGCGATGCCCTCATCGAACAGACGCACGATGCGCGTGGTGTCGTTCCTGTCGATGGTGGCGGCACCCGACTGTTTCGCCCGCGCCTGCCCCGCCTCCCGCGCAGCAGCGGCACGAGCGGTCCGGGTGCGGAATCCCTGTCTACGAGCAGCGGCGCCCGTATGCGCGGATGCGCCAGCGCCGGGCATCTCGAAGAATTCCTTCACCACATCCAGGGCCAGATGCTCGGCGTCATAATCCCGGCCTACCGCCGTGCGGACCGGAGCACCGTCATGCACATCGGTCACCGGGCCGGCAGGCAGCAGTGGCACGCTCGCTTCACCGTATCGGGCCTTGACCTCGCATTCGACGCCTTGCTCGGTGCGGTCCAGATACACCTCGATGGCCCCTTCGGCCGGGGCGAGCTCGACGAGCTCCCGCGGAATGTCCTGTGATTCCAGCAGGCCCGAGGAGACCAATTCAGGCAGCAATGTGCGGGCGAACAGCGCCATATCGTCACCGGTGACGACCTGGCCTCCACCGTCAGGAGCGAACAGTTCGCCGATGAGGCCACGTATCGGGGCGAGCTGCTTCGGGCAGCGCACGAAACGGCATCCGGCAGCGCTTCTGCGTTGCGCCTGCAGCATCATGGCCGAGGTATGGCTCACCGGATTCAGTGCCGCAAGCAGCAGCCATGAGTCCGCTCCGGCGTCCACCACGGCCTCCACCGCGGGTGTGCCTGCGAGCAGATAGCCGGCATCGGGGCCGTATGCCCGGAAGTCACGTCGGGTCAGGTGTAGCCGCAGTCCGGGATCGCCTCCGTCAACGCCGACGGCTGAAGCCTGGCCGGAGAACCATGTGTCCAGGATCAATTGCACGCCGATGCCCTCGCGCAACGCGAGCAGCGAAGCCACTTCCCGGTCGGAAAGCGTCATATGCCTGTCGATGGCGATATGCCCGTAATACCGGTCCTGCTGTTCTGCGGCATGCCGGATGTCCAACGCCGATTGCAGGAAATCCAACAATGGCCCGGAATCGGCATCGAGCATGCCCGGGGTATGAGTGAAGGCGAGTTTCTTGCCGTAATCCACGTGTTCGGCATGCTGCATGGCGAACACGAACTGCGGAATCGACTTCAACACGTAGCTGGCGCCGTTCACCGGCGCACCGATCTTGAATTCCACACTCCATACGCCATCGATGAAGCTCAGTATCGGGGCGAGCCTGACCTGGCCTGCGGAGACGGTCTGACGCGGCCCCTGATAACCGCGTGTGGCAGGCTGCTTGCGCTGTCCGGCGTGGGAGGAGGACGCGGATGAATCCGCCGCGGCGCCGATGCGTTGCATCACGGCATTGCGGCGACGCTGCCGGTTCTGGTCCCGCTGCTCATCCATGCGTGTCATGAAATCGAGCATCGCCCGGGAGGACCGCACCGCACCGCCATGATAGCCTTCGAACCGTTGCGGGTCGTCACAGAATGCGAGCGCGAGCGCGGCCATATGCTTGCAGATGCCATAACCGCGTCCATACGCCGGGCACGTGCATGAGCCGCCGGACATATCCCCAGTGTCGAGGGAGAACTGCAATTCGGTGCGATATCGGCTGGAAGGACTGGTGGTGCCGCGCAGGGTGGCGTCCAACGTGGCGTAACCGATGTGTGTATTCGCGCTGTAATACGGTTCGATCAGCATGATGTCGGCGTTGTTGGCGATGGTTCGGGCCCGTGAGACCACTGCCCGGGAGGCGGTGGTCTCCACGTCCCTGCGCAACGCGTCGATGGGAACAGGCTGCGCCGTGGATGCCGCCGACGAACCACTGTTGCCGGCATCGCCACCGTATCCGTCATCGAACCATGCGGCACGGCCTGCCTGGGGGATGTAGGGAGAGTGCGCGTACGGCGTGGGCATGTCTTTGGCGGTCAGTGCATCGCCTGAGCCGAATACGGCGTCCCCGGAGATACCGTCGCCGTTACCGACAGCGTTATCGACATCATTATCGTTTAAACCGAAGTCGTCTGATTCCGTGCCAGCGGCGGCACCATGCGGATTGTGGCGACGCTGGATCCAGCGCCGGGCAAAGTCATCGAATTCGTCGCCGAGCGCATCATCATATGAGAAATCGACATCGGCGTCATGCGCATTGTCGGAGATACGCCCGAACACGCCATAACCTCCAACCATGAGCGTGCGTCTCCTTCCGAATCCATTCCGTACTTGCCGCATCGGTCGGAAGCACCGACCGAATGCACATGCAAACAATCCCATCCTAGACGAATACGCGGTAGCCTTAGGGCTATGAACGCGCAACATGCAGGCGAGACCTCCAAACGCAAGACCTATGCGGGCAATGCCTCCTTGGAGATCTTCGAGGTGCTGTGGCGTCACAGCTATTTCGGACATGGGCTTTCCGTACGGCAGATCCTCGACCATCTCGCCGCCATGCACCATGTGAACGATCCCGATGAGCTGCCCACGCCCAAAACCGTGCGCAACCAGTTGCACAAGCTCGCATCCACGGAGTTTCTGGGTCGCCGGGTCGGCTACCTCACCGAGGCTGATGTCGCCGCAGTGGAATGCAAGGACCCGCAACCGGGATGGTATCTGGACGCGTTCCTCTCCCCCGCCGAAATGCGGCTTCTGGCCGACAGCCTGACGCTCTCGCGCATCAGTCTGGACACATTGGACGAGCTGGTGGGCAAGATCCGCGAACTGGCCGGCGCGGCCGGGGAATCCATCGACTATCTCAATCACGTCGCCGCATACACGCATATCAACAGCGAGTTCCTCTCCACCATCGACCAGCTCAACCAAGCCATCGAAGACGGCCACGCCGTCACATTCCAATACTGCGATTACGGGCCTGACGGCACCATGGTCCCGCATACCAGCCATACCCATGCCGACGGGCAGTCCGGCGCCCATACCGGTCTATACACAGTGGACCCCTATCAGATGGTGTACAAGAACGGCCGCTATTACCTGATCTGCCATCGTCACGGTGAGGACAAACTGCGCATCTTCGTGGTCAATCGCATCGCGGGCGTCACCACCAAAGGGGCGAACGAAGCTCCTCTGAGAATGGAGCGTCCGGCGTCCGAGGGGTTCGATGCCGTGGATTTCATGCGACACCGCCCCTATCCGGTGGCCGACGAACCGGTGCGCATCCGCATCGCCATACGGGATCGTCCGATGCTCAACAACGTCTTCGAATGGTTCGACGATCCGCAGATCAAGCATTCGCCTGATGGCGAGCAGTTCGAAGTCATCGTGAACGCCCCCGAAAAGGCCGTGTTCTGGTGGGCGCTGCAGTATTCCTGGGATGGCCGCGTGGCCATCATCGAGCCGGATTCGCTGCGCAACCGGCTTTATGATGCCGGTCGTAGGATGGCGGCCGCATATCATCCGGATGTGCACTAAGGTGGGAACCATCGCATGGCAATCCAGTTGCATGCACACATTCACGAAGGAGCACATACATGAGCGAAGAGCGCACCGCATGGGGTTGGGGTCTGGCCAGCGTGGACGCCGCCGGCAACACCCTTGATGTCTGGTACCCGGAGCTGACCCTCGGTCAGGCGCCGTCCGAAGCCGACCGCCCGAACCACGATTTCGGCACGTTGGCCCATGATGCGGCCGACGCACGCGGCATCCGCCGCATCCCCGTGTTCACGGTCAGCGAGCTTGATGAGCCGATCAGCTCCGCTGCCGACGCCTATCTGAAACTGCACCTGCTCAGCATGCGCATGGCGCAGCCGAACACGCTGAACCTCGACGGCATCTTCGCCCAGCTCAACAATGTCGTCTGGACCAACTACGGCCCGTTCGCCGTGGAGGACTTCACCCTGCGCAAGGCCGACGTGGAGCGCGCCGCCACGGATGCGGCCCTCGCATTCGCCGCACAGGCCGGATTGCCGGCTGCCGCCCCGGCCGCCACGGTCAACGTGTTCGGCGTGGACAAGTTCCCGCGCATGATCGACTATGTGGTGCCCACCGGCGTGCGCATCGGCGACGCCGACCGCGTTCGCCTGGGCGCCTACCTGTCCGAAGGCACCACGGTGATGCACGCCGGCTTCGTGAACTTCAACGCCGGCACGCTCGGCGTCTCCATGGTCGAAGGCCGCGTCTCGCAGGGTGTCGTGGTCGGCAACGGCTCCGACATCGGCGGCGGTGCCTCCATCATGGGCACCCTCTCCGGCGGCGGCAAGCTGCGCAATTCCATCGGCGAGCATTCCCTGCTCGGCGCCAACGCCGGCATCGGCATCTCACTGGGCGACAACTGCGTCGTCGAAGCCGGACTCTACGTGACCGCCGGCACCAAGATCACCGTCTGGGACAAGGCCAAGGCAGCCGCCGGGGAGCCGCTCGACGTGGTCAAGGGCGCCGACCTGTCCGGCAAGGACAACATCCTGTTCATCCGCAACTCCGTGAGCGGCCGCATCGAGGCCCGCTACCGGAAGGTGGGGATTGAGCTCAACGCCAAGCTTCATAAGAACTGAGTACGTCAGTTCTTATGAAGCCGTCGCGGCACAGCCGCGTCCATCCAATGTATGCAATAACGCCTCACTGGTCTTCCAGTGAGGCGTTCTGTCGTCTGGACCGAGGAACTGCCCCGCTTGAAAGCATCCTAACGGGGCAGTTCCTCGGCCCGGACGAAAGAATATCCCGCTGAACCCAATCCAGAGAGGCAAAACCTCGATCCAGCCGACACAACACCCCTATTACTCTTCATCAGCACAGCGTATCCACGATCCACTCGAGGTTGTGCTCCACTGAAACACGCTCAGTGGAGCAAAACCTCGATCCAGTCAACAGAACACCCCACTACGATTCACCAATGAAGCAAAACCACGGTCCACCAGTGATACTGTCCCACTGAATCATTCCCAACGAAGCATATTTACGACTCGGCCGCGGTTGTGCCCCGCTGAAACACTCTCATCAACTCAACCGCAATAGCCGTCATTGACTCACGTAAACAGCAGTTCCCTCAGACTCTAGGTATGGGAGCAAAGGCGCATACGTAACAATAGAGCTACATTTACGGTAGTCATCTGCCGGAATTCCTGTACAAGAATTCGACCCTTGATATATTCCGCTAATAATTCCTTCTGCGTAAACCCTACCAGAAGCATCAACCATAGCCACCGGCCCACCACTGTCTCCATTGCCAGCTGCAGGTATCTCATTCTGCTGCTTTGTTTTCACTAAACCACCATATACCTTGCCGTTGCCATAATTGATAGTGAGATTAACAGCAGTAACTATATTGTTCGCGACTGTTCCAGAAAAACTACCATTGTATACAACATAATCACCAACTATCGGCTCTCTTGCAATACCATGTAAAGCCACCACATTATTCTCCAAATAATTCCCCCCCCCAATACATAGTGGGACTCCTTTGAAGAGAACTTGTCATTTTAATTCCGTCAACATCAGACTCGGTATAATTACTTGCTTTGCCGGCACCCAATAAAGCAGAACTGTCATATGAGCCCATCTTCCACGATCGCATGGTATCACAGTGATTAGCAGTAATAACCTGCTCACCATGGGCATTTGTACCCCAGAACGCGGTAGTACAAGCAGTTCCCAAATCACTGCTCATCAATTGTGCCAGTAGAATAAGGAATCGTGTCACCGACACGAATAGCAGACTCCATCTTTTCGGCATAATTCAGCTCTACTGGTATGCTTGTAATACTTTGTGCTTGCATATCAATAGACGCTACGGATTGAGAATCCGGTACATCGACAGCAACAACGATTCCAGAGCCATCAGTCTTCGGAGCAATTGATGTTAAATGATCATTAAAATTCGATGTCCTATAGAGGATATCCTGAATTGCATCATGTAGTTCACTGGGATAATATGCTGATTTAATGAGTACTATCGGTATACTGGAATCGCTGCCTCTTATCAATGATTCATAATATGACACATCACCAGCAGCGTAAATCCTGACGCTTTTTTCATCAGGAAGATATTCAACTCCATTTATCTGTCTATTATCATCAATAGAGCGTATACGATCAACAACAATTCTTGTATCTTGCGGAATTGGTGAGTATGAATCTATAGATGGACTAACGAGCTTCTTTCTTATTTCATTCGGGATTGGAGCAGAAACTGTATACTGTTTTGAATCATATGTTATTTCGGAGGTAGCATTACCAGATACAGGCAATACCAGAAATACAGCAATAATTGCGGAAGCAATTACTCTTTTTTTAATCATCACCCACCCCTTTTCCTATTTGATATTTATCTCCTTTGATTCAAATATCACTATATATAAATACCGTTACAGACGTGCAAACTGAAGTTTGACAGACATGTTTAGCATAGTATATTAATTATGTTGCTTTATAAACAGCATTCGAGAAATCAAATACAGCCTGTACAACGGTTGAAAACGAAAAACTCCCCATTACGGGGAGCTTCAACAAGCATTCACTACCGCTCATCCATCGGCACGTAGTCGCGTTCCACGGCACCGGTGTAGACCTGACGCGGGCGACCGATCTTGGTGTTCGGGTCGGCGAGCATCTCACGGTATTGGGCGATCCATCCCGGAATGCGCCCAAGCGCGAACAGCGTGGTGAACATGGCCGGGTCGAAGCCGATGGCACGATAGATCAAACCCGTATAGAAGTCCACGTTCGGATACAGGTTGCGCGAGACGAAATACTCATCGCTCAACGCGATGCGCTCCAACTCCACGGCCACATCGAACAACGCACGTTCGTCAGCCGGCAGCTTGGAGGTGTCCTCGCGCTCCATGATCTTTTCCAGATACTGCTTGGCGATTGCGGCACGCGGATCATAGGACTTATAGACACGATGTCCCAGTCCGGAGATCTTCTGCCCGTTCGCCTTGGCTTCGGCGACGAATTCGGCCACGGACTTGCCCGAGTCGCGGATGGCCTTCAATTGGCGGAGCACGGCCTCGTTCGCGCCACCGTGCAGCGGCCCGGACAGCGCGTTGACGCCTGCTGCCACGGCAGAGTATAGATTGGCGTGCGCCGAACCGGCGATGCGCACCACGGACGTCGAGCAGTTCTGCTCATGGTCGGCGTGGATGATCAACAAACGGCCGAGCGCGTGCACATACAGCGGATCGGATTCGAACGGCTCGTACGGCACGGCGAAGCACATGCGCAGGAAATCGTCCACATAACCGCGCGCGTAATCCGGATAGAGCATCGGCTCATCGCGGCGGCGGCGGAAGATGTAGGACACAATCGTGCGCACCTTGGCCATGATGATGACCGCGGCCTCATCCAGCTGGTCGGAGTCGGTGATGTCGGTGGTGTCCGGGTAGAACGTGGCCAGCGCGTTGATGGCGGAGGCGAGCACACTCATCGGGTGCGCGGTGCGCGGGAAGGAGCCCATGAACGTGCGGAAGTCCTCGCCCACCATCGTGCGATGGTTGATGGCGGAGACGAACTTCTCGTACTGCTCCTTGGTGGGCAGCTCGCCATGTCTCAGCAGCCATGCGACCTCGAGGAAGTCGGACTGATTGCACAATTGCTCGATGGGATATCCGCGATAGCGCAGAATCGAATGCTTCCCGTCGATATAGGTGATCTTCGACTCGCATTGCGCAGTGGTGAGGAATCCGGGATCCAACGTCACCCAGCCATCGTTGCGCAGATTGGACACCACGATGCCATCCGCGCCTGCGGTCGCCTTGACCACTGGCAGCGTGTACTTGCTGTCATCCACATTCAGCTGGGCTGTTGCCATACCTGTCTCCCCTTACGCACGGGCCGATGCCGATGGAACTCGCCATTCGGCTCAAAAGTATGGCTCACTATATGGCATGCATGTTTCAGCGCAAGTTGCTGTCTCACAACGCGGCGGCACCTGGCAAAAGCCAAGTGCCGCCGAATGGTCACAGGTTGGTGCGGTCGGTCAGGATGATCGGGCCGTTTTCGGTGATGGCGATGGTGTGCTCGGAATGGGCACCACGGGAGCCATCCTCGGAGCGCAGGGTCCAGCCGTCCTTCGGGTCCTGGAAGATCTCGTCCGTGGTCTTGAGGAACCACGGTTCGATGGCGATGACCAGGCCGTCGCGCAGCTTGTAGCCGTGGTGGGCCTTGCCGTCGTTGGGCACATGCGGATCGCCGTGCATGATGTGGCCCACGCCGTGGCCGCCGAACTCGAGGTTGATCGGGTACCCGTACTCACGTGCGATGTCGCCGATGGTGTTGGAGATGTCACCCAGACGGTTGCCGGGCCTGGCCACGTCGATGGCGGCGGCGAGCGCCTCCTGCGTGCACTTGATGAGCCGCAGATCCTCGGGGTCGGGGTCGTTGCCGACCACGAAGCTCACGGCGGAGTCAGCCACCCAGCCGTCCACGGAGATGGCGAGGTCGAGCGAGACGAGGTCGCCGTCCTTCAGGCTGTAGTCGTACGGAATGCCGTGCAGTACGGCGTCATTGACGGACGTGCAGATGTAGTGGGCGAACGGGCCGGTGCCGAAGTCCGGCGCATAATCCACATAGCAGGATTCGGCGCCCTTGCGGTCCACGATCTTCTTGTGGACGAACTCGTCGATCTCAAGCAGGTTGGTGCCCACCTTGGTGGTCTCCTGCAGCTCCTTCAAAATGCCGCCGACGAAACGGCCTGCGGGCTTCATCTCCTCGATTTCACGAGGGGTCTTCAATTCGATCATGAGGTTCTTTCTACCTATAGGCTTCTTACTGAAAGTCGTTCTCAATACTAACCCGCCCCGGCGTCAATCGCCAGGAGCCGTTGCGATTACAACAGTTACCGATGTCCGCCCACACGCCATCCACGTTTTTCCGGTAATCACATTCGCAATTCCCAATCATCAGGAATCAGGAGTCGGGAATCGGGAATCCCGGATTGCCGAACAACCCTGTAGACATGTCCGATACGGACGCACATCGCAAAGCGTCCCCGGGGAATGGACTCCCCAGGGACGCTTCGCGGACCCGTCGGCGCGTCAGGAAAACACCGCTACTGCCGCGGCTTGCCGAAGGTGAATGCGCGAATCAGGGCGGTGACGCCCATGACCACCATGGCGCAACCGCCGAAGATCACCATGAATACGGTGGAGCTCAGCGGGCTCATAAGCACCACGAAACCGGCGATGATGGAGATGATGGCGTAGGCGACCGCCCAACCGGAGCGTGGGATGCGCCAGGATTCCACAAGCGCCATCACGCCTTCCATGATCCAGCCGAAACCGACCATCAGCGTGATCAGCAGCGCCAGGGTCTGACCGGTCAGGCCGTAGTTGCGCACCACGACCACGCCACCGAACGTGAGCAGTATGCCGATGAGCACATCAAGCACCCTCCAGCCACCCGGCAGCATCGGGGTGACCAGGGCGCTGACGATGCGCACCACGCCGGAGATCACAAAATAGACGCCGAGCAGCAGCGCAGCCAATGCCAGCGTCTTGTTCGGCACCAACAGCAACGCCACACCCAGCGCGATGGCCGCTACACCCACCACGCCGTAGATCACGCGGACAGTGGTCTTGGCCTTCTGCGGCAACCATTCCTCGAACAGCCGGAAGGGATTGAAGTCGCCGGCGTACCAGCCGGGCTGCGCGCCGAAGGGATTGCCGTTGGCACCGGCACCGGGCTGACCGGCCTGACCCGGCTGGCCTGCCTGACTGTATTGGTTGTATTGGCCTTGCCCATTCTGACCGTACTGTCCGTACGGCTGGGAGGAGGCGTAGGGATTGCCATTCGGATTGGTGGCGTACGGGCCGTAATACGGCTGCTGGTACGGGCCGCCCTGCGGATACTGCTGGTTGTTCTGCTGCCCCTGCGGCGCACCTTGCTGCGGCGGATACTGGCCGCCGTGATTGCTGTCATATGCGCCATACTGCGGTTGCTGAGGATTCTGGTTATCGCCGTTCGGAGTGTTCGGATCGCTCATGATGGCTCCTTTCGCATCCCATAGTTCAGATTCCGATACCTATGTTAGGCATACTGTCTAATTCATGCCATGGGCATAACGTTGCGCATTGCATGGTTATGTGTCTAGCAGCTACGCGCCTTACAACCATGCGGACGCATACAGCAAATCCACATCCGAAGAAACCTCGTCCCGCCATCCACGCCCACAGCACGCAACCACACGAATCAGCTCTCGGCCAAGTCCATTGCCGGCGCTTCTCCCCCACGATGATTAGGCTGGGAGCATGGCACAAAATCAAGCATCATTGAAGTCGGGCATCGACCCGGCATCGTTCTCATCCGTCATCAAGCCGACCGACGACCTGTTCCGCTACGTAAACGGCCCATGGATCGACACCTACCGTCTGCCCGACGACCGCTCCCGCTACGGCTCCTTCGACAAGCTCGCCGAAGACGCCGAGAACCAGGTACGCGAAATCCTCGAGGATGACGGCGACAATACCAATCCGGACACCACGTCCGCATCGGAGCGCCCCGCCACCAAGTCGCGCGCACTGTACCACTCGTTCCTCAACACCAAGGCGATCGAGGCGGCCGGCATCACGCCACTCAAGGCCGACCTTGATGCGATCGACAACGCCGCCGACAAGGCCGAGCTGACTCGCGTGCTCGGCCGTCTCAGCGCGGTCGACGGCCCGGACCTGTTCGGCCTCGCCGTGTACGGCGACCCCGGCGCGCCGGAATACAACATCGCGCACATCGAACAGGCCGGCATCCTGCTGCCGGATGAGGCGTACTATCGCGAGGACCATTACGCCCCGGTGCGTGAGGCTTACGTGACGATGGTCGCCATCCAGCTGGTGAACGCCGGTTATGCGCCCGCCGCCGAAGACAACCCGAATCAGGACGACGAGCTGCCGCGCGGCATCGACGACAGTGATTCCGAAGATGGCAGCACGCAGACTTCCGCCGTCACGCCAAGCAAGGCGGCCCTCGACATGGCCCGACGTCTGCTTGACGTGGAGACGCGTATCGCGGCGAATCATTGGGACAACGTGGCCACGCGCGATTCGGTGAAGACCTACAATCCCACCGATTACGCCGATCTCAAGGCAGCGCTGAGCCATTTCGACATGGACGCATGGATCGACGCCTGGCAGGCGGGATACGACGCCACGCCGGCCGCCGCCGTACAGCCCATCGACTTCCGTTCGGTGTTCGCGCGAGTCATCGTGCATGAGCCGAGCTTCCTCACCGGACTCGACGCATTCTGGAACGACGCCGACCTGGACGACCTCAAGCTGTGGGCGCGAGTGCACCTGATCGTCGGCAACGCCGCATACCTGTCCCGCACATTCGATGCTACGAACTTCGACTTCTTCGGCAAGGTGCTCTCCGGCCAGAAGAAGCAGCGCGACCGTTGGAAGCGTGGCGTGAGCCTTGTCAACGGCATCTGCGGCGAAGACGTGGGCCGCGAATATGTACGCCGCCACTTCCCGGAAAGCGCGAAGCGCCGCATGGAGCAGCTGGTTGCGAACCTGATCGACGCCTACCGCGTCTCGATTGCCAACTCGGATTGGCTGGGCGATGACACCAAGGCGAAGGCGTTGGAGAAGCTCACCAAGTTCACGCCGAAGATCGGATACACGAACCACTGGCGCGACTACACGGCGCTGGACGTGCACGTCGACGCCCTGCTCGCCGACAACATGAAGGCCGCAGCCCTGTACGAGACCGGATACCAGCTGGCCAAGGTCGGCAAGCCGGTCGACAAGGACGAGTGGCTGATGAATCCGCAGACCGTGAACGCCTATTATGAGCCGACGATGAATGTGATCGTCTTCCCGGCTGCCATCCTCCAGCCCCCGTTCTTCGACCCGGACGCCGAGGACGCCGCGAACTACGGCGGCATCGGCGCGGTGATTGGCCATGAGATCGGACACGGCTTCGACGACCAGGGCTCGCAGTACGACGGCGACGGCAAGCTCAACAACTGGTGGACCGACGAGGACCGCAGGAACTTCGAGGCCCGGACCAAGGCTCTGATCGATCAGTACAACAGCTTCGTACCGCTGCAGCTGGCGGAGAAGTACGCCGACGAGCCCGACAAGGCCCCGCATGTCAACGGCGCGCTGACCATCGGCGAGAACATCGGCGACCTGGGCGGTGTGAACATCGCGCTCAAGGCCTATGCATTCGCGCTGGGCAAAGCCGAGGGCAAGGCCGAGGACGGCTCCCCCGCCGCCATCAAGGCGCTGCTGGATACCGCGCCCGACATGGACGGCTTCACCGGCCTGCAGCGCTTCTTCCTGAGCTACGCCTCCATCTGGCGCACCAAGAACCGCGACGAGCTGGCCGAACAGTACCTGCAGATCGACCCGCACTCGCCGGCCGAGTTCCGCACCAACGGCATCGCCCGCAACGTGGATTTCTTCTACGACGCATTCAGCGTGACCAAGGACGACGCCATGTGGTTTGACCCCGCCGACCGCGTGCGTATCTGGTGACGCAACCCACCAGATAATCCTCAGAACAATCCTCACCTCATAACACACCTGCTTCGGCCTACAGTCGTGATACGCATACGGCTGTAGGCCTTTTGCATATCACGACAGTCACATATCCGCTCACATGCGCGGCTACATGTCCGGCTCATCGGCAAAATCATCGCCATACGACTCTTGCACTGCCGTCTGAGGCTGTTCGACCGCCACACCGGAAGGCATCGTTCCCGAATCGGACGGCGCCTGCCGGGAAACGACATTATCGAATTCGACCGGCGGCACCGGACGTTGCGGCAGCGCCACCCCGCTGCCGGCATCGCGGCCTTCGGCACCATCAGCGGGCGCATTGCCGCTGGCAGCATCCCCGGAACCTGCTGCTGCCCCGGCAGTGCCATTGCCATTGCCGTTCGCCCGTTGCGATTTCGCAAGATTCGTAGTGCCGAAAGTCAGATCATGCCCGATATTGCTGGCTTCAAGAACCGTCCGGCTGCGTACCTCACCCTGTTCGTTGGTCCATTGTTCGGTATTCAGCACACCGACCACAATGATCCGATCACCGCGGCGAATCGACTGCAACCCATTGAGGGCCAGGGAACGGAATGCCTTGACAGTGATCCACGCCGTGCCGAAATCCTCCCACTGCCGGGTATTGGGATTCAACCGGCTACGGGTGCTTCCCATGCGGAAAGACAGCACCACGAAATTGTCATTCCCTCCTTTGACCAGGTCGCTGGCCACAAATCCTGTCATCGTAACAGATGCCTGCTGGTTTGCCATGATTAGTCCTTTCACTTGACGCTGTTGTCATGGACCGCCTGACCGTCGTTCGCATCATTGCGAGCAGGCAGCAGGCGGTAGTTTCCACTGTGAAGGAGCATGATCCACCCGTGCAAGCCCGGCCGGCAAATGTGGATACTATGACCGGGTTGGAGGTGCTGTGGATAACTTTCGGCTATCCACCGTCATGCACATCCGAGGGGATATCCGCAACGATTCTGCCTCCGGGACGACACTCGACAACCCGACCAGCAATGATTCTGCCACCGAGACGGCACTCGACTACCCGACCAGCAACGATTCTGCCAAGTTCGCGCCCATTGTGGCGGAAATCCAACGGCCGGCCGAATCCAATGGCAGAATCGTTGCTGGTCGACGCCCTCAGAGCATGTAAAACGCCACCCTGCGTCGGCAGGATGGCGTTTTACACCGTTCAGTATGGGCCTATCAGCATGGGCTCTACCCGGCCTCGCGGGCCTGCGGCCTTACAGCCGCTCGAGCAGCGTCTTCACGGCCTCATCAGCAGGCACGGCGACCTTGTTCCCGCCGTCGCGGTCACGGATCTCGATGGTGCCGTCGTTGACGAAGTCACGGCCCACCACGGCGATGGTCGGCACGCCGATCAGCTCGGCGTCCTTGAACTTCACGCCCGGGGAGACCTTCTTGCGGTCATCGTAGATGACCTCGACGCCGTTGGCCTCAAGCTCCTCGATCAGGCGCTCGGCGCCTTCGAAGGCCTTGTCGTCCTTGCCTGTGGCCACCACATGCACTTGGGCGGGGGCGATCACGGACGGCCATGCCAAGCCAGCCTCATCGTGATGCGTTTCGGCGATGCAGGCGAGCACGCGGGAGACACCTATGCCGTAGCATCCCATCCACACCGGCACTGCCTTGCCGTTCTGGTCAAGGACCTTCAGATCAAGAGCCTTGGAGTACTTGAGTCCCAGCTGGAACACCTGGCCGATCTCCACGCCACGCTCGAAGCTCAACGGGCCGGAACCATCAGGGCTCATATCGCCGTGACGGACCTCCACGGCCTCGACCACGCCGTCGGCCTCGAAATCACGGCCGTAGACGAGGTTGTAGTAATCGACCTCATCCTCGTCGGCACCGGTGAACCATGCGGAGCCCTTGACCACGTGGGCGTCCACGAAGTAGCGGGCCGGGTTCTTGACACCGGCGGCCTCGGCCTGCGGGCCGAGCACCATAGGTCCGATGTAGCCGATCACCAGTTCCGGATGGGCCTTCAGATCCTCCTCGGTGGCCTCCTCGATTTCAGAGGGAGCGAACTGAGCCTCCAGACGCTTCATGTCCACGGTGCGATCACCAGGCACGCCGACCACCACAACCTCACGCCACGGCTCGTCGTGGTCCTCGTCCTCAGCGTGCTTCACGGTGATCGCCACGTTCTTGAGGATGTCGGATGCCTGCCATTCGCGGCC
Source organism: Bifidobacterium sp. UTCIF-1 (assembly GCF_006408915.1). NCBI lineage: Bacteria > Bacillati > Actinomycetota > Actinomycetes > Bifidobacteriales > Bifidobacteriaceae > Bifidobacterium > Bifidobacterium sp. UTCIF-1. The sequence continues at coordinate 54,796 of NZ_JFAG01000003.1, forward strand.
ATCGGCGCGCGGATGATCGGCGTTGGCGCGTTCGATCATCTTCTCGATGGTCTTGGCGTCCGGAGTGGGGCGCTTTTCGGCAGCCGGGGTGTCGGACGCATCGATCTCAGGCAATTCCGGCGTGTGCAGCGCCTCGACGTTCCACGCCTTGCCGGAAGGCGCCAGGGCGAAGGTATCCTCGCCGATGGCCATCGGGGCGAGGAACTCCTCGGAAGCGGAGCCGCCCATCGGGCCGGACATGGCGAACACCGGCACGTACTTGAGGTCAAGGCGCTGGAAGATGCGCTCGTAGGCACCACGCTCGTCGTAGTAGGCCTTGCGCATGCCTTCCTCGTCGATGGTGAAGGAGTAGGCGTCCTTCATGATGAACTCGCGGCCACGGATGAGGCCGGCGCGCGGACGGAACTCGTCGCGGTACTTGGTCTGGATCTGGTACAGCGTGACCGGCAGGTCCTTGTATGAGGAGTACATGTCCTTGACCAGGAGGGTGAACATTTCCTCATGGGTGGGGGCAAGCAGATAGTCGGCCTGATGACGGTCCTTCAGACGGAAGATGTTGTCGCCGTATTCCTCCCAGCGATGGGTCGCCTCATAAGGCTCGCGCGGCAGCAAAGCCGGGAAATGCACCTCCTGGGCGCCGATGCCGTTGATCTCCTCACGGATGATGGCCTCGATCTTGTTGAGGACCCGCAGGCCCAGAGGCAGCCAGGTCCAGATGCCGGGGGCGGCCTTGCGGATGTAGCCGGCGCGCTGCAGGAGCTTGGCGGAATCGACGTCCGCGTCGGCCGGGTCTTCGCGCAGTGTGCGCAGGAACAGAGTAGACATACGAAGGGTATTGGAAGTCATGGGGTCAACGATATTCACGTGAACCGACAAGCCGTAACGCTGCAGCTCTCCGTCTCACTGTGCGATTGCACAGGAATCATCTTTGGATTGTGTATCATCCGACACCTTGGCTTTGCGGATCGCACGTGGGAGAATGATGTTGAAGGGGCAGGAGGGCACGATGACGCAGCCGACCAAACAATGGAACAACCAATCACAACCACAGCAGGCGGTACCAGTGCAGCCAACTGCGCAGTCAGCTCAACAGCCGATAACGCAGCCGCAACCGACACCTCAGCAACAAGTGCCGCAACCGCAGCAAGGCGTACGGCAACCGGCACAGCAGCAGGTGCCGCAACAACAGACGGTACTGCCGCAGCAGCCAGTCCAGCAGGCGGCACAACCTGTGCGGCAACAGGTGGCCCAGCAGCCGACACAACCATGGCAGCAACCATCGCAATGGCAGCATAGCCAACAGCCTCCGCAATGGCAGCCATCGCAATCGCAACTATCGCAATCGCAACTATCGCAATCGCAGCCTCAGCAATCGCAGCCATCGCGATCGCAGCACAGTCAGCAAATACCGCAGCGGCAACCGGTACCGCAGCAAGGCGGATCGTATTCGCAGCCCATGCAGCCTACGCCGCAATACTCCCCATTCCAACCGCAGCACATGACCCAACAGCCGACCACGCCACAGCCGACTGCCGCGCTCCCCGGTTATCCCGCCGCAAATGCACAGTCGAGCCATGATCCGCAGTACCCCCAGCCGCAGTACCCCCAGCCGCAGCCGATGGCTCCGCAGTACTCTCAGGCCTACCCACCGCAGCCATCGCAGTTCACGCCTGCGAGCCTACCGCCGCAGCAGGGCCCGTTTGCACAAACACCGTTCCCGCAAGCATCGTCCCCGCAGGGTCCATTCCCGCAAGCATCATTCCCACAGCCCACTGCGCAACAGGCCGTATGGCCAAGCGGCACTGCGGCCACCCCACCCGCATCGATTCCGCCTGCGCCAACCCAATCCGAGCCGCAGCACTCCAACGTACAGATGCTGCTGCTGGTGCTCGGCGTGGCATTGGTGACCATCGCGGTGCTGGCGTTCGCCTCGTTCGCCTATGGTCTGCTCGGCGACATCGGCCGCGCGGTCTCCATCGGTGTGGTCGGTGCCATTGCGTTGGCCGTCGGCATGGCGCTGACCAATCGGCTTCGCGTCACTGCCGAAGGTTTGACTTGGGCGGGATTGGCCGCGCTGTCCATTGACGCCCCGCTGGTCAGCGGCATCCCTCCGGTAGCGCGCACGATTCCCAATGGAGTGTGCACCGGCGTACTGATTCTTCTGGTGACCGCGCTGGCGTTCGCCCTGCGTGCAATAGCGTCGCATCTGCCATCCAATCAGACAGCAACGGTCACGGACTCGCAACCGAATACGCAGACCATCCCGTCCAATGCCGCTTCATCGACTCCGCCAAATCTTTCTGGATTCTCAGCGGAACAATCCGTGACGCAGCCGGCCATACGACCGGCCCCACTGCAACCGGCCCCACTGCAACCGATTCCACTGAGTCCGATTCCACTGCGGGCCACTACGTTGTACGCCATGTGTGCGATTCCGCTCGCATTCATGTCGATTGCCTCGTCGCTGCCCACCGACAACCACAATGTGGAATGGGTGCTGACCGTGGAGATCGGCTCAGCTGCGGCACTATTGTTCGCCATCTTCGTGCGGGTCCCCCACACCTCGCGCTACGCCGACTTCGAATGGATGACGTCATTGACTGCAGCGACGGTGGGTCTGACCGCTGTTACCTTCTTCGGATACGCGCTCATCATGGACGCGGATCCGTTGTGGCTTGTCATCATCATCTGCCTCATACCGCCAGCGCTATGGGCCGCGATGCTGGTGATGCTGCACCTCAAGCCGACGGCACGCACCGGCAGTACACTGCCTCCCGCCAATCGCGTCATGCCAACGATCGGCTTCATATGGTCCTTGTCGGCAGGGTCGGAATCGCTGCTGCGTCGCGTGCTTAACGGTCCGTTGGGCAATGACCAGGCGGCTCAGACCGTTGCCGACCTGCTGATGATCGCCCTTACCGGGTTCACGATCACCGCCGCCACGCTGATGTTCCGCCGCACCAAGCGCTTCACCATCAGCAAGCAGGAACGCGTTTCGGCAAGTGTCATAGGCTCGCTCATGATGCTCATCGTCATCGACAGCGATTTCACACATGGCAGTCCCCTGCCGATGGTGGTTTCGATCGTGGGCCTTGTGGTGATGCTCGCAGTGACCGCGATTTCATGGATTGTCGCCGCACATCCGACAGCCTCCCCAGTGACCCAGTCGGCACCACAGTCAATCCAGCAGCCTCAACAGGCGATGCCACAGCCAGCACAGCCACGATGGCCGCAACCGGCGCTGCCGCACGGCACAGCATCGAAACCTCTCCCCGCCGAGCACATCACCGTCACCGTGTTCACGGCGATCACCAGTCTGTCGCTGATGTATCTGGCGGTAGACAACCCGCAGCCATATGCACCGGTGGATCTGTTCGCCGTAGTGTCCGGCGCGACGGCCCTTGTCATAGGCGTACGTTGGATGCAGGTCCGCCCCACGTTGCGCAGTTGGCCCGCGCTATGGCCTGCACTGACTTTGCTCATGGTGCCATCGCTGCTCATCAGCTGGTTCGAGCCACTGTCGCTGCCGCGCGTCCTCGCACTGTTCGCCATTTCGATTTGCGCACTGCTGCTCGGTGCACTGCGGGGATTGCAGGCCCCGCTGGTGTACGGCACGGTGATACTCGTCATTCATGTGCTGACGGTGATCTGGCCTTGGCTGGCCGAATTCTCGCGCCACTACTGGTGGGTGTGGCTGCTTGTCGGCGGCGTGCTGCTCATCGCTGCGGCGGCGCGGTACGAAGCCAGTATGCGATCGATGAGGAGCATCGCCTCGCGCATCAGCGACCTACGATGACGGTCTGCCTGCCAGCAGCCCTCCCCTACCAACGGCCCGCGATGGCAGTGCCGCATTCCGGGCATCGACCGTCGCCGCCGCAATCACAGGACAGGCGATCGGCATTGATTCGATACCAGTCGCGCTCCACCAGCACGGCATGGCACTGCGGATTCGGGCAGTATGTGGTGTCTCCCTCACGGTCGTGCACATTGCCGGTATACACGTAATGCAATCCCTCAGCGAGCGCGATGTCACGCGCCCGGGTCAGCGTGCCATGCGGCGTGGGCGGCACATCCTGCATCTTCCACGCCGGGTGGAATGCCGAGAAGTGCAATGGCACGTCGGGGCCCAGATGCTCCCGAATCCATGTGCATTCGGCGTGCAGCTGAGCATCGTCGTCATTGAGCCCCGGTATGAGCAATGTGGTGAGCTCCACCCACACATGCCCGCCGTCCGGGGTGCGCGCATCATTGACCGCGTAGTCGATGGTGTCGAGCACATCAGCCAGATGCGTTCCAGTTACTTTCCAATAGAAGTCCTCGGTGAAGCCCTTGAGGTCGATGTTCGCCGCGTCCATCGCCGCATAGAAATCCGGTCTGGCCACCGCGCTCATGTATCCGGCCGTCACGGCGATCGGATGGATGCCGAGGGCACGGCAGGCCTGCGCGGTGTCTATCGCGTATTCGGCGAACACAATCGGATCATTGTAGGTGAACGCCACCGAGTCGATACCACGCTCGTGCGCCACCTGCGCAATCTTCTCTGGGCTTGCCTCCACGCCGAGTCTGTCGAAGTCGCGCGCCTTGGAGATATCCCAGTTCTGACAGAAGCGGCAACCGGAATTGCAGCCGGCCGTGCCGAAGCTCAGCACGCTGGAGCCGGGGTGGAAATGGTTCAACGGCTTCTTCTCCACCGGGTCTACGGCGAATCCGGAGCTGCGACCGTACGTGTCGCAGACGATGACGCCGTTGTGATTCGACCGCACGAAGCAGAAGCCGCGCTGGCCCGGGCGAAGCACGCAGCGCCGTGGGCAGAGTTCGCATCGTGCACGGCCTGTGCCGTCGTGGAATTGCGTTTGCCAACGGCCGATGGCGACTGCCGGAACTGAATCTGATTCAACGTTCGGCATATGCGGTCACCTCATACCGTTCGCATTCGATGTCGCCGTTGGCCCAGTCGTAGGACGGGCGGATTCCCGCTTTGGCGAGTAGGTGCGAGACGAAATCATGCGGTTCGGGCAGCTGCTCCCACACCTGCGGCAGAAACGTGGCCCTGCGACCACGCGGGTCGGTAAGAATCAACCCATCCTCACCGGGGCGCAGCGCCGACTCCAGCTCGTCACGCGAACGCACCGGGATGCCATCCGACCCTATGATCGGCTCTGGCTTGCCCAATACGGATACCTCCACATCAATGAGCGGGTATTCCGCAGCCGTAAGCGGATTGAAGCGCGGATCGCGGCTAGCGGCGTCGACCGCGTGATCGACAACGTCGCGGCCGAGCGGCCGATATGCTTCAAGCGTGCCGATGCAGCCACGCAACCGACCGTTCTCGGTCAAGGTCACGAAGCTTGCGCCAGGCTCTTCCAGCCAAGGATTACGTGCGATGATGGATTCGGGGGACTCGTCGGAATCGCCGTCAAGGCCCAGATGCTCACGAATCGATATGCGCGCCAGCTTCAGCAGGGTCGCACCTCGGTCGGTGCCATTCGACCGCTCAGATGTACTGGACCCGTCAGATTGCCCAGCCGCATCCCCGGCATTCCTTCTTTCTGCAGAGGATTCTGCAGAAGATTCAGGAGAGGATTTGGTCTGCCGGATACCGCCGGCATTGTCGCCACGTACATTCCCTGGATCATCTGCATCCTCTGCACTCTCTTGAGCAGCCTCCTCCTGCCATACGGCAAACGAGGCATACCCCACCACCGGCTCATCAGGATCGTCCATAGCCGGGCGAGGCTCACCCGCGAGCGCCACTACACCGTCATCACCTGAGGTGCTGCGCCCCAGCAACCGCAGGTCAAAGTGGCGTTCGACAGCATGCAGACATGCTCGGTTTTCTTGACGGTCGCTCTCTTGATCTGTCTCGACTGCCGGCCTTGTGCCGCTCGCCTGATTCGCCTTCAACGTTTCACGAATTGTTTCACACGACGTTTCATGCTGTGCCGGCGTCAAGCCACGCACCAGCACATCCAGCAGCCCGTTGATTGGATACGCCCCGCATGCCCTGCGCGGATGAATCGGCAGCCTGAGATGTGCGATGTCGGATATCGTCTCGTCATCGAGTTGCCGCGCATACGCCTCGGGATGATAATGCGACAAATCGGAGCTGATGATAATCACAGTTTCAGGACCTCCCCACAACGCGCGCAACACGTCGCCCACCTCTTCGGGGCTCGTATCACCGGCGTTGAGCGGCACGATGGCCAGATCCGGGCCAAATACGGTCTGCAGGAATGGAATCTGCACCTCAACGGCATGTTCCTGCGCATGCGTGGGATCGTTGACGATCATCGCCGGAGCCGGAGCCCCAGAGCGGGCGCGCATACCGGATCGCAACGGCTCGGCATGCGGGTTGTCATGCGCGTCATCATGCGGTTCAACGCCAGCACCCGCAGCCATGCCATCATGATCGCCGCCACACATACGAGTGGTTCCTGAGATGTCACGATCCGACAGCCCCATCGCCTTTCGTTCGGACTCCACATCCACTGGAATCACGCCCAACGGCGTAGACCAAACGTCAGCCGTCGAACATGCCACGCCCCGCACGGCCACCCGATGCGTCGGCCCGACGATCACTGCACGCTTCACCGTGCCGCGCCCACGTTCGAGCAGCACATACGCCAACGCCGCAGTCGTGCCCGAATAACCATAACCGGCGTGCGGCACGATTACCGCTTTCGGCGCTCCTTGAGGCAGCCGCGATGCCAGCTGTTTCACCAGCGCACGCCCGTAATCGAGCTGCTGGTTGATAAGCTGCTTGAGCGCAGTGCGGTCGGCAGGATAGAACGCGCCGGCCACGGCAGGTGGACGATTCCTTCCCGTATTACGACCGGTGTTGCGGTCTGCGTTGCTTCCAGCGCCACGGCCGGCAGACGCTGCGGCCACACGAACTTCGTTGTCTCCATGAGTCTGTTCAGATAGCGACATGATCACCACCCCTGCACTCCATGGTAGCCACTCCAGGACGCAAAGAATCCAGTTTACGATACCTATCTCAGTTACGAGGGGCTGATCTCGGCTTCCCGGAAGCACTACTTGCGTTACGAGGGGCTCCCCATCCTTTGAATATGCCCTTACAACACCGTTATTCCGCCATTTGTGAGAGGCTCTTACCGCGCTGTTACCACGTCACCAGCCCCTCGTAACGCAGATAGATGTTCCGAAACCCTGAAATCAGCCCCTCGTAACGCAGAAACGACTCCAGAAGGGCACAAACCCAATATCAGAACAAGGCATCCTGTGCGAAGTCGTCATCTGCGGCGTCGAGCGCGGTGGCGGATGGCTTGAACGCGGTAACGCCTTCATCGGCTAAACGGTCGGAGGCGGCTGCGGATGCGTCGCGCAAGGAACCATCCAACGTCACGGCATCGGGCGAAACCAGGAACATGCGTTCGTTGACACCGGCAAGATAGAGTCCGTCCAACGACTCCACGCGGGAGAGCGCCACATAGCCCATGCCGGGCGCGAACGTGCGGCGCAGATCCATGACCGCCCGATCGAGCGTCATGCCCTGCGACTTGTGGATGGTGATTGCCCAAGCACAGCGCAACGGCACCTGCTGAACGGATGCGAGCACGGTCTCGCCGTCCATCATCTCCCATGCGGCGGGCCTCATGGTGACGATGTTGCCGTTCTCGAATTCGACAATCGGCCAGCCGCCTTTGGCCTCCGGCGCGAAGCCGCGCACGGTGCCAAGCGAGCCGTTGACGTACTGCCGGTCGGCATCGTTGCGCAGGGCCATGACCGCCGCGCCCTCCTTGAGCACCAACCGTTCGGGGGCGAGCATGTTCTTCTTGAGCCGATCGACCAGATTGGCTGGGCCTGCGGTCTCGGCATGGAATTCATGCGGCTCGAGCGAGATCTGGTTGAGCCGCAGGTCATTGAGCCCGTCGGCCTGGCGATTGACCGGAAACAGATGCACGGCGACCTGTCCGGGTTCGGGCATGCGGCCGAGACGTGTGACCAGCGTATCCCGGTCGGATTGCGTCACGGCGCTGCGGCGGATATCGGTCAGGACCGTGAGCAGATCGCCGGCGTCCTGCCTGTGCTGCTCGGTCAGGTAGCATATGACCGGGTTCAACTCATCCCATACCAACGATTCGGTGACGAAACCCTCGGGATTGCGCCCGGCCTGCGCATACCGTTCCCGGGAGGCGACGAACTCCGGCGTGGGCGCAATCAAATCGTTGTTGCGCCCGGAAACGGAGACCGGAGGGAGCTGGAAGAAATCCCCGGAGAGCACCACTTGGATGCCGCCGAACGGCCGCGGATCATGGCGCACCGCCCGGCATACCTGATCGACCATGTCGAACAGCCATGCGTGGAGCATGGAAACCTCGTCGATGACGAGGATGTCGGTGGCTTCAATCTTGCGCTTGCGGCGCGAGCGGATGAGCTTCAACAGATTCGCGGTCAACGAGGTAGCCACGCCCACGCCGCTCCATGAGTGGATAGTCTGGCCGTTAATATGCGTGGCGGCAATGCCGGTGGACGCGGTGACCGCCACATCGGCGCCATCCGCACGAGCCCCGCGAATGAACTCGTTGAGCGTATAGGTCTTGCCGGCACCGGGCGCACCGGTCAGGAACACGTTCGCGCCGGCGTTCAGGATGGCCAGCGCTTCGGATTGACGCATACCTGTCAAGTCCCCGATGTCAGGCCTGCGGGGCCGCGGACGGGCCGGGACCGGAGGACCTACCTGCGCCAGGCAGGCGCAGACGCCGGTTCTCCATGACCAGAGAACCCCGCTGCGTCATGTCCATCACGATTCCACGCAACAGATCGCGGTCGAAACGACCTTTGAGCTCGCCGAAGTGAGGATTCGATGTCAATCCTGCAGCGGCGATGAAGTCCGCGGCCTCACCCGCCAGCGTAAAGGTGACCGAAGAGACGGCGGGGTCCTCCCCCTTGGCCGCACGCAGCTCACCGACCAATCCGGTTATGGCACGCTCCGCCGCAGCACGCTCGACACCGTCAATCATGGCCACACGTGCCTGCAGCTCCTCATTTCGTTTGACGGTCTCGGCATGTCTCGCGGCCTGCGCCGCCTTCTCCTTATCGGTCAGGCGATCAGCTCGCTTCGGACGAGGTTTCTTGGAGGCCTTCGGCTCGGTATCAGAGCGGTTCATCGACTTGTCTGCGTCTACTCCTGCGGCGGCATACGCGTTCTTGGCGCGTTCTCCGATCAGACGAAGACGATTGTCGTCCCGCGCGATGTCGCCACGCTTGGTCAGATCATCGATGACGGCGATGACGGTATCCGCGCTGAAGCGATCTTTGAACATGCCGAATTGAGGCAGCTTGGTCACGCCGAAGAACGCGTTCGCATCTCCGTTCAATGTGCTCACTATGGTGGAGATGGCGGGGTCCCTGCCGTTGCTGGCGAAGCGCTGCGCAATCAGTTCCACAACGGTCTGCTCGACGGTTTGCCTGTCGGCTGGGTTGAGTGCGGCGATAAGACGGTCGTTTTCTTCCTGGGTGTGCGTATAGTTATATGGTTTGCGCTTCTGCTTCTTCTTGTCTGCATCCCCTGTTTTCTGCCCCGTCTTCGTCTCTGTCTTGTGGATTTCAGGCTTAGAGGCGGCTGCCGTCTTCTTCCGGTCGGCAGTGGCGCTGTTGGCTTGAAGCGCGGCCGACGTGGTCTCGGACGCACGCGATTGGGTACCGGGCTGGCCGGAACCTGCATTGATACGGTAAGGGTCTTTCAGACCAAGTTCGGTGATGATCGCATCGCATTGCCCCGGATCGGTGACATCGGCGAATGCGGCGAGCACGGGCCTCTTGGGCAGCATGTGCACGAAACCGGCGATATTGCGGTACTCGGTGCGGAAACCGGCATTCCCCTGGAGCACACACTGGGCCTCGTCCACGACGACCATGTCGATACGCACCTGCTTGGCGAAGTCGATGCAATCAGGCCTCAGGAGGCGTTCGGGCGCGGTGTACAGCAAGCTGATCTGCCGGTTGGCGGCTGCGGCATAGATTTCGTCGCTCTCTTGCCTGTCGGTCTGGCCGTCAATCAGTGCAGCGGCGATACCGCGTCTGCGCAGATGCTCCACCTCGATGCCCGCCGTCGCAGACGATGGCACAATCACCAAGGTAAAGGTATGCGGAACAGTGGCGGGCAACTGATAGCACAACGATCTGTCGGGACCGGCAGGCATGGCAGCCATGACATCGCGTCCGTTGAGGATGGAGTTGACCACCGGGAACTGACCGGGCACGAAGGAATCGTAGCCGAAGAACTGTTTGAGCGCGGCATGTGCGGGTCCGGAGAAATCGCGCTGCCCTGCGGGTACGCCATCGGCAGCGGATGGCGCCGGAGCATGGGCGGCTGCCGGCACTGAAACATGGGCGGCTGCCGGCACTGAAACATGGGCGGCTGCCGGTGAAGCTGTCGGACGGAAGGTTTGGCCGGTCGAGCCAGCAGGCACTGAGGCCGCAACAGTCTGCGGGGCGTTTGGTTGTATGGACCGGGCTGGCGTCTGCGTCGACTTGGCAGGCGCAGGCTGGGAGGACCTCGGAACCTTACCGTCCGAACTGTCCCGTCTTGCTGTTCCCGGCTTCGGCGGCAAAGGCAGAAGGTGCGTCGGAAGCGTGCTCGGCGCTGCTTCCTGCTCGTGTTTCGACATAAACATCTCCAACTCCCCTCGTTGTGGTTGCTCAGTCCACGTTGTCCAACGTTACTTGTTCAGCAGACTGGTGGCCACGATGTCCGCGGAAATGGCTTTGGCTTCGACATCGTCCGGGCCGGGGACCGGCGCCATGAACGCTTTGCGGTAGTAGCGCAGCTCGTCAAGTGATTCGATGATGTCCGCGAGCGCGCGGTGGCCGCCGTTCTTCGGCGGACGGTTCTCATAGACCGCCGGGTACCAGCGGCGGGCCAGTTCCTTCAGGGTGCTCACATCCACGCTGCGGTAGTGCAGGTGGCTCATGAGGCCGGGCATGTAATGGTCGAGGAACTTCTTGTCGCTTCCGATGGTGTTGCCCGCCAGCAGCGGTTTGACCCCTTCCGGCGTGAATCGCAGCACGTATTCAGTGACCTTCTTCTCGGCTTCCTCGAGGCTCAGGCCATGCTCCCATTCGTTGATCAGCCCGGAGCGGGTGTGCATCTGGCGCACGAAGTCGTTCATATGGTCCACGGCCTTCTGGCTCGGCTTGATGACGAAATCGACGCCCTCATCCAGCACGTTGAGGTCGAAATCCGTGGGCACCACGGACACCTCGACCAGTTCGTCGCCGCCGAAGATGTCGAGTCCGGTCATCTCGCAGTCGATCCAGATCAGGCGCGAATCCTTCGCGCTGTAGGTTTCCGCATCATGCGCATCCACCATCATGGGCCCCTTTCCCGGGTATATCCGTCATATCAGAACAGTTCAGACTATACCGCAGAGAATACAAGCCCAGATGCGACATGACCGCTCCGGCCTGAGATTGTTCCACGTCTGCGAATCCATGTGAGGAAGCACGCGCCCAGATACGCAGAAAGGGCCCACTTGGGGCCCTTTCGTCAATCAACATCGGTCATATAGGCCGAGGAGAACGATATTCCGGATCAGTTGTGGAAGCCGGAATAGTTCGGGGCTTCGGCGGTCATCACGATGTCGTGCGGATGGGATTCACGCAGACCGGCGTCGGTGATGCGGATGAACCTGCCACGCTCCGGCATTTCGGCGATGTTGTGGGCGCCGATGTAGAACATGGACTGGTGCAGGCCGCCGAGCATCTGGTAGAGCACGGCGTTCAGCGGGCCACGATACGGCACTTCGCCCTCGACGCCCTCCGGAACGACCTTGTCGTTGGAGGTGACGTCGGCCTGGAAGTAGCGGTCCTTGGAGTAGGACTTCTTGCCGCGCGGGGCCATGGCACCGAGGGAGCCCATGCCACGGTACAGCTTGTACTGCTTGCCGTGCAGAAGCACCTTCTCGCCCGGAGCCTCCTCGCAACCGGCGAGCGTGCCGCCGAGCATCACGGAGGATGCGCCGGCCACGAGGGCCTTGGCGATGTCACCGGAGTAGTGGATGCCACCGTCGGCGATGCACGGCACGCCGGCGGCACGGCAGGCCTGAGCGGCCTCGTACACGGCGGTGAGCTGCGGCACGCCGACACCGGCGACGATGCGGGTGGTGCAGATGGAGCCGGGGCCGATGCCGACCTTGACGGCGTCAGCGCCAGCGTCGATCATGGCCTGGGCGCCGGAACGGGTGCCGACGTTGCCGCCGATGATCTGCACGTTGTCGAATGCGGAATCGTGCTTCAGACGGGAGATCATGTCGAGCGCCAGACGGGCCTCGCCGTTGGCGGTGTCGACCACCAGCACATCCACGCCGGCCTCCATCAGGGCGGAGGCGCGCTGCCAAGCGTCGCCGAGGAAGCCGACGCCGGCGGCCACGCGCAGACGACCCTGCTCATCCTTGGTGGCATCCGGGTACTGTTCGGTCTTGACGAAGTCCTTGACGGTAATCAGACCGGTCAGATGGCCTTCGGAGTCGACCAGCGGCAGCTTCTCGACCTTGTGCTGGGCGAGCAGGCGGTGGGCGTCGTCCTTGGAGATGTTGGACGGGCCGGTGACCAGATTCTCCTTGGTCATGACATCCTTGACCTTCAGGGTGTCGTAGTCTTCGGAGGCGATGAAGCGCATGTCACGGTTGGTGATGATGCCGACGAGCTTGTTGGCCTTGTCCACGACCGGCAGACCGGAGATGTGGAACTTGCCGCAGAGCTTATCGAGGTCGGCGAGCGTCACGTCGGGGTTCACGGTCAGAGGATCGGTGATCATGCCGGATTCGGAACGCTTGACCACATCGACCTGGGCGGCCTGGTCATCGATGGAGAGGTTGCGGTGCAGCACACCGATACCGCCGTTGCGGGCCATGGCGATAGCCATCTCGGATTCAGTCACGGTATCCATGGCAGCGGAGAGCACCGGGGCCTTCATCGTGATCTTACGGGTCAGATGGGTGCTGGTGTCCACCTCGGAAGGAATCACATCCGTCTCGTTCGGCAGCAGCAGCACATCATCATAGGCAAGGCCGAGCTTGGCGAAAATCGGGGGAAGGGGGGCGTACGCCGACTGGGCGTTCAATTCATCAAGGTTTGTAGCCATGTAAACACTATATGAACATGCGCTGACCTCGTGCGACACACTCCCGCGAGGTCACCGGCAACGATCACGGCTTCAGCTCTGAATCCTCAGCATCCTTCGTGTCCCCTGGTGACGCAGCATGCTGCGCACCCGCTCGAACAGCCTCCATCGCTCTGTTTTCGGCCTGCATTTCTGGAATGCGGTGCTTCAGATACGGATACATCGTCGCCACAGTCAGCACCACCACGGCCACGGCCATGCCGATCATCACATATTGGGCCTTAAAGAACAGAATCATCAGCGAGCCGAAGGCGATCAGAGCGGCCCAACCCCACAGGATCAGCACGGCGCCGCGAACGGAATGGCCGATGCGCAGCATGCGGTGATGCAGGTGCATACGATCGGGATGCATCGGCGACTGCCCTTTGGCCAGACGACGCACGATGGCGAGGCACATGTCGAGCACCGGCAGGAACAGCACCAGGATCGGCAGCAGAATAGGCATGAACACCGGCAGATAGATGCTGGCGTGGATGGATGCGGGATCAAGGCGGCCGGTCATCACGATCGAAGCGCAGGTGATGAGATAGCCGAGCAGCATCGAACCGGAGTCGCCCATAAAGAGTTTCGCCGGATGCCAGTTGTGCAGGATGAACCCTACGCAGATGCCGACCATCATCACGTCGATCAACGTGGCCAGCGAAGCGTAACTGGGCGAATACCGGGCGATGATATACGAATAGATGGCGAACGCGATGCCTCCGATGGCCACGATTCCCGAAGCCAGGCCATCCAGACCGTCCACGAAGTTCACGGCATTGATGGACGCCACGATGAGGAACGCGGTGATGGCCATGGACAGGCTCGGCGAGGCCGTGATCAGGGAACCGCCGAACGGCAACGATATGATCTGCAGGCCGCCCCATGCCACGAACACGGATATCAGCAGCTGCCCGGCGAGTTTCAGCATCCAGTCGAGGTCCCACAGGTCGTCAGCCATGCCCAGCAGACTGATCATGATGCCGCCGGCGAGAATCACCCACATCTGGTAGTTGCCGGTGAACAGTCCGGAGAGGAACATGGTCTTGCTAGCGAAGATCGTGGCCACGGTGAAGCCGATCAGCATGGCGAGTCCGCCCATGCGCGGAGTCGGAATGGTGTGCACGTCGCGCGCACGTACCTCCCCCACCGCGCCGATCTCGATGGCGACATGGCGAATCAGCGGCGTCACCAGCCAGGTGACTCCGCCGGCGATGGCAGCAATCAGCAGATAGATTCTCACGCGCCCAGTCCTCCGCCGTTCAGGTGAAGCGCCTTGCGAATCAGGCTTTGCGCAATGACTCCTTCACGCAATATCTCGATGCCGTCCCGCCCATACGGGTCGGCCTTTACTACAGTGCTGGAAACGTGGCCCGGCGTGGAACCGCCATCCAGATACAGATCGACGTCATCGCCGAAGGCCGCGATGGCCTCTTCCACGCTTTGTGCGCTTTCCTCGCCGGACCGGTTCGCGCTGGATGCGGCGACAGGCCCTGTGGCCTTCAGAATCTCCAGACAGAGCCGGGAGTTGGGGATGCGTATGCCTTGGGTCCCCGGACGTCCTTCGGCGGTGTCCGCCAGAGTCGCCAGCGTGCAATCGGGGCGGGCCACGGCGATCGGAGAGAACGCTCCGGGAAGGAATGCCGCGGACAGCCGGTTCAGCGGCGAGGGCAGGTCCAATCCAAGCTGGTCGAGCTGGTCGATGGACGACAGCAGCACCTGCAATGCCTTGTACCGTGGACGATGCTTGAGTTCGTAGATACGTGCGATGGCTTCCCGGTTGCGCGGATCGCAGGCCACACCATATACGGTGTCCGTCGGAATGACAATCACTCCGCCTTCGCGCACGATGCGCGCGGCCCGCTCCAGTGACTCATCCGTGATCTTCAACGCCTGTGCAGAACCCATAGCCGTCCGCCATCTCCGTTCACTTGTCGTAACCAACAATCCACTATTGCATCATCGCACCACGACGTGCATCATATGGCAAGACCGTAGACCTCATCCCCGCAACTCCATTCAGCCGACCGATCCCGACCGCGCGTCCACCTGTCGGATGCCGTGACACAGATGTCCGGCGCATATGGCGTATGCCGATTATGGTTGATGCAGAAAGCACGCTGCATGGCCATCGCATGCACAGGCTTGAAAACAGGTAACAAAGGAGCGTCCATGAGCATCGAAATCGCAGCTGAGCTGCCTCCTGTCAAACCGCGTTTCCCGCGCGCCAGCGAGCGCGAGGAGATGCTGGCCGGCAAACTCTACAATCCGGCCGATCCTGAACTCACCGCCCTGCGAGAGAAGGCAGGAGACCTGTGCACGCGATTCAACACCACGCCACGTGGCGATCATGCCACACGACGCGCGCTGCTCGATGAGCTATTGCCCGGACATGGCAAGGGTCTGGATGTCATGGGACCGATTTTCTTCGATTACGGGTGCAACACCACCATCGGCGATCGTGTGTTCGCAAACTTCAATTTCACGGTGCTGGACTGCTGCCCGGTGACGATCGGCGACGATGTGCTGTTCGGGCCGAATGTCTCACTGCTGCCGCCGATGCATCCGTTGCGCTGGCAGGATCGCAATGTGCGTCAGGCCGAGGACGGCTCGATGTACGACTATGAATACGGCAAACCGATCGTCATCGGCTCGAACTGCTGGTTCGGTGGCAATGTGACGGTAATCGGCGGGGTGACGATCGGCGAAGGCTGCGTGATCGGGGCCGGTGCTGTGGTTACACGCGATATTCCGCCGCACACTGTGGCCGTAGGCAATCCGGCGCGACCAATCAGGGAGATCACCGACAAGGACGCGGCCGAGCTCCAGTATTGCGCGCAGTAGCTCTTCCTTCCAGCGGCAGCAGTGGGACGCAAGTGCATACATGCCGAAATTGCGGTTGCGGCCCACTGTGCAGAATGATGCGCGCACAGCGAATGGCGGATTTCCAACGATTCCTTTCATCGAATCCGCAGGACGCAAGTATAATTTCCTAGCGGTCGTGGGACGCAACCGCACCCCCCCGAGCGATAATGCACTTGTGTCCCGCGCATATCCACATGCAGTCGTTAGACCGTTGCATCCTACTTTTCGGCGAAGAGGTAGCGGTCCCGACCGGTCCAGTCCCTGCCGGTGGAGGCCTCGGTGAACCCGGTGGCCTTGGCATAGGCGACGAGACGGTCGCCTTGACTCACGTCATGTTCCATGACGAGCGCGCCTCCCGGCTTCAGCAGACGGAACGAACGCTCGATGATGCGTTCGGGAATCAGCGTACCGTCCGTGGAGCCGCCATACAGCGCCAATTCGGGGTCCCAGTCGCGTACTTCCGGCTGTTCGGGCACGTCAAGCTCGGGAATGTACGGCGGATTGGTGATGACCATGTCCACCGTGCCGTCCAGATGGGCCAGAGTGGCCATCGACGTGGCGTCGGCGACCTCAAGCTGATAATTGGACGCGATGGAGGGGTATCGCTTCGCCGTCTCCGCAAGATTGCGGCGGGTCCATTCGGCGGTACGGGGCTCCAATTCCACGGCCCAGACACGGCTGCCCGGCACCTCCGTGACCACGGACAGACCGATGGCACCTGATCCGGCGCATAGGTCCACCACGAGCGGGGTCATCATGCTGTGGCGGGTGAGCCAGTCAAGGCCAGCCTGCACCACGGTTTCGGTCTCCGGACGCGGAATGAACACGCCGGGACCGACCTTGAGGTCGAGGTATCGGAAGGGCGCATGGCCCACGATGTACTGCAACGGCTCGCGTTTGGCCCTGCGTTCCAGCATTGCGCCGAAGCGCCCGGCATCGTAGTCGAGATCCGATCCCATCAGCATGGCTTTGTCGATATCGCGAAGCTCCACGCTCGCAGCCTCGGCCAACAGCAACTTGGCGTCATGCTCCGGCGTCTCGATGCCCGCCGAGCGCAACCGCGCCGCCGCATTCCGGATTACATCACCAACGGAACCTACGGTCGTCACCTATTCATCCCATCCGGCCGCAAACGCAGATTATCAGCGCAGAAAGGGGTTGGCCGGGACATGTGATGTGAGACCGTAGGCTTGGCCGAACGGCCTTGAGTGTGTCGAACATCATATGTCCCCGCCAACCCCGGCCAAGCCACTGCTCTGATGGAGCTTACTTCTGGTTCGCCAGACGCTCGGCTTCGTCGGCTTGGATGTCCGAATCGATGACGGCCTGCAGGTCGCCGTCCAACACGGCATCCAGATTGTACGCCTTATAGTTCGTACGGTGGTCGACGATGCGGTTTTCCGGGAAATTGTAGGTGCGAATGCGCTCGGAGCGGTCGAGCGAACGCACCTGGGAGTGACGCATGTCCGCGGCTTCGGCGGCCTCCTGCTCGTGCTTCATGGCGAGCAGACGGGATTTGAGGACGCGCAATGCGGCTGCGCGATTCTGGATCTGCGACTTCTCATCCTGCATGTTCACCGTGATGCCGGTGGGGATGTGCGTCATGCGCACGGCGGAATAGGTGGTATTCACCGACTGGCCGCCGGGGCCGGAGCTCATGAAGATGTCGATCTTCAGGTCTTTCGGATCGATTTCGATCTCGTCGTCATCCTCGTCGGCTTCGGGGAACACGATCACGCCGGCTGCGGAGGTCTGGATGCGTCCCTGCGATTCGGTGACGGGCACGCGCTGCACGCGGTGCACGCCACCCTCGTATTTCATCGACGCCCATACGCCGTCTTCCGGAGCGGGAGTGCCCTTGGCGCGGATGGCGATCTGCACGTCTTTGACGCCACCGAGCTCGGTGGTATTCTCGGACTGGATGTTCACCGTCCAGCCGCGCTTTTCGGCGTAGCGCGTGTACATGCGCAGCAGGTCGCCGGCGAACAGCGCGGCCTCCTCGCCGCCGGTGCCGGCCTTGATCTCCATGATGGTGTCGCGCGCGTCATCAGGGTCGCGCGGGATCAGCGCGGTGCGAAGTTTTTCTTCGGCTGCGGGCAATGCTTCTTCCAGACGCTTGGCCTCTTCGGCGAAGTCGGCGTCTTCATCGGCCATTTCGCGGGCCGCTTCAAGATCGTTCTTGGTCTGCAGCCATGAGGTGTAGGCGCTGACGATTGCGCCCAATTCGGCATGACGACGTCCGAGTTTGCGCAGCTTGTCCGGATTGGACACGATTTCAGGATCCGCCATCTGCTCTTCGATGGACCGATACTCCTCAAGTGCGGTCGCCGCAGCCGGGAACTGTTCGTCTGCCATGTCGTTGCTCTTTCCTTATGGTCCTTAAATCGGCACCCAATATCAAAAAAACTTCACAACATACAAAAACGCCAGTCCGCGTCCGGTATGCCGAAGCATGCCGAACCGAGTCGGACTGGCGCGAAGTATGCTACTTGCTCTTCTTGCCGTAGCGCTTCTCGAAGCGAGCAACACGGCCACCGGTGTCGAGGATCTTCTGCTTGCCGGTGTAGAACGGGTGGCACTGAGAGCACACGTCAACGAACATGTGGTCTTCCTTGCCAGCAGTGCGGGTCACGAAGGTGTTGCCGCACGAGCACGTCACCTCAACGGGGTGATAATCAGGATGGATACCCTGCTTCATTTGCGTCTCCTATGGATTCGGGGGACCCGGGTCGCCATACCCCAATGGCATAGCGTGAACCGGAACCTAAGGGATAATACTCGCGCATGTGGACGTGAATGCGCCTTGCAGACACGCGAATCGTTCCTTCACATCAGCGGGAAAGCGCAGCGCATCATATAAGGAAATGAGTGGGGCCGCAGGGGCTTGAACCCTGGACCGGGCGATTATGAGTCGCATGCTCTAACCGACTGAGCTACGGCCCCACATTGGTTTGCATCGGCAAAAGCCAACTCGCAAAAGTGTAGCACGTCCGCCGACATGAGCCGACATGAGCCTCACTCCGCGGTTTTGCGCTATTTTCCTTGCTCCACAAGGTATTGCAACGGATTGTCGATAAACCGGCGCAACCCCATCTCGGCCGCGCCATACAGCGAGGGATGCTCGGCCACAGGCGGCACGAACACACGAATCCCTATTGCGGGGTAGCCCAAAATCTCCGAACGCAATCGCCCTTCAAGCACATTGCCCAACTCATCGCCGAAATGGGACCACAATCCACCAAGCAGCACCGTATCGACATCCGCCAGATTCACTGCAGAAGCAATGGCCGAGACCAGTGCATCGACAGCCCTATCCATTACTGCGGCGACTACAGGCTCCCCGGATTTCCAGCGACTCAGGAACACTTCTATGGCCTTGGAGCTGGCCGCCTCATCGCCTTGGCCGATTCCTGCGGCCTCCACCAATGCACGGCGGCCGGCGAACGCTTCAAGGCATCCGCGTCTGCCGCACTGGCATAATGGCCCGTCCATCGCCACTGACACGTGGCCGATCTCCCCGGCGAAACCATGCGATCCGGTCACCACGGCGCCATCGCGCACCACAGCGCCGCCGATACCGATATCGGTCGACAGGTAGATGAACGAATCGGTGCGGTTCACCACGTTCAGGAAATCGGCACGCACGGTGGCATAGCCCGGAATCTGCGCAATGGCCGCCATCATCGCCTCATTGCCCGCCACGGCGTCCAACCTGCGCACCACGTTGAACCGTCCCAGTTCCACGTTCTCCCAGCCAAGGTTGCGCGCCACGAGCAGTCGCATGTCGTCGGTCACAATGCCAGGCAAGGCGAGACCCGCCCCGACGATTCTGCATCCCTTCCGACGCAGCCGGCGCTCCAACGGAAAAGTCATCGCATCGAGTCTGGCAAAGATCTCGGTAGGGTCGGCGCCGGTCATATCCTCATCGACCCATTGCCTGTCCAACGTGTCGCCGTTAAGGTCGAGCGCGAGGCAGCCATAGCCGTCGGTGTTGATCTGCAGCCCGATGCCCGCTATGCTTCCGCCGCATATTGTCAGGGGCTTGCTTGGCCTGCCGAATGAGGCATTCGCCACAGGTTCGCCTTCGCGCACGATATCGTTGTCCAACAGCAATGCCGACAGCAGCGACAAAGTGGCCTTGGTCAACCCCGTCTCCTTGGCCAGATCGGCTCGGCTCATCGGCCCATCCGCGCGAAGCATCGTGTCCAGGGTCACCGACAGATTGTGGTTGCGCAAATCCTCCTGATTGATGCTGCGTAGATTCCCCATCACGTCTCCCCTTCGCCGATCCCATATCCAATGCCGTCGCTGCATCTTGTGCGCGTTCGGCATCGGCAGTCCATTCATTATGCATTATGCGCCATCGCACCGAATCCGGACGGACGGCATCGCGTGTTCCCGGTTGCCTCCCATCCTTGCGATACAGTATAGTTTAATCGTCTAACTTATTGGTCGAGGCGCGCCGGCCCCCGGAGCGCGAACCTCACTGAGGAGGAACATATGGCAACGACTCTGGTGGCGGGCGTCGATACGTCTACCCAGTCGACGAAGGTCCGCATCACAGATGCCGAAACAGGCAAACTCGTCCGTTTCGGACAGGCCAAGCACCCAGACGGCACTTCAGTCAACCCTGAGTATTGGTGGGAGGCATTCGTCCAAGCCGCCAAACAGGCCGGCGGACTGGACGATGTGGCCGCACTCGCCGTGGGTGGCCAACAGCATGGCATGGTGATTCTGGACAGGCAAGGCAATGTGATTCGCGACGCCATGCTGTGGAATGACATCAGTTCCGCACCGCAGGCCGCCGCGCTAATCGAATGCCTCGGCGAGGCCCCGGCCGAAGCCGGTGAACCGGAGGACGTGACCGCACGCGGCAAGCAGCGCTGGGTCAAGGCCGTCGGCTCCTCCCCCGTCGCCTCCTACACCCTGACCAAGGTGGCATGGGTGGCCGAGAACGAGCCCGAAAACGCCAAGAAGATTGCCGCCATCTGCCTGCCGCACGATTGGCTGAGCTGGCGCATCGCCGGCTACGGTCCTGTGGCCGAGGGCGAGGACGCGCATCTCGAAGCGCTGTTCACCGACCGTTCGGATGCTTCCGGCACCATCTATTACGATGCCGCGCATAATGAGTACCGTCGCGATCTGATCGCCATGGTGCTGACCGCCGCCGAGGGCGAGGAAGCGGCGCGAGAGCACGCCGAACGCATCGTGCTGCCCACCGTGCTCGGTCCCACCGAAGCCGCGGCAGTCAAGGCCGCGCCGCCCATCGCCGGCGAGGACGTTGAAGGCGGCTGCATTCTGGGGCCCGGCGGCGGCGACAACGCGATGGCCTCGCTGGGCCTTGGCATGGCCGTGGGCGATGTGTCCATCTCCCTGGGCACCTCCGGCGTGGCCGCCGCCATCGCCGAGAATCCGGTCTATGACCTGACTGGTGCAATCTCTGGTTTTGCCGATTGCACCGGTCATTACCTGCCGCTGGCCTGCACCATCAACGGTTCGCGCATCCTCGACGCCGGACGTGCTGCCCTTGGCGTGGACTACGACGAGCTGGCGCGATTGGCGTTCGCATCCGAGCCGGGTGCGGGCGGCATCACACTGGTGCCGTACTTCGATGGCGAGCGCACGCCGAACCGTCCGGACGCCACCGCGTCCCTGACCGGTCTGACGCTGCACAACACCACCAAGGAGAATCTGGCCCGAGCGTTCGTCGAAGGTCTGCTGTGCTCCCAGCGTGATTGCTTGGAGCTTATCCGCTCGCTCGGCGCGAAGATCAGCCGTATCCTGCTGATCGGCGGCGGCGCGAAATCCGCGGCGATTCGCACGTTGGCCCCTTCGATTCTCGGCATGGACGTGACCCGTCCGGCTACTGACGAGTATGTGGCCATCGGTGCCGCCCGCCAGGCCGCCTGGGTGCTCTCCGGCGAGGCTGAGCCGCCGGCTTGGAAGCTCAATATCGAAGGCGTGGAGACCGGCGAACCCACCGACGCCGTCTACGCCGCCTACGCCAAGGCCCGCGGCTGAGCGACGCGCGCATCATAACAACTGAGTAACGATTACCATCCGCAAGCCGCCAAGTGAATCTCCGGCAAAGCCATCTCTCGCAATGCCGTCGGCACAGGATTCACTTGGCGGCTTCCCTATGCCCGCCAACGACGTGCTCCGTCATCGCGTCATGATGCCTATAATCAAGTCATTTGGATAACGTCTGGAGACACCGATGAATGATCGCTCGCGCATGATGACGTATGCCCTGATTGCCACGGCCTGCATCATCTGGATTTGGGAATCCGTCAAAGGGACACTATCGGGCGGCGGCGCGCCGGACACCACGACCATCGTGTTCCTGGTGTGCATCGGAATCGCCGCCATCTACTGCATTGTCAGCGCACTGATACTGTGGTGGCGTCAACCGGGCAGGAACAACGAGGCAGCCGATACGCCAGCCGACGCATTCGACGGACAGGCCTCCACTACCTCCGCCGCCTCTACTACCTCCACTACAGACGAACAGTCGTCACAGGGCAGCTCAGATAGCGCCGGCGACGCCCCGACGCCCGCCAAAACCCACGACACCAGGGACGGGCGATAACGGCGAAAACCGCAATGATCTATCATCATTGCGGTTTTCAACCATAGCGCATGGCCATTGCGCAGTAGACCCTTATTTTCAATCCACGTGCAGCAAAGGATCATCATGGATGCAGCAACTATGTCAATTGTTCTCAGCGTCGTACTTGCCGTGGTCTGCGTGCCATGCGGCCTGTATCTGGGACTCATACCGATGAGGGCGGATCAGGTGACCGACAAGCAGTCCAAGGTATCGCAGCTTGTCAGCTTCGTCATCGCCGCGGTATTCATCGGCCTGCTGATCGCCGGACGCGATATGGAAACCTGGAGTATCGTCATAGGACTGGTCATTGGGTTCGCCATCGGCAAGATTCCGCCGTTGCACGCATGGGCATTGGCCAAGTGGCCGTTCCTCGAGCCCAAAAAGCCGGCCGCGGCGCCCAAGCGCGTGAAGAAGGCCAAGAGGAAATAGCGAAACCGGCTGTATGTTCACGGCTCAACGAGAGCGACGCGAACATACAGCCGGTTTCATGCGTATTTCCCTTAGTATGTTCGCGACATGTTCGTCAAGCCGCGAACATACAAAGGGTCGGAGAGGCTTAGCTCAGAACCCGCAGGTCACTCGGCCAGGTCATTCAATCAGACCACTCGACCGGGCCATTCGACCAGGTATTCACCAGGTCACTCGACCTCGGCCAGGGCGTCAACGATGTAGTTGTTGATGGTGGCCTTGACGGACTCGAGGTGGTCGGACTTGGTGGCGGCGATGAGCTCGGACTGCGGCTTGTCGAGGCTGTAGGCTTCGAGGTCGGCCAGAGTGACGTTGCCCTCGTCGATGTCCTTGCCGATGCCGGAGTCGTAGGAGCTGTAGCGCTCCTCCATGAGATCCTGGATGAAGTGGTCCTGATTCATCTTGTCGGCGACCAGCAGGCCGGCGGCGTAGGAGTCCATGCCGGCGACGTGCGAGCGGAACAGGTCCTCGGCGTAGAAGGAGGTACGACGCGGCTTGGCGTCGAAGTTCAGACCGCCCTTCGGGCCGATGGAGCCGGCCTGCAGGACCTCCCACATCACGGCCACGGTCTCGTAGAGGTCGGTCGGGAACTCATCCATGTCCCAGCCGATGAGCTTGTCGCCCTGGTTGGCGTCGAGGGAGCCCAGGAAGCCGGACTCGCGGGCCACGCGAATCTCGTGCTGGTAGGTGTGGCCGGCCAGGTTGGCGTGGTTGCCCTCGAGGTTCAGCTTGAAGACGTCGGTCAAATCATGGCTGCGCAGGAACTCGATGGCGGTGGCGGCGTCGAAATCGTACTGGTGCAGCGTCGGCTCCTTCGGCTTCGGCTCGATCAGGAACTGGGCGTCGAAGCCGATTTCCTTGGCGTAGTCGGCGCACATGTGGAAGAACTTGGCGATGTGGTCGGTCTCGCGCTTCATCTCGGTGTTCCACAGGTTCTCGTAGCCTTCACGGCCACCCCAGAACACGTAGTTCTCAGCACCCAGGCGCTTGCCGATCTCAAGGCTCTTCTTGAGCTGTCCGCCCGCGTAGGCATAGATGTCGGCGAACGGGGAGGTGGCGGCGCCGGACACGAAGCGCGGGTTGGTGAACAGGGAGGAGGTGTTCCACAGCAGCTTGACGCCGGTGGCCTTCATGTTCTCCTCAATCTTGTCAACGACCTTGTCGAGGTTGGCGTTGGTCTCGCGCAGGGTGTCGCCCTCGGGGGCGATGTCGCGGTCGTGGAAGCAGAAGTACTCGACGCCGAGCTTGGTGAACAGCTCGAAGGCGTAGTCGACCTTGGCCAGAGCCTGATCCATCGGATCGGTGTACTTGTAGTACGGACGGTGCGCGGTGCCGGTGCCGAACGGATCAACCAGCTCCTGGTTGAAGGTGTGCCACCAAGCGACGCCGAAACGCAGCCAGTCCTTCATCTTCTTGCCGGCAACGACCTTGTCGGCATCGTAGTAGTGGAAGGCCAGACCCTCCTTCGGTCCCTTGGCACGACCGACGTACTCAACCTTGTCAACATCCCACAGACCCATGTCGTGAGCTCCTTTGCATATTCAGTAGTGGTTTCTACGAACGACACGTTAATAATAAAACCATTGAACTATATTTGTCAAATGGATGAATTAATAAATCGGCGTGCCGCCCCTTCCTCGGCCCGCCGAAATCGTATAAGCCCTTCAGGAGCCTTCCCCATACATTGCCGCCCTCATTGCGCAATGCCCCAATGAGGGCGGCAATGCGCCATCTTCAATCACAGATACGATTCAGGAATCGGTCGAGCACTCCGGTGTTGCGCAACGACACCGCATCCTCCCAGCCGAGTCCGGTATCCTTGGCACGCCCATAGAAGAATCTCAGCAATCCGGCCACATCAGGCGTATACCCCGTGTCTCGGAATTCCCTGGAGATATCCGCTTTGGCATCCAACGCATCCGGTCTGCGCGCCTCGTACAACGGTATGGCGCACGAACGCCACATACCTCGGGCCCGCGCAATGCGATTGACAATCAAACCACCATGCGCCCCGTCATATCGTGCGGCAGCCCTGGGATCGAACACGGAATATAACTCGCCACGAATGAGATCCTCCACCATGAGTCGCCCCTGAACCGCATTGGCGTCCCTGATCCAGAACATGGACGCGAAATTGGTCTCATCCACTTCACGCAAATCGTCGAGATCGATGTCCCCCACTCCCCCGGCATGACGATGCAGGTATTCCGCAGCGGCCCGGAACGGCGAGATGCCCCGCAAGGCATCGTATTCCAATTCGACGAGCATGTCTTCGTACTCGTTGCCGGTGATGCCGGAGCCGCTGATTCGGCAATCGAACGAGAACCAATCGAGGAACGACCATTCAACAAGCTGAAGCACATACTGCGAATGGGGTTTGAATGGGTTGAGATTCACCTTGCGATAGAACTCGCGGCGAGCCTCGGCATAGACGGCGAGATTGGAGCGCTTGAACATATCCACCACGTCTTTGGTATCAAGCATGGCGGGCGAATCGGAATCGCCGATCGCGGCAACTGTAACCATGGACATCATCGTCCCCTTCCTGAAGTGTGGACGGCGGGCTTCCTTGCCCGCCGTGAGGCACACTGTACGGCGCTCCGCAATCCGACCGCAAGCCCGCCGGGCGAACCTGTGGATAAGTGCACAACCCACGACGCCAAGGGTCACGGAATGTGCACAACCAAGTCGAATCCCCGTGGATAACCCCGTTTGTATGCGGCCCATCCACCAATCAGGCGACTGTCATCCACAAGTCCGCAGATTATTCACACCCGCTTCGGCGTGCCGTCCACACATCTCTCCACACATCTCGTTTATGCCATGTCAAGCAACCCGGCGAATACCCCATCCCGGCGAATATGGCGGGCCGAAACGGCCGGACAACGACAAACGGTCCTGGCACCTATGTGCACAGGACCGTAGGGGACAATGCTTTACACCGAGGAAGGCGTCAGCGCAGGGCCAGATTGGCGGCGCCGATGAGACCGGCGTCCTGACCGGCGGTGGCGGGCACGATCTCGGCGTGACCACGGTATGCGCTGCCTTCCAGGAAGCGCTGGTAGTTATAGCGGGCCGGCTCGAGCAGAATGTCGCCGACGGCGACCACGCCGCCGCCGATGACGAACAGGTCAGGGTCGAGCACGGCGGAGACCGCGGCCATCGTACGGCCAAGCCATTCGCCGATCTTGCCGAATGCGTACAGTCCCAGCGCATCGCCTTCCTGAGCCGCCTGGGAGACCATCGGCCCCTCCAGCTTGTTCACATCGCCGCCGCACAGCTCGAGAAGTCGCTTGGCATCCTGAGGACGACGACGCACTGCGGACTTGGCGAAGTGCTCCAGCGCGCTGCCGGAGGTATAACGCTCGGCGCAGCCACGCAAACCGCAGCCACAGGTGTCGCCATCCGGGACCATCGGCAGATGCCCCAGCTCGGCGGCCATACCGAAGGAACCGCGATACAGCTGACCGTTGATGACAATGGCACCGCCCAATCCGGTGCCCACGGTCAGAGCCACCATATTCCGGCTGCCCTGCCCCGCACCATGCACGTATTCGCCCCATCCGGCGCAGTTGGCGTCGTTTTCCACGATGACTGGCACCGCATGATCGATCAACGCGCCGACATGCTCGGACAGGTTGTAATCGATCCAGGCAGGGATATTGGCGGAGAACGTCAGGGTCTTGCGGTCTGCGCTCACATTGCCCGCAGCGGAGATACCGATGGCCTGAATATCCGTATGCCCGGAGGCGACGGCTTCGCGATACGCCTCGGCGATGTGCTGGTTGATGGCGTTCGCGTCCATCGGCGTGGGCACGCGCCAACGCTGAATAATGCTATCGTTTTCATCGCACACGGCAGCGGCGATCTTGGTCCCTCCGATATCTACGGCCAGTGTAGTCATGACTCGCTCCTTGAGTATGGGATTCCTATGGAACTACTGAAATAGTAACGAAGAGGGGTGACCCAACTACCATCAGGTACATAAGCTGCACGATTGGCGGCATATACTGTCTCATGCATCACCATCAGCGGCTTCCTTGCAAAACAACGATTGTTAGCGCAAACGTTAGCATTCGTTTCCCAACCGCTCGCGAGACGGCGGCGTGTCGCATATCCGGCATAGTCTACGGTTCCCGACGCCTTGTTCTTTCTTTGCCTCTGGCCCATCACCCGGCCGGTCACACAAACCGACCGTTTTCGCGCCACTGGAAATAACCGGCCAGCCCAACTGCTGCGGTACGGCTGCTGCTCCGCGTACGTTTATTGAGACTCTCTAACTTTTTCTCAGCAAACGTATGCTGAACGGGAGCGCGGATAACAAAAAAGCTTCCGACATGTCGGAAGCTTGGTGGCGACCCCGGCCGGACTTGAACCGGTGACCTCCGCCGTGACAGGGCGGCGCTCTAACCAACTGAGCTACGGGGCCGTTGTGCCTTGCAACAAAGCACAAGAGGACACAATACATGATTGTTCACCTGAACGTCATCTTCGGCGTGTCGCTCCACAGGAACATGCGCGTCCATGCGTGGCGTATCCGATTGCCTCCGGGGCGGCAGTATGCTGGACACAAGGAAAACGCAAGGCAAAGGAGACGATCATGCGTACACTCAATTGGGCTACGCTAGGATGCGGTGTCATCGCCAACCAGCTTGAGCAGGCACTGGAGAGTGAAGGGCGCAAACTCTATGCAGTGGCGAACCGCACACATGCCAAAGGCATGGCTTTCGCGCAGAAATACGGCATCGGCACCGTATACGACAGCATTGACGATGTGTTCGCCGATCCGAACGTGGACGTCATCTACATTTCCACACCTCACAACACCCACATCAATTTCCTGCGCAAGGCGCTCAATGCCGGAAAGCATGTCCTGTGCGAGAAGTCCATCACATTGAACAGCGAGGAACTCAACGAGGCAGTGGCGCTGGCCGCAGCCAGCAATCTGGTGCTCGCCGAGGCCATGACCATTTACCATATGCCGCTGTACAAAAAACTCAACGAGATCATCGGATCCGGCAAGCTCGGCACGCTCAAGCTCATTCAGATGAATTTCGGCTCCTACAAGGAATACGACATGGCGAACCGCTTCTTCAACCGCGATTTGGCGGGCGGAGCCATGCTGGATATCGGCGTGTATGCGCTGTCCTTCGTGCGCTGGTTCATGAGCTCCACCCCCGATCAGATTCTTTCCCAAGTCAAGTTCGCACCCACCGGCGTAGACGAGCAAGCCGGCATCCTCCTGACCAATCGTGAAGGGCAGATGGCCACGGTCACGCTCTCGCTGCACGCCAAGCAGCCGAAGCGCGGACTGCTGTCGTTCGACAAAGGATACGTGGAGATCTACGACTATCCTCGCGGCGAACGCGCGACCATCACCTATGTGGAGGATGGCCATACCGAGGTGGTCGAAGCCGGGGAAACGGCCAAGGCGCTGGCCTATGAGGTTGCGGACATGGAAGCGGCCATCGCTGGCGACCGCAACGTCATGCATCTGGATTACACGCGCGATGTGATGGACATGATGACGCTCATCCGCCGCGCCCAGTGGGGCATGACCTATCCGGAAGAGGAGCGATAGATAGGCGTCATCTCCATCTCACGGCGCCAGAGGCCTTGGTCTGAAGGCGCCGGAACGGC
The DNA here is from genome assembly GCF_006408915.1 of Bifidobacterium sp. UTCIF-1. Taxonomy (NCBI): domain Bacteria; kingdom Bacillati; phylum Actinomycetota; class Actinomycetes; order Bifidobacteriales; family Bifidobacteriaceae; genus Bifidobacterium; species Bifidobacterium sp. UTCIF-1. The sequence continues at coordinate 83,505 of NZ_JFAG01000003.1, forward strand.
GGCTACCCACGCTGACGGCTGCAATCGTGCACCGACCATTACCACGGACGTCACCAGCCCAACTGCAGTTTCGCCCATGTGGCGAGCGCGATGCACGCGATCAGCCCGATGGATATCAACGTGTATCTCAGGAACATGCGGCGTTCCCGCTTGGCGCGGACCATCTCCAATCCCCAACCTTCGGATGCGACCTGGGATTCGGCCTGCGCCCGTCTGGCCACGTCCCGTTCGATCTCCTCACGGTATCGCGGCATGGTCACCGGCCCCGGCAATGCGGTGGTGGCCAATGCCCGCAACGCCTGGATGAACGTGTGTGACGTGACGTATACCGCTGCAAGCAGGCCACCGGCGTAGAAATCCTGCGCCACCATACCGGTCACCAGCAAGCCGATGAGACCGATGGCGAGCAGTCCCCATCTCACCCGTCCGAGCATGCGGATGAGCCGTTCCGTCGGATGTGCGGCGAACAGGAAGCACCATACGGCGAGCGCAAGGAACGGCACGCTCGCGAACGGGGCTGCCACCAGGATACTGCTTACTCCAGCCGGCTTGTCCAGCAGCCACATCGTCATCTCCATCACCAGGAACGCTGCCGCCGCCACCGCGAACACGACGCCCATGGCCACCACCTTGCGGCGTTCGGCTTTGGGCCGGACCGGTGGAGTTGCCCACCACCACTCCACCGACCCCAGTTGAGGACCACGCTTGAGATAGGCGATCGCGATGGGATCGCCGGCGTCCGAGTCCCGCACGACTGCCGCCGCCCTACGCCATCCGACCAAATATGTAAGTGCGACCACGGCGAGCGCGAACGCCGCACATGCCAGCCATGGATAGGCTTTGCCAAGAGGGGTGAGATTGGTGACGCCCTGCAACGACTCATATGCTTCGCCGTTGAATAGGTACAGCTGCAATTGTTCGCCCACATGGTAGGAATAGACCGATTTCGTGCGATGCCGGAACGGGTAGTCGGATCCGTGGGCCGAAACTGTGACACTGTTCTTTCTGGTATCCACATTGGTGACGACGGCAGTCACCTGCTCGCCTTGCGCCGGTCCGCCGCTGCGATCCGTCCCGGCGGCGATGGCCGTACCCAGCACGATGAGGAACACCATGATCCAGAGCAGAGCCCTGAGACGGATGTTGCCGACCGCCGCACGCTCGGCATCGGTCACCACGCCGGCCACACTGCCGCGCCCTGCAGAAAGCCTGGTCCCGTATTCTTCCTCGAATGAACGCTGATAATCATCTGCCATTACTCCATCATGCCCACACTCCCGCAACCACACCCGCGCCGCAGATGAACAACAGACGAACAAGCATCGGATTCCGTCCACCGCATATATGTATCGCATCATCCGTCCCAGCGCCTCCCTAAGGTTCATTGCGAAAACCGTCTCTCGGAGGCAACCACCAGCACAGGGAACTCACTGGCTTCGTAACCGCACAGGATAAGGAACGACGAGCAACACATGGCTTCAGCTCAATACGACGTACAGCATCATTCCAATAACACCACCACTGCAATGATCGTTACGCTGATGATCGGCTCGTTCGCCGCCGTGCTCAACCAGACGCTGATGATCTCCGCCCTACCCACGCTCATGCACGAGTTCGACGTGCCCAACAGCACCGTGCAATGGCTCACCACCGGGTTCATGCTCACCAACGGCATCATGATCCCGATCACCGCGTTTCTCATTGAGACCTTCACCACACGTCAGCTGTTCGGCTACGCGATGGGCATGTTCTTCGTCGGCTCGCTGGCCTGCGCACTGGCTCCGAACTTCGCGCTACTGCTCGCCGGCCGCATCCTGCAGGCGTGCGGCGCCGGCGTGCTCATGACGCTGCTGCAGACCGTGCTGTTCCGCGTCTACCCGCCCGAACGCCGCGGTCAGGCCATGGGCATGTTCGGCATGGTCATCGCCTTTGCGCCCGCGCTCGGCCCCACCATCTCCGGCCTGTTGGTCGAATGGCTCAGCTGGCGTTGGATGTTCGCCATCCTCGTCGCCATCGCCGGCGCCGTGCTCGCGGCCGCATGGTTCACCGTCTACAACGTGGGCGAGCCGACGCACCCGCATATCGATGTGGCGTCCGTGGTGCTCTCCACACTCGGTTTCGGCGGCGTGCTGTTCGGCTTCTCCGACGCGGGCAAGGCCGGATGGGCGAGCGCCACGGTGCTGGTCTCGTTGGCGGTCGGCGTAGTGGGACTTGTGCTGCTCATCGTCCGCCAGCTCAAGCTTGACCAGCCGATGCTCGACTTCCGCATCTTCACGATTCCGATGTTCTCGCTGTGCCTGACCGTGTCGGTGATCGGCTTCGCCTCGTTCATCGGCATCGAGAACGTGCTGCCGCTGTACCTGCAGAACGACCTCGGCGTCAACGCGCTCGAATCGGGCCTGATCATGATGCCCGGCGGCATTGTGATGGGTCTGCTCAATCCGGTCGCCGGGCGCTTCTACGACCGCATCGGGGGCCGCCCGATCGCCCTGATTGGCTTCACCCTGCTCACCGTAGCCGCGGTGCTGCTCGCCACAATGAACGAGCACACGCCGGTCTGGCAGCCGGCGCTCTACTTCACGGTGCTGCTGGCCGGCTCCGCGTTCAGCTCGATGCCGCTGGTCACCGCCGCGCTGAACCAATTGCCCGGCACGCGCATTCCCCATGGCACCGCGATGAACAACACGATGCGCCAGACCTCCGGCGCGATGGCCATCGCCCTGCTCATCACCATCATGAACACGCACGCCGCGAGCGCCGTCCACTCCGGAATGGACGAGGCCGCCGCCTCCACCCTCGGCATGCGCGCCTCGTTCCGCGACGTGGCCATCGTGTGCGCGGTCTGCCTCGTGTCGCCTCCCTGTTCATCCGTGACCACGGCCGCAGGGTCGAGTAGGGGTTCCCATCGCGAATCAGCGGTAATCGCTCAGACGGTAATCGCTCAGATCATAATCAGCAACATATGTCCGATTTGTCCGATATTGCCGATATGTCCAGTAGCAGTTACAGACAAGGGGAAGCGCCATCGGAAAGGAACAGTCATGACCACATTCGAGGCAATCCCCATTCCCCAAGTCAGCAAGGGGTCCGCATACATCACATCAGGAGACGGCACAGCAATACCGCTGGACGCAGAGGAGCTACGTCGCGCGTTCGATGCGATTGTGCATGGCGACGGCACGGACCTCATCACCGCAGGCGAAGCCGCGCAGATTCTTGGCGTCTCCCCGAAGACGGTCGCGCGCATCCTCGACTCCGGGGAAATCCCGTTCACGAGATATGGCGCGAAAGGCAACCGCATGGTCTCCCGGGCGCAGGTCGTCGCCTACCGGGATAAATCCGAAGCCCATGGACGTCAGGCACTCGAGGAAATGCGGGATGCCGCCAGCCAAGGCGGAGATGCCGAACTTGGCCAGAATGATCACCGCATCCGACCGCTCACAGACGCCCGGCGATGAGCGCGCAGTGCTCGCGTACCACGGCGGCGGAAGCACGGAACCTCGACAGCTCCTCGTCGTTCAGATGCAAATCGACGAAATCACCCACACCGTTGCCGTCGAGCGCGACCGGCAGCGAGAGGAACACGTCATGCTCATCGTACTCGTATTCGCCATCGATCAGAGTGGATACGGAAACGACGCTGCGCTCGTTCCACAGGATCGTACGCACCAGCCCAGCGACGGTGGCGGCGATGCCGTAGCTCGTGCCGCCGCGCAACCCCTTGATGTCAAGCCCGCGACGACGTGTCTCCTCCTCGATACCGGCGAGCGTGACGCCCGGGTAGCGCGAGCGATTATCCTCCAGGTACTGAGCGAACGACTTGCCGATAAATGAGACGTTGGACCACGGCACGAACTGCGAATCGCCATGCTCGCCGATCACGTAGCCGGAGACGAGACGCGGGTCGAGGCGCGTCGTCTCCCCGATGATCGTCTTCAATCTGGATGTGTCGAGCGCGGCGCCCGAGCCAAGCACTTGGGCGCGGGGCAAGCCCGTGCGCCTCCATGCGAACCAGCTGAGTACATCGACCGGATTCGAGACCATGATAAGGATGCCGTCGAAACCCGAGGCCGCGATGCTGCGCAGAATCGGATCGACGATATCGATGGCGGCGTCCAGCTCCTGCATGCGCGTCTCCCCCGGCTTCGGCTTCGGACCGGCGGCGATGATCATCACATCGGCGAGGGCGCAATCCCCCCAATCGCCCTGCCGGATCTTGACGAATCGATTCAGGAACTCCGAGCCATCGGCCAGATCCATGGCGAGCCCCCTGGCCTTGTCGGGATTGTGGTTGATGAGCACCAGCTCGTTGCACACACCCTGCTGCACGATGGCGCTCGATACCGCCGCACCGACACTGCCCGTACCCACAACGACGACACGACTTCTATTCGCGGTGACCATACTCTTCGATCCTTTGCCCCAATCGCCGATATGCCGGCTTGCTCCCCATGCCGTCGCATCCGGCATGACTCATCCATCGTGGATGCCCATCGCCCTGAGGCGCCGCAATGGTCCGAATCCCGAGATGGCCAGACAAACCTGTCCTGCCGGCCTTGTACGTTCAATAACCGCTAATTGAACAAGCATCTTCAGGGCAGGGTGAAATTCCCGATCGGCGGTACAGTCCGCGAGCCCCGCGAGCGATCGAGGGGCCGAACCGGTGCGATTCCGGTACCGACAGTCATAGTCTGGATGGAAGAAGTTGCGGCGGCGCGCGCATGCGCATGCATCGGCATGCCCTTGCGCGGCCCCTTTGACGACGCCCTGGCATTCCTTTGGAATCCAGGGCTTTCGCGTTTTCGGGGCCGAGCGAGGGCTTGGTCCGGCATACGCTCGCGTCAGCCTTCCCATGAACCCCTGGACATGCCCTATCGAGCGAAAGGGGATTCATGAACGATAGGGACTTTATGTCCGTGGCGTTGCGTCACGCACGGCTCGGAGCGGGCAGGGTCAACCCGAATCCGATGGTGGGCGCCGTCATCGTGCGCGATGGCACGATCATCGCCGCCGGTCATCATGACCATTTCGGCGGCTGGCATGCCGAACGTGCCGCGCTCGAGGCCGCGAAACAGTCAGGCGTAGATGTTCGCGGCGCCACCATCTACGTCACATTGGAACCGTGCTGCCATACCGGCAAGCAGCCTCCGTGCTCCAAGGCGCTCATCGATGCGGGGCTGGCCCGCGTGGTGGTCGGTTCCCCCGACCCGAATCCGCTGGTTTCCGGCAAGGGCGTGCGCCAGCTGCGCGCCGCCGGTATCGAGGTCGTCGAAGGCGTATTGCGGGACGAATGCGACCGGCTCAACGAGATCTTTCTGCATTTCATCACCACGCGCACGCCATTCGTCATGCTCAAATACGCGATGACGCTGGACGGCCGCATCGCCACCTCCACGGGCCTGTCCCGTTGGATCACCGGCGAGGATGCGCGCCGTCGCGCGCACGAGGATCGCGGCAGGTTCGCCTCGATCATGGTGGGCGTGGGCACCGTGCTGGTGGACAATCCGCAACTCACCTGCCGCATCCCGGGCGGTCACAATCCGGTGCGCGTGGTGTGCGACACCCATTTGCGCACGCCCCTTGATGCGGCGCTCATCGCCACCGCGCGCGAGACGCCGACGATCATCGCCACGGCGGTCGACGACGAGCAACGCACGCTCCCCTACCGTGAGGCTGGCTGCGAAATCCTCAACGCGGACACCGATGGCGACGGCCACGTGAACGTCGCCGGGATTGTGAAGGCGCTCGACGAGCGCGGATTGGACAGCGTGATGATCGAGAGTGGCGGAACGCTGGCGTGGTCGGCGCTGCGCGATCGTGTGGTGTCCAAGGTGAGCGCCTACGTCGCGCCGAAACTGTTCGGCGGGCGGAACGCACCCGGCCCGGTGGGAGGCGAGGGCGTCGCGGCTCCCGATGATGCCTTCCGTATCATCGACCGCACCGTCGCCACGGTGGGAAGCGACATCGTCATCGAGGGAGGTGTCGAGTATGTTCACGGGAATCGTTGAGGATCTGGGCACGGTCGTGCGATTGGATCGCGGAGCCGATTTCGCCCATCTGACCGTCGACTCGCCGGTGGTGGTGACCGACCGGACGGCCATCGGCGAAAGCATCGCCGTCAACGGCGTATGCCTGACCGTGACGGCCGTGCATGGCACGGCGTTCACCGCGGACGTGATGCATGAGACGCTGCGCCGCTCCTCCCTCGGAACCTTACGGCGCGGCGACCATGTCGCTGTGGAGCGCGCGATGCCCGCCGACGGCCGCTTCTCCGGACACATCGTCTCCGGACACATCGACGGCACCGGCGTGGTCGAGTCAATCACGCCCGACGGCATCGCGACGGTCTATACGATCCGCGCGCCGTACGAGCTCATGCGGTTCATCGCCGAAAAGGGGTCGATCGCCGTCGAGGGCATCAGTCTGACGGTGACGACCGTGACGGAGACCGCGTTCGGCGTCTCCCTCATCCCGCACACCGCCTCGCACACGGTGCTTGTCGAGCGCGGTGTCGGCGACATCGTCAATCTCGAAACCGATCCAATCGCGAAATACGTGAATCGCCTGCTTGCACTGCCGTCGCGCGATGGCGACGCCGACAAGGGAGGCTCCGGCGGATCCGGGGCAATCACCGAGAACTTCCTCGCCGAGCACGGCTTCTGACGCTCACACGAACGACAAAGGACAAAGAACCAAAGGACAACATATGGCTTCATCGAACACCGATCACACGAACACTAATCAGGCGGTGGCACGCGCGATCCGCGACATCCGGGCGGGACGCATCGTCGTCGTGGCGGACGACGAGGGGCGCGAGAACGAAGGCGACCTCATCTGCGCTACCCGCCACGCCACACCGAGCAACATCGCCTTCATGGCCTCGCACGGCCGGGGACTCATCTGCACGCCGATGAGCGCCGAACTGGCATCGCGACTCGAACTGCCGCCGATGGTCGCCACGAACACGGACAACCATCACACGGCGTTCACCGTATCCATCGATCACGTGACCACGTCCACCGGTATCAGCGCACGCGACCGTTCGTTGACCGCGCTGGCCTGCATCGACCCGAATGCGCGCCCGGAGGACTTCCGCCGCCCCGGACACATGTTCCCGCTGGTGGCGCGCGAGGGCGGCGTGCTGGAACGCAACGGGCACACCGAGGCGACCGTAGATCTGGCGAGACTGGCCGGATTCGAGCCATGCGGCCTGTGCTGCGAGATGATGAAGGAGGACGGCACGATGATGCGACGCGGCGATCTCGAACGGTTCGCCACCGAGCATGATCTCGCGTACATCACCATCGCCCAGCTGCAGGAGTACCGGCGCACGCACGCGTTCCCGCACACGGTGCGTCGCATCGCGCAGGTGGATCTACCCACCGACTACGGCCGATTCACGATGGTCGGCTACGAATCCGAGAACGGCTGCGAGCATGTGGCGCTGGTGATGGGCGACGACATCCTCACGGCGATGGCCGGCGCGGAAGGCGTCTCCGGCGCATCCAATACGGCGGCGGCGATTCCGCCCGTGCTGTGCCGTATCCACTCGCAGTGCATGACCGGCGACGTGTTCGGATCCCAGCGCTGCGACTGCGGTCCACAGCTGCACGAGGCGATGCGCCGCGTGGCCGACTCGGGCCGCGGCGTGATTCTCTACCTGAGCCAGGAGGGCCGTGGCATCGGGCTTCTCAACAAGCTGCGCACATATGAGCTGCAGGAGCAGGGCTTCGACACGCTCGACGCGAACCTGAAGCTCGGCTTCCCCGCCGACGCACGCGAGTACGACACGGCGGCGGCCATGCTGCGCGATCTCGGCATCGCATCCGTCGACCTGATGACGAACAACCCGGATAAGATCGACCAGCTGAAGCGTGCCGGAGTCACCGTCGCATCCCGCGTGCCGATCGTCATCCCACCGAACGCGCACGACGCGAACTACCTGTCCACCAAACAACGGCGCATGGGGCACCTGCTGGGCGTTCCCGCAACCGCCGCAACCACTGCAACCACCACTGCAACAATCACCAAGGAGAACTGACATGACCGTATTCGAAGGCCAGCTGGTCGCGAACACCACCACCCTCGCCGGAAGCGAAGCGAACGCGCCGATCCGCATCGGCATCGTCGTCGCCCGTTTCAACGAGTTCATCACCTCGAAGCTGCTGTCCGGGGCCCGAGACGGTCTGCACCGTCACGGCGTGGCCGACGAGAACGTCGACGTGGCGTGGGTGCCCGGCTCGTTCGAGATCCCGATCGCGGCCAAGCGCATGGTGTCCACCGGCCGCTACGATGCGGTGATCTGCCTCGGCGCGATCATCCGCGGCTCCACCTCCCACTACGACCTCGTGTGCAACGAGACCGCGAAGGGCATCGCGCAGGTGTCGCTGAACTCCGACATGCCGGTGCTCTTCGGCGTGATCACCACCGAGAACATCGAACAGGCCATCGAACGCGCCGGCACCAAGGCCGGCAACAAGGGCTTCGACTGCGCGCTCGGCGCCATCGAGATGGTCAACGTGCTGCGCGCCATCGGCGGCGGGAAGTGACCGGCATAGCCGACGTAACCGACGTAGACGTACGCCCATGACCAGCCCCAACGGGAATCTGGTCATGGGCGTACGTTCGTCCGGGTATTCCTCCATCTTTTCCGGTCGAATGTACGGCGAGTGCCCGTCAACGTACGTTCGCCCGGATGCGGCCGCGAAATATCCGGATGAACGTACGATTCACCGTCCATAGCACGGTGCCGTACACGAATCCGACCCCGGTCACCACCACAAGCCAGATGACGCCGGCCATGCCGGTGAAATCCGTATGCCACCACCATCCCGTCAGGACGGCAAGTGACACACCCGCCACGGCGAACATCACCTCGTTACGGCGAAACGTCGGTTGTGCCGATAGCATGTCCGCCAATAGCCGACGCACGTATAGAAACTGAGCGACCATCAATACCCCGACCAGCACGACAAGCTTCCAAAACCCCGGTGGTACGGGACGATCAGCCCCCAAAGCAAATACGACCACCCATCCAAGGGAGCACACCACGCTTTCCGCTCCGGCGACGAACGCCGCCTTCCGCTTCAACGATTCCGCCTGTCCGATCGACCCCATGCATCGCCCCCGTTTCGCCAGTATCGTTTCCGCTCTCACTCCAGATACTCGTCACTCCATCGCATCGCCGCCCCGAGCCTCGTAAAACCGCGCCATAAGCTGTCCCACCGGCCGTCCCGTAAAGATGCGACAAACACTAAAGCAGACTTTTGGCATCGACTACAGCAATGTTATGGCAATTACTACAACAATGGCCGCCAAGGCCTACGGAATCCTCGATACTCGACAGTTTCCTCATCGCTGCACTCGTCATCATCGCCACGGCTGCAGCCGTGGCAGTCATCTCTCGCACGCCGACGGCACCGCCGCGCGAATTCCCACGGCATCTCGTTCGATGACCCTGACCACGCACGAGTCACCACATCCAACCCGCTACCACCCCGCCATTCCAGCCCTTCCGTTACCATGGTGGGCGGTGGTTTGGCATGGAATCGGCCGCTATGCGGACGCGCGCCGCATGGAAGCGGACGGCAAGGCGGGACGACGGCAACGCGATCTACGGACGGTGACCGTCGATCGCATGTGTCAATCTGCATGCACGAACCAAAGAAACGGCGGAATTCCAACATTTTTAAGGAGTAGCTGCACCTCATGGCAGAATTCGTGTTCCAAATGATCAAGGCACGCAAGGCCTTCGGCGACCGTGTGATCCTTGACGACGTGACCCTAAGCTTCCTGCCGGGCGCGAAGATCGGCGTGGTGGGCCCCAACGGCATGGGTAAGTCCACACTGCTCAAGATCATGGCCGGCCTAGAGACCGTGAGCAACGGCGAGGCCACGCTCACCCCCGGCTACACGGTCGGCATCCTGCAGCAGGAGCCGCCGCTGGACGACACCAAGACCGTGGGCGAGAACATCAAGATGGCGTTCGGCCCGATCGCCGAGAAGGTGGCCCGCTTCAACGAGATCGGCGAGGAGATGGCCAACCCGGACGCCGATTTCGACGCCCTGATGGACGAGATGGGCAAGCTGCAGACCGAAATCGACGCCGCCAACGGCTGGGATCTCGACTCCCAGCTCGAGCAGGCCATGGACGCCCTGCAGTGCCCCGACCCGGACACCCCGGTCAATGTCTGTTCCGGTGGCGAGCGCCGCCGCGTGGCCCTGTGCAAGCTGTTGCTCGAGGCCCCCGACCTGCTGCTGCTCGACGAGCCCACCAACCATCTGGACGCCGAGTCCATCCTGTGGCTGGAGCAGTTCCTGCACCAGTACAAGGGCGCCGTCATCGCCGTCACCCACGACCGTTACTTCATGGACAATGTAGCCGAGTGGATCTGCGAGGTCGACCGCGGCCACCTGTACCCGTACAAGGGCAACTACTCCACGTATCTGGAGACCAAGGCCAAGCGTATGGAGATCCAGGGTGCCAAGGACGCCAAGCTCGCCAAGCGCCTCAAAGACGAGCTCGACTGGGTTCGCTCCTCGCCGAAGGCCCGTCAGGCCAAGAACAAGGCCCGTCTTGAGCGTTACGACCAGATGGAGCAGGAGGCACGCAACAACAAGAAGCTGGACTTCTCCGAGATTCAGATCCCGGCCGGCCCGCGTCTGGGCTCGCTGGTGCTCGAGGCCAACCACCTGCACAAGGCGTTCGGCGACCGCGTGCTCATCGACGACCTGAGCTTCACGCTGCCGCGCAACGGCATCGTGGGCGTGATCGGCCCGAACGGCGTCGGCAAGTCCACGCTGTTCAAGACCATCGTCGGCCTCGAGCCGCTCACCAGCGGCGAGTTGAAGATCGGCGACACCGTCAAGATCAGCTACGTCGATCAGAACCGTGAAGGCCTCGACCCGAACAAGAACCTGTGGGAGGCGGTCTCCGGCGGTCTTGACTTCATCGAGGTGGCCGGCGTCGAAGTGCCGACCCGCGCCTATGTGGCGAGCTTCGGCTTCAAGGGCTCCGACCAGCAGAAGCTCACCGGTGTGCTCTCCGGCGGCGAGCGCAACCGTCTGAACCTGGCATTGACCCTGAAGCAGGGCGGCAACCTGCTGCTCCTTGACGAGCCCACGAACGATCTGGACGTCGAGACGCTCGAAAGTCTCGAGAACGCACTGCTCGGCTTCCCGGGCTGCGCCGTGGTCATCTCCCACGACCGTTGGTTCCTCGACCGTGTCGCCACGCATATCCTCGCGTGGGAGGGCGATGACGATAACCCAGCGAAGTGGTACTGGTTCGAAGGCAACTTCCAGGCGTATCAGGAGAACCGCATCGCTCGCCTCGGCGAGGACGCGGCCCGCCCGCACCGTCTGCACAAGAAGCTCGTGCGCGGCTGATTCATCGTTTGGTTGGCACATCCAAGCCGTCATCGCTTTGCGGTGGCGGCTTTTGTATTGTTTCCGCACAACCAACTGAGGGATAGTCAACTTGGTTTTGTCTCTCCCCCAGTCAGCTTCGCTGACAGCCCCTCATCAGAGGGGGCCGGAGTGATTGGCACCGACGTGAGACATGTCCACTTTCAGAACCGCATTATGAAACATGACCATACCTCACCGAACGTTTACTTTCCTCATAGGCTTTTTACATTCCCCTGCACACTCTCTTAACTCTCAATCGGTAGACTGCCTACCAGTATTGAACAATCGTCGTATGAATCGAGGCGCCCATGACTCAGACAAACACCGTTACCCCATTGGATCACTTGGTGAAGGTGCTGAGACTTGGAGAGCCATCCACCTACCGCAACCACACATACATCAACGGCGAAAGCATGTACTTCCCCACCGGCCGCGTCTATGGCGGTCAGGTCATCGCCCAATCGGTCATCGCCGCATCCAAAACCGTCTCGGCCTCCCGACTGCCGAACTCGATCCACGGTTATTTCATCACCGCAGGAGACATCCGTCAGGATCTGCTGTTCGATGTGGAGAACCTGCGCGACGGCCGCTCCTTCTCCGCCCGCCGCGTCAATGTCACGCAGGCGGAAGGATCGATTCTCACCGCCATTGCATCCTTCCAGGAAACCGGTCAGGAGGGTGTGGAATTCTCCGATCCAATGCCGGACGATCTGCCTGATCCGGAATCGCTGACCTCAGCCAAGGAACTGATGCAGCCATTTGCCGAAAAGTCCCCATTCGCCAGCTATTATGCGGAAAAATCACCATTCGACATCCGCCACATCACTCCCACGGTGATGCTTCAGGCCGACAAGAAATCCGCCGCGCATGATCCCGGCAAGCAGATGGTGTGGATGAAAGTCGATGGGCATGTCGATGTACCGCAGGTGATGCATCGCGCGCTGCTGGCCATCGGCTGCGACCAGCTCATGATGGAACCGGTGCTTCGTCGCGCCGGTCTGTCGATCTCCACGCCGGGCATTTCCTACGCCTCTCTTGATCATTCGATGTGGTGGTATCGCGATCTCGACATCAATGAGTGGCATTTGTACGTGCAGGATACGCCCATCGCGGCGCACGGACGCGGTCTCGGCAACGCCAAGGTGTATTCGCAAAGCGGAGATCTGGTCGCCGTAATCGCACAGGAGGCCATGGTCCGCGTACCACGGCATTAACCACGACAATAAGAAGCGGCGCTGCAGCACAAGCCGGAACACCGAGGGCCTAGCGGGAGGCTACTGCTCCCGATACGCCTTGGCCATCTCTTGACGACGTTTCGCCTCGGCGAGTTTGGGATTCTCAGGCCCCTCATTCGGCGGCAATTGGCATAGCCATTCGCCTATGATGCCGATGATCATGTCGGCGACGCAGACCACCGCCGTCACCGCACACTGGATGATGGCGTCATGGTAGAACGGCGCCTCGATGTGACTGACGCTCATCAGGATCTGTCCCACATACCATCCGGCTAGCGCTGCGCCGGCGAGGCCGAGCGCCTTGGCCAGCACCAGGGTATTCACCGCGACGGTAGGATTGATGAAGCTGTGCGGGCGCTTCTTGGGATCGGTGTTCGCGTATTTGTGCACCTGGAGCGCCAGAACCAGCACAATCAATCCCAACACGGCCAGCAATCCGGCCACCACCCAAGGCGTGCCAATCAGGGAAAGACCTGATTGTTCGCCATATAAGGCCAGTCCCATTCCGGCGAGCAACCCCAGAACGGCGCCAATCACATACTGCCACCATGGCGTTCGGCGTACCTTCACGCGCCACCTCCTTAGCTCAAATACCACAATCACTCATATATTGCCATCAACCGCATTACCGCCACGCGCCCAGCCGCAATCCCCGCATTCTTGCAGCCCTGTTTCGCAAGGCTGCGGCCCCGGCGAGGTGCCGCAGCCGCAGCCGCAGGCCGACGAACAAGCGATGCATGCGGAGGGCCACCTAAGCAGCACAACGGCAACCATTACTCGGCCGCCATGATCCAATGGTCGGACAGCATGCCCACTTGTCCGGCATCCGGTGCCGTGGCCAGCAGGAACGATACCGGCTCGCCGCCCAATGTGGCTTCGGGGTCCATGTCCATCCACGGTGCCAGCACCGAGGCATGGGTTCTGGCGGAGGGCCAAGGCACACGGCAGTCCGGAACGTCCGAGGCCACGCCCTCCATATCAATCAGATCCAGATCGACGCTCCCCTCGTGCACGGCTTCGACGCTGCCCAGCGCCGTGATCAGGTCGGCGGCGGGCAGCTTGGTCTCCACTTGGATGACCGCGCTCAGCGCATCCGGCCCATCGAAATGCGATACATGATACAGCGGGGAGATGCCCTGCACCTGATTGCCAGGGATGCTGTCGATGGACACAATCGACTCACGGAACAGGTGTTCGGCATCCTGTGACGTGGAATCCAACGAGATGACCGCCTTACGGGAGACAGGTGCGGGTTCCGCCGAAGCCAGCGAGGGCTTTGCCGCCGTCTTGGCCGGCGAAGAACCGTCGTCCGGACGCACCGCATCGGCACCAGCCTCATCGTCGGCGGCATGGCCGCCCAGCATCCAATCCTCAGAAGCGAGACGTACGGCATCCCGGTCAGGAGCCGAGGCCAGAAGATCGCGGACCAGCCCTTCATGCGCACCGGCAAGGCGCGCAGATGGGTTCAGCGCCACCCAAGGTGCCAGCACGAAGGCGCGCTGCCATGCGCGTGGGTGGGGCAGCGCAAGATCCGGATCGGCGTTGCGCACGCCGTCGAAATCGATGATATCGAGATCCAGAGGGCGTGAATCCCAATGCTGTTCGCGATTGCGTCCATGCGCACGCTCGATGTCCTGCAACCCAACCAGCAGGTCATGTGCTCCCATCGTGGTCTCCAATTCCACGACAGCGTTGAGAAAGTCAGGGGCGCCGTCCGCCATGCCCCATGCGGCGGTACGATACAACGGCGATATGCCGGTCACCTGTGTGCCGGCGAGTCCGTCGATCTCGCGCACTGCCGCACGCAAGGTGGATTCCACATTGCCGAGGTTGCCGCCCAATGCCACTACGGCATGATGGACGGCGACGTCGCGTCTGCTGACCGGGGATGATACGCCTGCATCGACACTCGGTTCAGGCCCGGCGTCGGATCGCAGCCCGATTGGAGCGGACTCGGTCGCCGACACCGGCACGGCACGGCCATGCTCATTCCGCACACGTGTGATGGATACCGATACATCCTGGAACGCCACGACAATGGGCGCATGCGGCTTGTGCACGGTGATGTCGATGGCCCGTACGGCCGGCGCGTCGGCAAGAACACGGTCAGCGATACGTTGTGCCAGACGTTCGATCAGATCCACATGTTCGCCTTCGATGACCGCGACAATGTCTTTGGCGACACGTCCGTAGTCGATGGTGTCCTGCAGATCATCGGATGCACCGGCCCCAGCGAGGTCGAGGTGCAAGGTGGCGTCCACGATGAAGGTCTGTGGGCGTTCGTGCTCGAAGGGGAGCACGCCGTGAGTGCCATTGGCGTGTACGCCGGTAAGGGTGATGGTGTCCATTGGAGGTCTTTCGTTGTGATGTGATTGACTCCCCTCAGTCAGCGTCGCTGACAGCTCCCCTCAGAGAGGGGAGCCAGAGGAGGAACGAACCTCGCTGACAGCTCCCCCTCGGAAAGGGAAACCGGAGGAGGAACGAACTTTGCCGGCAGCCCCTAGAGTAGGGACGCCAGAGGAGGAATGAACCTTGCACACGGCAACCTCTCGGAGGGGAACCGAGAGCGTGCACGTCACTCTTCAGAGGAGTCGGAAGGACTGATAGCTTATAGGTATTGGCGCCAGGTGTTGCCTGCTATGACGGCGGCACGGCTTTTCGCCACGTCATGGACGCGCACGGCCCATGCACCATGTTCCGCGCTCAATGCCGAAAGGGCGGCGGTTACATCGTCACGCTGTTCCATGGAAGGCTCGCTGATGCCGGCATCGGCGAGCATGGCGGAAATGAAGCGCTTGCGTGACTGGCCGATAAGCACCGGATATCCCGCGGCACGGAACAGTTTCAATCCGGTCAGTAGCGGCAGGTTATGTTCGATGCCCGGCTTGGAGAATCCCAGACCCGGATCGATGATGATGCGTTCAGGCTTGACTCCGGCATCCAGCACGGCATCGACCTGACGCATCAGCTCGTCATGCACGTCGATGAGCACACCGTGCTCGTACACGGACGTATCCTGATCGGGATTGGCGCCTTTGGAACCGGCGAGCCAACCACGCCAGTGCTGCACGATGTAGAGGCAGTCATGGTCGGCCACCACATGCGGCAGTTCGGCATCCAATGTGCCGCCTGAGACGTCATTGATGATCTGCGCCCCGCCTTCCAGCGCCGCAGCCGCCACCGATGCGCGCGTGGTGTCGATGGACAGCACGGCGCCAGCGGGAATCAATGCGCTGACGGCACCGGTGATACGACGATGCTCGTCCTCTTCGCTGACTCGTTTGGCTCCTGGACGGGTGGATTCGGCCCCGATGTCGATGATGTCGGCACCGGCCGCCATCATGTAACGACCGTGCTGGGCGGCCTTGTCGGGGTCGAGCCAGAGGCCCCCGTCCGAGAAAGAATCCTCGGTGATATTGAGCACGCCCATCACCATGGTGCATGGTGCGTCATGCAATGCCTGTAGATCAGTCATATGTCCCCCTCTATGTGACGAACCAATCATATACAAGACTTATTTATCCAATTATGTATCCGGTTATTTATCCAATTATGTATCCGGTTATTTATCCAGGATGAGGCTCATGGCTTCTGCACGGGTGGCGGGATTGCGCAGCAATCCGCGCACCGCGGAAGTCACCGTGCGAGCGGAGGATTTCTTGATGCCGCGCATAGACATGCACAGATGCTCGCATTCGGTGACCACGATCACGCCACGTGCACCGGCATACTCCACCAAGGCGTCTGCGATCTGCTGGGTGAGACGCTCCTGCACCTGTGGACGACGGGCGTACACTTCGACCAGACGCGCCAGCTTGCTGAGTCCCATGACGCCGTCTTTGGCTGGAATGTAACCCACGTGGGCCACGCCGTGGAATGGCAGCAGATGATGCTCGCATACGGAATACAGTTCGATGTCTTTGACCAGCACCAGTTCGTCAGTGTCCACGTCGAAATGCTTTTCCAGCACATCGGCCGGCGAAGCACCCAAGCCGGAGAACAGTTCGCGTCCGGCACGGGCTATGCGATCCGGCGTTTCGCGAAGACCTTCACGGTCAGGATCCTCGCCAATGGATTTCAGGAACAGGCGGACAGCCTCGCGCACGCCTTCCTCATCATATTGGGCGACGCGATCGGCACCTGTCGATTCCTCGGTCATTTCCTCTCCATCCCATTCATCGTAATGGACAACACCAATGAATAAGCCCACAGCCTATCGTGCAAGACAGATAAGACTGCGGGCTTTTCATGGAATACGTCAAGTCAGCAGACCAAGGCTCACTGCTCTTCGGGCTTCAAGCCGACCGAACGCTTCAGGCTTTCCGGAATCTCCACCGGAGGCTTGTCGGAATCCGGGCGGCGATCGTTGGACAGCCACACCTGACGTTCCGGAGCCTTCTTGATCGGGGCGAAGATCTGAGCCAGTTCCTTCTCGTTGAGCGTCTCCTTGACCAGCAGTTGGCGAACCAGCTCATCGAGGATGTCACGGTTGTCGTTGATGATGTTCCACGCTTCGGTGTGCGCGGTCTCCACCAGCTTCAGCACCTCGTCGTCAATCACCTCGGCGGTGCGATCGGAGTACTTGCGCGGCGACAGGCCATCCATCACCGTCGTCTGGTCGTCGTCATCGGCCCACTTGATGGCGCCAAGCTTATCGGAGAAGCCGTATTCGACCACCATGGTGCGGGCGATCTTCGTGGCTTTCTCGATGTCGTTGGAGGCGCCGGTGGTGGGATCATGGAAGACGATCTCCTCAGCGGTACGACCGCCCATCGCGTACGCCATCTGGTCAAGCAGCTGGTTGCGCGACTGCGAATAGCGGTCTGATGTAGGCATCACGGCGGTGTAGCCGAGTGCACGGCCGCGCGGGAGAATGGTCACCTTGGTCACCGGGTCGGTGTTGCGCAGCGCGGCGGCAACCAGCGCATGACCGCCCTCATGGTATGCGGTGTTGCGCAGCTCCTCGAGGGCCATGCCCTTGGACTTGCGACGCGGGCCGGCCTGCACGCGGTCGATGGCCTCATCGATGGCTCGGTTGTCAATGAGCTGGGCGCCGGCCCGGGCGCACAGCAGCGCGGCCTCGTTGAGCACGTTGGCCAGATCGGCACCGGTGAAGCCGGGCGTACGAACGGCCACCATATGCAGATCCACGTCCGGCACGAACGGCTTGCCCTTGGCATGAACCTTGAGAATCGCCTCACGGCCTTCGAGGTCGGGAGCTGCCACTCCCACCTGACGGTCGAATCGGCCAGGACGCAGCAGAGCCGGGTCAAGTACATCGGGACGGTTGGTGGCGGCGATGATGATCAGGTTGGTGTCGTTGTCGAAACCATCCATCTCCACCAGCAGCTGGTTCAATGTCTGTTCTCGCTCGTCATGACCGCCACCCATGCCGGAGCCACGCTTGCGGCCCACAGCGTCGATCTCATCGATGAAGATGATGGCGGGGGCGTTCTTCTTGGCCTCATCGAACAGGTCACGCACGCGGGATGCACCCAGACCGACGAACATCTCGACGAAGTCGGAACCCGCCATGGAGTAGAACGGAACGCCGGCCTCGCCGGCGATGGCGCGGGCGAGCAGGGTCTTACCGGTTCCAGGAGGGCCGTACAGCAGCACACCGCGCGGGATGCGCGCGCCCAATGCCTTGTACTTGGAGGGATCCTTCAGGAAGTCCTTGATCTCCTCGACTTCGGCGAGCGCCTCATCCTCACCGGCCACGTCGGAGAACTTCGTGGTGGGCGTCTGGCCTTCGAGCAGCTTGCCGTTGTTCTTCTTGCCGCCCATGCCGAGCATGCCGCCGGCACCGCCCATGCGGCTCATCAGCCACCAGAACAACGCGAAGAAGATGATGAACGGCAGGATGGAGGTCACCAGATAGCTGAGCATGCTGGTCTGCTCGATGTTGGAGGTCCAGCCCTTCTCGAGGTCGCCGTCCTCCACGGCCTTGGCCACCTGCGCACCTTGGGCGAAGGTGTAGTAGAACTGCACGTCCTTGCCGTAGTTGGTGACCTTGCCGGTGTCCGGGTTCTTCTTGGAGAAGTCGTCCTTCAGCTCCAGGCGCACCACTTGCTTGTTATCGGTGATCTCGGCGTAGGTGGCTTTGCCCTGCTTGATCAGTGCAAAACCATCCTTGGTGTCGATGGTCTTGGTGGCACCGGTGGTGAACATCTGGAACATCAGCACGGCCATGACCACGAGCACGGCACCCCACAGCCACGGCGACTGCCAGACCGGCCGGTTCTCGTTGCCGTTGCCGTTGCCGTTCTTGCCGCGACCGTCGTTGCCGTTGCCCCGGTTGAACGGGTTGGTGAACGGATTGCCGTTATTGCGGTTGTTATTGGGGTTGTTCCCGTTGCCCTGACCAGGCCCCTGGGGGAAAGTCATGCTTGTTCTCCTTGGTACACGGACGGCTTCAGCACCGCAATCGATTCGAGATTGCGGTAACGTTCGTCGTAATCGAGGCCGAAGCCCACAACAAACTCATCCGGGATTTCGTAACCCGGGTACTTCACTTCCACATCCACCTCGCGGCGGGATGGCTTGTTCAGCAGTGCAAACACCTCCACCGATGCGGCACCACGACGCTTGAGCTCATCGACCAACCACGCGAGTGTACGTCCGGAATCGATAATATCCTCCACGATAAGGATGTGCCGTCCGCGAACATCAGCGGACAGATCCTGCCGAACCGTCACTGTGCCGGTGGATTCAGTACCGGAACCATAACTGGACAGGCTCATGAAGTCGATCTGCACCGGGATGCTCAACGCTTCGGTGAACTCCACCAGCGTATTGACGGCCCCCTTCAACACCGCGACCACCAAAGGGTTCTTGTCGCGGTAGTCCTGGCTCACCTGTGCGGCCATCTCATGAATCTTGGCGTCGATCTGCGCTCTGCTGACCAGCTCGTGGTCAATCTCTTCCTTAACATCAGCGATTCGCATGCGCTCTATCTTGGCACACGCGAATGACGTGTTTCTTGCGGTTCGCTGAATATCCACTGGGAAGACATACAGCTGACTGTCCATGCCAATCGACGATCAGACGATCGATGGCCTCGATGTGCGCGGCGCTGGCAGCGATCCGCGCCTCGCTCAGCGCGTGCGCCACCACGCGCAGACGGATCGAGGGAGGTTCTTCCGCCAATAGCCTTGCATCGATGATCACTGTGGCACCAGCCCCCTGCTGCGCCCGCGGCTCAAGAGCGACGGCGTCGGGTGCAGTGGAATCACGGGAAGCGCAGGGATCAGGGGTGACGCGCACCGCCTGCACCCCGACTGCAGCCGACTGCCGATCGAGATACTCCTTGTCATACCGAATCAGGCGCGCGTTGGCGGCCAGATGGCGTGCCACATCTGTCCCGGCGAGCCGCCGCAGCACCGGCATCAGGTCATGGCGGATGCGCGAACGCAGTGGATAGCCGTCAGGCAACGGGCCATCGACCTGCTCTCCATTGGTGGGATCGTCCCAATAGTCGAGCGACAGATCCTCGCAGATGCCGGTGGTGTCGGCTCGTGTGACGTCCAGCAGCGGGCGCAGGAACCGGACGTCCTGACGCACAGTGGCGGGCGGCATGCCGGCCACCATGTCGATACCGTGGCCACGCAGCAAGCCGATCAGCACGGTTTCAGCCTGATCATCCATCGTATGGGCCAGCAGCACGCAGGCCGCGCCCCATTCGCGCGCGGCGTCGCACAGTGCCTGATAGCGCGCGGCGCGAGCGGCGGCCTCCAGCCCCTCACCGCGGTCATGCACCTCGACCGCGCGAACAAGAACTGGCTCCAGACCGAGCTTGCGGCACCGCCGCGCGGTCTGGTCGGCGACCAGACCGGAGCCGGACTGAAGCCGATGATCGACGATGACCGCCCCACAGCGCAATCCCAGCGAGGCACATACGATATGGCTTACCGCAGCCAGCGCCATCGAATCGCGTCCACCGGAGCATGCGACCAACACCAGCGGCGCATCAGCAGCAGGCTCATGCTCGCCATGGCGCAGGAATTCCGGCGATTGACGTTCAATCCCCGCCTGAGCGAGCGCCAGACGAACCCCGCCCACGGCGGTGCGCAGTCGTGCCGAATACACCATATGAATCCTTATCCGATCCTGCGTTACAGCCTTGCCAGTCCGGTGACGAACACGTCGACGGCATTGCGCGCGGCCTCATAATCATCCGGGTTGTTGACCACCACGGCGAATGCCAGCACTCCCCCATCGAGGCGCAAGACATTGCCCGCCATGGAGGTCACATGGGCGAGGCTTCCGGTCTTGGCGCGAATCAGGCCGGCCACCTTCTCGTCGGTATATCGGTAGGCGGCCGTGCCGGTCAGGCCGACGACCGACAGGCCTTCGGCAGCGGCCGCTCCCACACCTTCATGCAGATTGCGTTGCTGGACGGCCGCCAACGTGTGCACGGTGAGGCGGGAACCATCCGAGAGCCCCGAGCAGTCGGCCATGGTCAGTCCTGCGGTATCGATGCCGAGCTTCTCCAGCGCCGAACGCACCGCTTGAACGCCCCCTTCCGGACCGTTCCCGGCACCTGAGGCAAGCGCTGTCAGCCGTCCGAACTCCTCGGCGAGCGTATTATCGGAATGCCTCAGCGTATAGGCCAGGATCTCGCCAAGGGTCGCCGAACTGACCGAGGCGATAGGGCTCACGCCTTCCGGAGCCGCGGAGGCGGAGGGGTCGCCAGTTACCGTGATGCCATTGTCCGCAAGCAGCCTGGCGAACCGTGTGACCGTATCCTGTACGGTATGCTGCGAGAGCTCTGGATATCCCGTCGAATCATCGGGGTCCGCAGGCGCAGGGAAGCCGTCGCCGTATTGGCGGCCGCCGTCGATGGCCATCGAAGAAACCGGCGTGTAATACATGGTGTAATCGGTCTGCACCGAATCGCCTGAAGCCAATCCCTGCGGTATGCGGCTGTCACCGAACAGCGTGTCATCGTAGTGCAGGCTCACGCTTCCTATGCCCCGTTGGGCGAGTGCGGCGGCGGTCGCCTGGGCCAATGTGGCCAGGCCTGCGCGTCCGTTGATGTGGTCGGGGTCCGATTGTCCTGCGGAAAGCAGCATGTCACCGTTGCCTTTGAGCGTGACCACCGTATCGCCGGAGTCTTCGGAGATGTATGTCTGGGTGTCGAGCGTCGAGGCCATGTCCAACGTGGATGATGCGGCCAAGGCGGTGAGCGTCTTCAATGTGGATGCCGGTTCCCGGGGAGTGGACGCCGCATGCTCGGCTGCGGTATGGCCTTGCGCGTCTTGGATGATCACCGAGACATCATGTCCCACGCCATCGGCCGAAAGCAGGTCAGTGACCAATCGCTGCGCCTGTGCACTGTCGATGGACCTGCCGAGATCGACCGAGGCGACCAGACCGTCACCCGTCTTGGCCGCGACCGTCTGCGGGAAGGTTACTGCGGAGACAGGCTTCGCCGTGAGTATGCCCGGAACCATGTCCTCGACGTCCGCGATGCAATATGCGGTGAACAAGACGACAGTGACGATGGACGAGATCGTCACGGTGATGCGACGGCCCATACGGCCGCGGCCATGCGACACGTCTCCGTCCGCGCCTGTTCTGCTCATAAATCTCCTCCGATGTGCGGTTTCATGGGTTGCATTACAGCGAACCTCCCGGACTTCGGGATTCAGCCCTTATGGGTGATGGGCTTCCACTGCGCCTTGGCGAAGATGGCCTGGAAGGAGATGGGCACGTAGCTGAGCATGTAGATCGGGAAGCTCAGCACGTATGCCAGAAGCTCCTTGTTGGAGGCTCCGATCTGGTCGCGTTCCACGATGATGGTCAGTGCGGCCAACGCCATCAGACCGAGCACCGAGGTCACGATGCCGCTTGACCAGCCGATCAGAGACTGCAATTGGCTAGCCCAGGAGACAAAGCCGAAGGCCGCGAACAACGCGCCCATCAATATGCGAATCACACCAAGCACAGTGAACGGACACAGCATCAGCGTGAAGTCGATGCAGGAGAAATCACGCTCACGAACCGCGCGTTTGAGCAGGGCGGGCCCGTAATAGCGAAAGACCTGAAGGAATCCCTTGCTCCAACGCAGGCGCTGACGCCAGCTTTGCGCGAACGTGACCGGTTGCTCGTCGTACAGGATCGCATTGCCGCAGTAGCCGATGCGGTCGCCGTGCAGAATCGAATCCATCGTGAATTCGAGGTCTTCGGTGAGCAGATGGAATTTCCAGCCTTTGTTGCGCTTCATGACATCGCGGGAGAACATGAAGCCAGTGCCGCCCACATGGCAGGAGGACCCCAGAATCATCCGGGAATTGGACAGGAACCTCGATTCACGGATGAACCAGAGCGCCGAACCGGAGGAGACCCAGTTGTCGGCGAGGTTCACCGAGTTACGGTAACTGGTCAGGATCTTGAAACCTGCGTTGAAGCCCTTGTTCATCTCCTCGAAGTAGTGCCTGTCGAGCCTGTTGTCCGCATCAAAGACGAAGTAGGCGTCGTAATCGTCAGACACCCCGGTTTCGAGCATGTGCCCAAGCAGATACGTCAGCGCGTATCCTTTGCCTATCTGCTGCATATTATGCCGCTCGAGCACATGGCATCCGCGTGCGCGCACCACATCGGCGGTCCTGTCAGTGCAGTTGTCGGCCACCAGCCAGATGTCGATGAGATCCGCGGGATAGGTCTGCGCACGAATCGAATCGATGAGATTGCCGATGACGTTCTCCTCGTTTCTGGCGGAGATCAGCACGGCATATCGGTTGGTCATCGGCGCATCCGGGAAGCGCACCGGTTTGGCGAACAGCGACATGACGATGCACACGCCCTGATACACCATGCCGGCACCACCGATGATGAACAACAGCACGTCAAGCACGGAAAGCAGCGTCATCAGCGCCACCCCGTTCTCGGATTGTCGGAGGATGCGGCAGGGGCGTCGGCGTCGTGCCCCTCGACGCCATGCAGCGTCCGCTTCTTGTGCTCGCCATCCAGAACACGCTTCGGAATCGCCACAGTGGCTGATTCATCCTCGTCATCGTCCTTCGGCAGCGGACCACCCGTCTCAAGGGCATACAACTCCTGCTGGAGCTTGCACAGCTCGTCGTCCATAGGCACCCTCTTGGTGGAGCCCTTGGCGGCGCGCGGCACATGCTCGCCGATAGGGTGCAGTACATGCTCGCCGAACGCCTCGGACGCCTCCACGATCTTCGACTTCTTCTCAGGTGTCGGATCGTACATCAGCGGCGAGTCGATCAGCTCATACCGTCTGGTGTAGGCGCGGAAAATCACCTGAATCGAGGCGGTGACCGGCAGTGCGAGGAACGCGCCCAGTGCGCCGAACAAGGAACCGAACGCAAGCACGGCCAGGAAAGCGACCGCGGCGTTGATGTCCATCGTGCGTTGGGAGATCTTCGGCGAAAGGATGAGGTTCTCGATCTGCTGGTAGATGATGATGAACACCAACACGGCGAGCGCATAGGTCCATCCGCGGTTGCCCCAGGCGAACAGCACCGGCAACGCGCCGCCGATGTAAGTGCCGACAGTGGGGATGAACTGGGAGACGACGCCGCAGAACAATGCCAACGGCAGCCAATAGGGCACTTGCAGCACTTCAAGGAAGATGGCGGTGCAGGCCGCGTTGATCAGCGCAAGGATTGATCGGGAGAACAGGAAGGACGAGATCTGATCCTGCGCCACGGTCCATACCAGCAGGAACCGGCGCTGCGTATCGGGCGCGAGCCAACGGCAGAACGAGCGGCGCAGCTTCGGTCCGGCGGCGGAAATGTAATACGTGGTCATGACCACGGTCATCAGGTTGAGCAGGAAGCTCAGCAGACCGCCGACCGTGTTCATCGCGGTACCGGCGAAGTCGGTGACCCAGGAAGTCTGGATGTTGTTGATGATCTCGGAACCAAGGCTGTTGATCTCCGGAAGATTGAATGTGCTGTATTGTCCGAGGAACTCGCGGATCTGTTCGTACATGGCGGGCAGTCCGCTCACCATGGCGACGACCTGGGAAACGAACATGCTGCCGAACAGCGTCAGCAACACGCCGATGATCACGGCCACGCCCACCAGACCGATCGCCGTTGCCGCGCCACGTTTCCATCCATGGCTCACCATCGCGATCACCAGCGGCTCGATGGCGAGCGCCAGGAACAGCGAGATGATGATGTCGAGCACCAGATACGAGATGCTGCCCCACGAGCGCCAGCAGAAGCTGAATATCACAATGGCCATCGCCACATACAGCAGGGCGCGTCCGAACCATTCGGGAGGTCTGCGAGGATCGCCTTTCGCGGGGAACAGCGACCCGAGATCTATGCGGTTTTCGGTATCGGACGGGGCACCCGGGCCTTTACGGCCTGAGGCTTGGGCACCGGCATCCGGTGTCGTGTCATTGCGTGCGCTTTCGCTCATGGCTCCCCATTGTAGCGGGGACCGAGATGTCCGGCCGTTCTTCCCGGTGGCGTACACCCGCTTTTCTATTCTGGAGTCATGCTTACCGTTTCGATCATCATCCCCGCGTGGAACGAAGCCGAACGTATCCGAGACTGTCTGCTGAACGCCACGCGGCAGACCGTCATGCCCTATGAAGTGCTGGTGGTGGACAATCGCTCGACCGACGACACCTGTGCGATCGTTGAGCAGTTCATCGCCGAGCATCCGGATGCTCCTGTCAAACTGCTGCATCAGAACGATGAGCAGGGACTGATTCCCACCCGCAATTACGGGTTCAACCATGCCACCGGCGATGTGTTGGGCCGTTTCGACGCCGACTGCATGATTCGTCCGGACTGGGTCGAGGTGGTCAGCGGTATTTTCACCGAAGACGCCGATGCAATGGGTGCCACTGGCCCTGTGATGTACTATGACATGCCTTCCCGTCACTTCGGGCTTCGCGGCGACAATTCCCTGCGCAAGCGCATCTACCGCGCCGACGGCGGCCAGCCGTTGCTGTTCGGCTCGAATATGGCGTTGCGCGCAACCGCCTGGCAGCAGATCGCAAACGAAGTCTGCCGGGATAAAGCCGATGTGATGCATGAGGATATCGACGTCTCCCTGCATCTGATGGGCAGGAATCTGAAAACCGTGTATTCGCCGCGCATGATTGCGGCCATGAGCGCGCGGCGCATGGACACTTCGCTGGGTTCGTTCCTGAATTACATGCGTCGGTTCAAGAACACGTTCAACGCGCATCCCCAGCATTGGCGCAAGCATAAGCCGGAGGTGCTCTTCACCGCCATGTATCCGGTGATGCATCTGTTCTATCCGGTATGGCAGAAAGTGCTTGATTCCGCGGATATCAATCCCGCCGAAGCCGCATGGATCAATGAGCAGATGAAGCTGGCCGAGGCCGAGGGCAAGAAGCTCTACGACGAGACGCCCACCGACGAGGAATACGACGAGAAGCACGGCAAGTAGCCGAAAACAGCCGAAAAACAGATTGAGGGGAGCTGCGGAAATAGGTCCGCAGCTCCCCTCAATCGTATTACTATGCCTGTTGCCGTATATCGCAGACTATGGGGCCGACTATGGCAATCGACGGATCACATCAGGCTCTTGTAGATGGCGAGGATGTCTTCCTCGGTGGCCTTGCGCGGGTTGCCCGGGGTGCACACGTCGTTGAAGGCGTCGTGCGCCAGCGGGGCGAGGTCGGCTTCGGTGGCGCCAACTTCGGAGATCGTGGTCGGGTTCTTCAGGTCCACGGTCAGCTTGTGGACGGCCTGAACGGCCTCCTCGCGCACCTTTTCGAGGTCGCCGGTGTAGGCATCCTCCACACCGAAGGCGTCGGCGATGTCGCGGTACTTCTCACCGGTGAAGTCCTTGTTGTATTCCATGACCGGGGCCAGCAGGATGCCGTTGGCCACACCGTGGGCCACGCCGAGGCGGCCGCCCAGCGGATGGGCCATGCCGTGCACCAGGCCGAGGCCGACGTTGGAATAGGCCATACCGGTGATGTAGGAGGCGTAAGCCATCTGCTCGCCGGCAGGAATGTCACCGTCGGCGGACTTCGCGAGGTTCTTGGCGATCATGCGGATGGTCTGCATAGACAGGCAGTCGGACAGGCTCCAGGCACCCGGGGTGATGTACCCCTCGATGGCGTGGGTCAGTGCGTCGAGACCGGTGGCCACCTTGAGGCCGCGCGGCATGGAGTCGGTCAGGTCCGGGTCCACGAAGGCGACGATCGGGATGTCGTGCGGGTCGACCGCCACGAACTTGCGCTTGTTGGCGGTGTCGGTGATCACGTAGTTGATGGTGGTTTCGGAGGCGGTGCCAGCGGTGGTGGGCACACCGAAGATCGGCACGGACGGGTTCTTGGTGTCTGCCACACCCTCGAGGGAGAGCACGTCAGCGAACTCCGGGTTGGCGGTGATGATGCCGATGCCCTTGCAGGTGTCCTGCGGGGAGCCGCCGCCCAGACCGATCAGGAAGTCAGCGCCGGATGCGGCGAACTACTCGACGCCGTCCTTGATGCATTCGACCGGCGGGTTCGGCTTCACGTTGGAGAAGACCTCATAGGGCAGACCAGCCTCGTCCAGCACCTTGGTGACCTTCTCGGCGGTGCCAGTCTCAAGCAGGACCGGGTCGGTCACGATGAACGCCTTGGTGAAGCCATGCTGCTTCGCCACAGTCGGAATTTCCTTGATGGCACCACGGCCGAAGTATGCGGTCTGGTTGAAAATCATCCTATATACCATCGTTGCTCTCCTTTTGAGCGGTGTGCATCTGCGTTCAGGCCTCTCCATCAGTGAGCGGCCCAACAATCCACTACTGTACTCTGCGCATATCGGTATTCCTGAAAACACGCTGGAAGCGACTAACACGACAAGCCATAGAACATGGAACGAAACACCGGGAAAACGCCTGTCGCGAAAACCGGTAGCCAATATATTGTGCGTTCCGGAAGAGGACTAGAATCAATGCCGAAGTTGGGGGTGTATCACCATAAGAGAATGAGGTAGGTATGGCAAATGGCAAAACGATGACCGTCGCCGAGATGGTCTCGCTGTTCGTGGATTCAGCTGCGCCGTTGCGTGTGGATGCATTCGACGGCTCGCACTTCGGCCCCGCGAATGCGGATCTCAAAGTCAGAATCACCAGTCCGAACTGCATGTATCAGCTGTTGACCCATCCCAATGAGATTGGCGTGGTGCGCGCCTACGTGCTCGGCGACTTCGACATCGACGGCATCGATTATGCGGATCCGTATCCGGCGATGCGTCAACTGATTTCACTGGCCAAATACGTCAAGCCCCTCACGCCCATGTCCGTAGCCCGCGTATCCGCCGGCATTCTCAGCCATGGTTTCAGGAAGCCTCCGGTCCCCTCCACCGAGGGCCCGAGCAAGTTCGACCGCATCAAGCATGGACTGCTCCCCCACACCGAAAAAGCCGATTCGGAGACCGTCAGCTTCCACTATGACATGTCCAACGAGTTCTACGCCGACTTCCTCGGCCCTTCGATGACCTACACCTGCGCGGTATTCGATGACGAGAATATGAGTCTCGAGGACGCTCAGGCCAACAAATTGCGACTGATTCTCGACAAGCTCGGCTTGCAGCCGGGAGAGCGTTTGCTGGACATCGGCTGCGGCTGGGGCTCGATGGTCATCACCGCCGCGCGCCGAGGCATCAAGGCGCTCGGCGTCACACTGTCCAAGGAACAGGCCGCCTATGCCAACGAATGGATTCGCCGCGAAGGTCTGGAGCATCTCGCCGAAGTCCGCGTGCAGGATTACCGCGAAGTGCCCGAACGCGATTTCGACGGCATCTGCTCCATCGGCATGATGGAGCACGTCGGCACCAAGAACTACCAGAGCTACTTCGAGGACATGTACCGACTGCTCAAGCCGATGGGCCGGCTGCTCAACCATCAGATCACCATCAGTCACGACAAGCCGGACGGCAAGCCCGGCACCGACGAATTCCTCGACCGCTACATCTTCCCGGACGGCGACCTCGGCGCGCCAGGATTCATTGAATCCTGCATCCATGACGCCGGCTTCAATGTAGTGCATCAGGAGAACCTGCGCCAGCATTACGCGCTGACCCTGCACCACTGGAACAAGAACCTCTCCGAACACTGGGATGACGCGGTCAAGCAGGTCGGCTTCGAGCGCGCCAAGGTCTGGGGCCTGTACATGGCCGCCTGTGCCTTGAACTTCGAACTCGACGGCATCCAGATTCATCAGTTCCTCGCCGTCAAGCCGGATCGCGTTGGTCACCCGGACGGCAAGTGGTATCCGCTGCGCCCCTGGTGGAGGGCGTGATACTGCCAGTAAGATGCGCCACGCCAACGCAACACCTACCAGTTTGCGTTGGCGTGGCATTTTTTATGCACCGTCTTGCCACCACCCCATCACTTCAAATCCGCGGAATAACGCCATTCCTTTCCCTCATGCGACAGAAGCGCTTTTCTCCGGGAAAGAGAGGAAACGGGGACTCCAGAACCCGCCTCCTCCCGGGTCCCTGGAAGAAAAGCACGCCCGCAAGCCCGACGGCAAACCGCCGGACCACGAACGCACCATCAGCATCACCCCGCGCCAGGTGGCCCTGCGGCGGACAGATGTTGCCTCGATTGAACCACCTCATCGCGGATCGGGACTGTTGTATCGCTCTGGTTATGATCTGATTGCGAAACGCTGCGGTATGCATACAAGTCACATCGTATAATAGTCATGTATTTCAATTAAAAATTGATTATTATGAGTTTTAGAGAATGGCAATGCGATGATTCGTTTGAAAAGACTTGTTCTGGACGACATGAGGAACATATCGCATGGAGTCCTGGATTTCGATGATCTGCCCGCCGGTGGCAGCGTCACGGGCATTTACGGGCAAAACGGGTCGGGCAAGACCACAGTCATCGACGCGATCGGGATACTGCGCGCACTGCTGTCCGGGAATATACTGCCGGACACCGCCGGTGATGTCGTCAGCGCCAGCGCCGGTACGGCGGCCGTGACGGCGACGTTCCTCATTGGGGACAAGCAGAAGCCCAGCTATCTTGAGTACAGGGTGTCCATGCGCAAGGCGAACAAGGATTCGACGCGGGCGCGAGTCGTCGCCGAGTCGGTGCGCATCGGCGACGACCTCTCGCGCCTGGGCCGCGAGGTGCTGGGACATCGCATGGAGGATTCCAAGGCGGACGGGTTCGTGTCGACCCCGGTCTACGTGTGGCGTTCCATCGAAGCGATCGCTTCGGTGAAGACCGTGGTCTCGCGGACCGCAGATCGCGCGTACATGGAGGGGCGCTCGTTCCTGTTCTCCCGGTGCGCCACGCTCGACGATCGGCCGGACGCCGAGTTTCTGATCGACTGGGCGGTGGCCCGCGCGCGGGAGGCGAACGGCGTGTCCTCCAGGTCGTTGACGTATATCAACGAGCGTTTCGGTGAGTTCGTTCGTCTGCGCGAGGCCCTGTGCGGCTATGCGACCAACGACATCTTCGTATCCACCACCCGTCGTGGCTCCTTTGCCGCGTTTGCGATCATCCCGATCATGGAGGAGAACCAGGCTGGCCGTAACACGGAGTTCGCGTTCGACCTGCTGCAGCCCAATCCGCTGACCCCCGGCCAGGCGAAACGGCTCGGACAGACCGTGGAGTCCTTCGACCGCATCCTGCCCACCATCGTGCCCGGCCTGCACGTCCTGCTGAAGACCGGCACCGCGCCTTCCGGCAAGGACGGCGAGGATCGAGTCACCGCGGAGCTGTTCTCCCGCCGTGGCGACGTCACGGTGCCCTTCCGCTGCGAGAGCGAGGGCATCATACGCATCACCGCTCTGCTCGGCTACCTCAAACATGCGTACAACGACGAGAACGCGCTGGTCGCCGTGGACGAGTTCGACTCCGGCGTATTCGAACTGCTGCTCGGCGACATGCTGTATCAGCTGGCGGACGGGTGCGCGGGGCAATTGGTGTTCACCGCCCATAACCTGCGGGCGTTGGAGGTGCTGCCGAACAGCTGCATCCGCACGACGGTGACCGATCCCGACAACCGGTTCGCGACCATCCCTCGCAAGTCCTCCACGAACAACCAGCGCCGACGGTACCTGACGGCCAGCGAGCTCGGATGGAGCGGACCGGACATCTATGATCCGCCCATACCGCGCATGTTCGGCAACAGCCTCTACGCCGCCGGCCACCCCGACGAGGACGATGACATCGACGACGATCTGGCCGCACTCAATGCCGCCGGAACGGAGGCGGAGCGTGGCTAAACGCAAGATCGTCCTGCTGGTCGTGGAGGGCTCGAGCGACGCCAGCCTGCTCGTTCCGGCGTTCTCGGCGTTGATCGAGAACCGCCTGTTCCAAGGTCAGGAATTTCATTGCGACGTGCTGACCGCGCCGAATCACCGCGAGGAGTTCTACCGGCGCAACGGGTTCTACCCTGCGAACAAACCCTCGCAAACCGTGCGCGAACTCGTCGAGAATTATCTCAAGGACCATGATCGCACATGGGGTCAGCTCGGCCATGTCATCCAGATCTGCGACCTCGACGGGGCATTCGCGCCCGACGACCGAGTGCGGGAGGACCCGTCAGTGGATGGAACCCACTATTCGATGACGGACATCATCACCACGAACCGCGACGCCCTGATAGCGGATCGAAAGACAAAGAGAAACGGCGTGGACGCCCTGCTCAAACTCGACGGATTCAGGAAGAAGCAGGGCGGTCGCACCGCTGTGATTCCATACCGTCTGTTCTATGTCAGCCGCAACCTTGAACACGCGTTCCGAGGCAGGACTGACAACCTGGACGCACAACACAAACAAAGCGGTGCCATCAAACTGGCCGATCGCTTCACGCAGGACCCAAACCTGTTCTCGACGACTCTCCAATCCCTGCGACGCATACACGGCAACCCGGTCACTTGGGAGGAACCTGGCAATACGCTATGCAGGACTGCCACTCACTCGAACGCGGCAGCAACCTCGCATTCGTAGAACCATACCTGGCAAGCGAACTGTAATCAGAGTGGTTATCAGGTGCGCTGAATGTGCCAATAGCGGAATTCCGCCAGTTTTGGTGTTTTGAATGCGTTCCGAATGGACAAACGGCGGGATACGCCAACCGATTGCCTGTATCAGACCTGTATCAAACGGAAAAAGAAAACCCTTGAAAACCTAATGTTTTCAAGGGTTTTGTTGAAGTACCCCCAGAGAGAGTCGAACTCTCGTTGTCAGATTGAAAGTCTGGTGTCCTAACCGTTAGACGATGGGGGCGGACAACTCGTGTAACTATACTGATGAACCCGATGCGACGCAAATCGACACCTCATCGGCGTGTCGAGGCAGAAGACATGGGTACAACCTCTACAACTGTCGCCGTACAGCAGTGCAGCCGCTAATCGCAAATCATGAAAGTCACATCCCACCGTCTGCAGGATTCAGCGTAGGATTCAGCCGCGCGACGTAACGCGAATACTCCCCAATGGCCGCGCAGCCATGCAGCGCGATGCACATGCGAGCGAACGGGATGGAGACACCTGTCTGAAACACAGTGCCCCACCCCGCACACCCCATTTGCGTCTTCGCGCGCCAAGTCCTATCAGAGAGCGTTCGCCCGATAGGCGAAGTCGTGGATGACCCTTCCGGCGTCGATGCCCTTCTTCTCGAAATTTGTGAGCACACGCCCCTCGAACCGTTCGGATTCAATGAAGTCCGCATGCGGCATGCCGTCAGCCATATCAGCATTGCCTTTGCCGACATGTTCCAACGGGAGGCTCACGGCCACCGTGCCGAGATTCTCCCAACCCTCGCGATGGTCCATGACCTCGTGCACGTGCAACGCGTAATCCTCGATATCGGTAGCGATGCGCCAGACGCCATCCTGCCGCAGCGCGCGGTGAATATTGTCCGCAAGTGCGGGCTGGACGATGCGACGCTTGTGATGCTTCTTCTTCGGCCAGGGATCCGGGAAGAACGTCCAGACCTCAGCAAGCACGCCAGTTTCAGTGACCTTGAACAGTTCCGCCGCATTGACCTGCGCTATACGGATATTGGTCAGATTCTGCTTGCCGGCCAACAGCAATGTATGCGCCACACCAGGGTCATAGACCTCCAGCGCCAGGAAATTGATCTCCGGATGGGCGGCCGCGGCGGCAACCACGTTCTCCCCCTGACCGGTGCCGATCTCCACAATCAGCGGATTATCATTGCCCCAGATGGAATGGATGTACGCTTTAGTCAGCGAGAATCCTTCGCGCACGTCAAGCGGACCATTGCCGGCAGCGATATCCAACAGATACGTGTCGGCGTAATTGTCCCAGGCACGCTGCAAACGAGCGTCGAGACGCGCGGAGCGGCGCACGAAAGACAACACCTTATGAATCGGATGCGAAGGAGCGCCGGCGTCGTCAACATGCTCGACGGCATGCTCGACGTCCGGATTGTCGTGCGTCGGCTCGATGGGAACTTGGGTAACGGTCATGATGCTGCTTGGCCTTTCGTCAAGATTGCTGATGCCACTGTACGAATTCGCTATCCGTCCATTGTGCCACCCGCCATGCCAAGCCGACTGGTTCGCCAGTGAGTCCGACGCCTCACGGAACAGGAATCACTTCGTTTCCACGATCGGCCATTACAGCACTCGATATTCGAATGCCCGTCTCGCAATTGACAGAGCGGCAATGCCCCAGCAGCAATGACACTCAGATACATGGGCCACCATCGACGCTTCCATGGGAGGGATGGATCCCTATTATCAGCGAGACGAGCCACGAAAAACAACTGCGCACACATTCAGCCGACATCGCGACCACAATCACAATCGCTTACCTCAGTCACAGCAACTGCCGCAAACCGTTGAAAACACTATAGACACGCCGTGATTTGCAGGAATATGGTTTTCCAGTATTATATCTATCTGTTGTCTGTTGCAAGACAGAGAACACGGCCCCGTAGCTCAGTTGGTTAGAGCGCCGCCCTGTCACGGCGGAGGTCACCGGTTCAAGTCCGGCCGGGGTCGCTGGATGGTCAAGGTTTGATTCGTCAAATCCGAAACTATTCAATGGCTCTGTAGCTCAGTTGGTAGAGCGAGCGACTGAAAATCGCTAGGTCAACGGATCGACGCCGTTCGGAGCCACTACGCGGAACCCCGCAAGCCAATCATTCCAAGGCTTGCGGGGTTTCTTGATTCCGGAAGCAACCCAGCATAAACTCCTCAGCCCAGCATAAACCCAGCACATTCACTAGCAAAGTGACTCAGGGGCGATCTTGCAGCACACCGCCTGTTGACCGGTCTAACTTTGTCTTAGGTCGTCCCCTCCCAAGCTCATTCATACACAACCTCACCAAACGTACATTGGCTCCTACTCAGCGTACGTTTGGTGAGGTCTTACGACAGATTACAGCGCGTGAATCGGCTGTATGTTCGCGTCCGAACAAGGATGCCGCGAACATACAGTCTCTTAGCGGCGCGGAATCGGCTGTATGTTCGCGGCGGTTGCGTTGAAGCGCGAACATACAGCGGAAAAGCCGACAACCCGAAAAGCCGACAGCCGACAACCGACAGCCGACAACCGACAACCCGGAAACCAGTAGCCGACAGCCGACAACCCGAAAACCAGTGGCCGATAACCGATTCGCGCGAATGGCGTCAGTCGACGTCGACGTCGCCGTGGCTGAGTTGTTGCTCGAGTTGTGTGACGATCTGCTCGTGCATTTTCTCGTCGATTTTGACGGTGAGGAGGTATACGACGAGGCTCAATATGATGCCGCCCAATGGCAGGTAGTAGGCGCAGGTCTTGAAGGTGCGGATGTTGGCGGCGGTCATGTCGGCGGCGGTGGCGTCGCCCACCATGCCGGCGGCGACGGCCACGAACCCGACGATGCCGTTGGAGAGGGCGCCGGCGATCTTGTCGAGCATGGGCCGCACGGACAGGGTCACGGCCTCGTTGCGCCGGCCGGTCTTCAGCTGCCCGTATTCGATGGAGTCGGTCATGCCCAGGATCGCGGTCATCTGGATGGTCTGCGCGGGAAGATAGAACAACACGAGCGCGACGATGACCATGGGCAGGTTCATGGGGTTGATGATGAACAGCGTGTAGCCGGCGATCATGAACGCCATGCCGGCCACGTACAGCCAGCGGCGCGGGATGCGGCGGTTGAGCACCGGGTAGAGGGGCGTGGTGACCAGTCCGGTGACGATCGGGATGACTCCGGCGATGGAGAAGCTGTCCGGCGCGCCGAGCACGTATTTGAACTGGTAGAACAGCACGCCGGTGGTGGCCACGTTCGCCACCGAGTACAGGAGATAGCTCAATGCGACCCAGAGCAATTGGTCGTTCTGGGCGATGGCCTTGAACGCCTGGATGGGGTTGCCGCCCTCGCGGGCCTTGGCGCGCAGCTGGTCCTGGTTCTCGCGTGTGCCGAACGCGACGCTCCACGCGGTAATCAGGCCGAGCACGGCGATGATGATCGCGAACGCGGCCCAGCCGGACCGGCCCTGCGCCCACTGGCCGGTGAACTTGAAGGTGAACCAGCTGACGATGGGCACGACGATCACGGTGACGCCGTTGTAGCCGATCGATCCGGTGAACGTGCCCAGCGCGGTGTACACGCCGCGTTCATGCGAGTCGGTGGAGATCGCGGGGATCATGCCCCAGTAGGAGATGTCGCGCAGCGAGTAGATCACGTCCAGGAGGATGAACACGACGACGAACAGGACCATGAACAAGCCCGTGTTCACGTCCACCAGGCCGAACAGTCCGGTGAACACCATCACCAGCAGGATGCCCGGCACGATGCCGCCGATGAACTGCCACGGGCGGAACCGGCCCCACCTGGTGTCCGTGTTGTCCACGAGATTGCCCAGCAGCGGGTCGAGGAAGATCTCCGCGATGCGGATCACCACCACCAGACCCGTGATGACCGCGATCATGCGCGCCGCCAACGCCTTGTCCACGTTCACGAACAACGCCGTCGTCACGAACGTGATGAAGAACGTGCTCATCGTGTTATAGAACGCCGCCTGACCCAAATTACCCACCGCATACGCCACACGACGTCCGATATTGCGCGTAGATCCGCCCGTCCCGCTTCGCTCCGATGCTTCCGGATGATGTGATGTGGATTCAGTCATGTTGTGGCCTCCTTGCGACCTGAAGTTGTTCCGGCAGAATCCTCTCCGACCCTGCACCACGCGAGTATAGAACTTTCGATAGAAAGTAAATAATATTACGGCGAGTCGTAAAGACGATACCGCATATCTCTCAAACACAGCATCCACCAGGCAGCATCCGTAGCTATTGCACCCCTGTGCCCATCACCCCCGCAAAGCCCCACTCCGCAAAGCCCCACGCCACAAAGCCTACTTTGCAAAGCCAATCCCTTAAAACCCCGACACAAAACAACAAAGCCACGCATCTCTAACCTCACTTCGCCACAACACCGCGCCATACACGCTCAACACATCCTCAAAGAAACTATTTGCTTATTTCAGTAAAAATGATTATTATCTCTGCGCAAGAAGTGTTGTATACCACTTCACTTGCGGCGGCAATGACGCGACGCAATCAATCAATATGGAAGAGAGGACCAATGAACCCCACTCATACCGAACACGACAACAGCACCACGTCCATCACATCGGTCGAATCAGCCGACGGTCCGACGACGGCATGGCTCACCGACCCGCAAACGTTCGCGGTGAATCGACTCGCAGCACACTCGGACCACACCTGCTGGCCCCATATGCCTCGGCCCGGTGAAGACGGCAATCTCACCCAAAGCCTGGATGGCGAATGGTCCGTATGCATCATGCCCGCCAATGAAATACGATTCCCCGATGGCCACAGCACGAGCAGCGCAGTCGACGATAACGATAGCGCTCCGAACCATGACGGCACCTGCGCGGATAGTCAGGCATCGGCCCATACCAATGACGCATCCCCGTGGTTCGCGGCATTGCATATCGACGATTCGACTTTTGCGCGGATTGTGGTACCTAGCCATCTGGAGATGGCAGGGTTACTGCCGCCGAAATATGTGAATGTGCAGTATCCGTGGGATGGGCATGAGGACCTTGAGGCACCTGCGGTTCCGACGGATAATCATGTGGCGTTGTATCGTCGCGTGTTTCGCCCGGAGGGCGAGGTGGCGAAAGCCATGCGCGAGGGCCGGCGGGTGACGCTCACCTTCCACGGGGCGGCGACCGCGGTCTATGTGTGGCTGAACGGCGTGTTCGTCGGCTATGGGGAGGATTCGTTCACGCCCAGCGAGTTCGACGTCACGGCCGCTCTTCGCACGGGCTTGAACGTGCTGGCAGTGGCGTGCTACGAGTATTCGAGCGCGAGCTGGCTGGAGGACCAGGACTTCTGGCGGCTGCACGGTCTGTTCCGCTCGGTCGAGCTCACCGCCCACCCGGCCGCGCACGTCGCGGACCTCAACACCATCGCGGACTGGGATCCGGCCGCAAAACAGGGCCTGCTCACGGTGGACGCCACGATCGAGGGCGCGACCCATGCGACGGTCGCGGACGTCACGCTCACGGACGTGGACGGCGACACGGTCGTCTGGCAGACCGCCACGCCACTCGTCGCAGGCACGTCAATAGCTGACAGGTCAATCACCGACACGGCAACCACAGACATGACGACCACAAACACGTCAACCGGCACGTCATCCACCGGCACCGGCACGGTTCACGCCGAGGCGACGCTCGAGGGCGTGGACCCGTGGAGCGCGGAGACGCCGAACCTGTACACGCTGACCGTCACCCTGTACGACGCGGACGGCCGAGTCATCGAGGCCGCCCAGACCAACCTCGGCTTCCGTCGCATCGGCATCGAGGACGGCGTATTGAAGATCAACGGCAGGCGGCTGGTATTGCGTGGCGTGAACCGGCACGAGTTCGACTGCCGGCGCGGCCGCGCGGTCACCGAGGAGGACATGCTCTGGGACGTGCGCTTCATGAAGCGGCACAACATAAACGCGGTGCGCACCAGCCACTACCCGAACCAGTCGCGCTGGTACGACCTGTGCGACGAATACGGCATCTACCTGATCGACGAGACGAACCTCGAAACCCACGGCAGCTGGAACAGCCCCGGCGACATCCCGGTCGGAACGTCCATCCCCGGCGACGACCCCGCCTGGGCGCCAGCCTGCCTCGACCGGCTCGACAGCATGATCAGGCGCGACCGCAACCATCCCAGCGTGATCATCTGGTCATTGGGCAATGAATCCTACGCCGGCGAGGTCCTCAAGACCATGAGCGAGCACGCGCACGCCATCGACCCGACCCGGCCGGTCCACTACGAGGGCGTCACCTGGAGGCGCGAGTACGAGGCGATCAGCGACTTCGAAAGCCGCATGTACGCCAAACCCGATGAGATCCGCGACTGGCTCGAACACCAGAACCACGCAGCCAGCACAAGCGGCAAACCCAGGAAGCCGTTCATGAGCTGCGAGTACATGCACGCGATGGGCAACTCGTGCGGCGGGCTCAGCGAGTTCACCGACCTTGAATCCCATGACTGCTATGCGGGCGGGTTCATCTGGGACTACATCGACCAGGCCCTCGTCCAACGCCTTCCCGACGGCACGGAACGCCTCTCGATCGGCGGCGACTGGGGCGACCGGCCCACCGACTACGAGTTCGCCGGCAACGGCATCGTGTTCGCCGACCGCACCCCCAGCCCCAAGGCCCCGGAAATCAAACAACTGTACTCGCCGATCCGCCTCACCCCCGACGGACACGGCGTGACCATCGAGAACCGCAACCAATTCACCGGCACCGACGACTACCTATTCACCGCCAGACTCCTCCTGGACGGGCACGAAATCTGGCACTGCGACTACCAATTCGACGTACCCGCCGGCCAGACCACACGCCACGACATCGACTACCCCGATGCCAACACCATCACCGACTCCAACGGCTCCACTCACACCGGCACCCGTCCAAGCCCAAGCTCAAGCCCAAGTGACGGCGTGCATGAGATCGTCTACGAGGTCGATATGCGTCTCGCCAACACCACCGACTGGGCACCGGCCGGCTACGAACTCGCGTTCGGCCAGCTCGTCGGCGTCCTCAACTCCGGGCGCACGTCCGACACCCGCTCCGACAGCGAAAGCCGGACCCGCACTCCCGAGACCGGAGGCCATCGCATCATTACCGACAGACTCGTCACGACCGACCGCAGCGACGACGCCGGCCTCACGGACAACGATTCCGCCACGGTCACGCTCGGCCGCTGGAACGCCGGCATCCGCCGCGACAATGAGGAGATCCTCCTGTCACGCACACAGGGCGGCATCGTCTCCTGGAAGCGCGACGGCCGGGAGAGGGTCATCCGCCGCCCCGACATCGTCACCTTCCGCCCACTGACCGACAACGACCGAGGCAACCACTCAGGATTCGACCGCGCCGCATGGTACGCCGCCGGCCGCTACGCCGTCACCACCGGCACGCATATCAGCCGGACGGACAGTAGCGAACTCGTAGCCGAATACCAGTTCGAACTCGCCGACCCCGACCATACGCCCGCATTCATCATCTACCGCATCGACCAGGACATGCGCCTGCACATGACCGTCAAATACCCGGGCGGCGACCCCAGTGCCGCAAGCCTGCCCGCCTTCGGCATCGAATGGCAGCTGCCGGCACAATACGACCGGCTGCGCTACTACGGTCCCGGCCCCGAAGAGACCTACCGCGACCGCAAACACGGCGGCCGGCTCGGCATATGGAACACCACCGCCGCGCAAAGCTTCGCCCCGTACCTCATGGTCCAGGAGACCGGCAACCGGGAGGACGTGCGCTGGCTCGAAGCCACCGACGCACACGGGCACGGTCTGCGCGTCCGGCAGCACGGCGACCGCCGTTTCGCCGCAAGCCTACTGCCATGGGACACCTACACCATCGAGGCCGCACGCCGGCGGGAAGACCTGCCCGAACCACGACATACCTATCTGCGGCTGCTAGCAGCCCAGATGGGCGTCGGCGGCGACGATTCATGGGGCGCACCCGTCCACACGGCCTACCAGTTGCCCGCAAGCCGGCCGCTTACCCTTGATGTGGACATCGAACTCATCTGAATTGCATAAGCCCGCCACCTGCCTGTATCACTCACTTGACGGAGCAAAACTGGCGCGTGCGACAAGCTTGGTGGTGAGCAAAACGTGACGGCGAACCTTGCGCTCATGCCTGAGTCCATCGATCAGCGTGGCCAACGCCGTACGGGCAAGTTCCCGCTGATCGATGGCATATGAGCTCAACGATGGCGACGTGTATCGAGCAATGGACTGATTGTTGACGCTGACCACGGCCAGCTCGTCCGGCACGCGGACGTGCAGCGCATTCAACGCCTGCAGAACACCTACTGCAAGCACATCCGCCGCCACAATCAGTCCATCCGGCATAGTCCCCGCATCACGGTGGTCGGCGGCCAAGCGCGAAGCCTGCTCGTAGCCGCTTTCAACGGTGAACGTACCGCGCGAATACACCAGACCATCCACGTCCAGATCCAGATGGGCGGCCCACTGGCGGAAGGACGCCTCGCGGATGTCCTCCGGATAGTCGTGCAGGCCCATGAGGCTGCCTACTCCGCCAATGAATGCGATTCTGCGCCGCCCCGATGCGAGCAGAGCATCCAACGCGTCAAGCATGGTCTGCGACAGGTCGGGACATACCGAGTCGAACAGATGCGGAGCCGGGTTCGTGTCGATGCACACGCCATGCGGCAGCGCCTCATGCAATGCCCGCAAATCATTCGCAGGGAACACGGTCGCACCGATCGTCACGAACCCATCGAACTCATCCGCCCGCTCGGTCAGCTCGCCAATGGAATGGACGAATGTCAGGTGGTCCAATCCCGACTCCTGAGCGCAATCGGCCAGAATCGTCCGTAGCTCCGCAAAATACGCATCCTGCAGCTCCTCGCCAGACGGCGGCGCATCCAGTACCGCAAGAGCCGGCCGGAACACATCACGATAGCCCAGCTCCTCGCACACGCGCAGCACGCGGCGCTTCGTCTCCTCCTTAATCGAGAACGATGGGTCGTTCAGCAGCCGCGACACCGTGCTCTGCGACACCCCGGCCTTCTCGGCGACCTCTTTCAATGTTGCCATCGGCATTCTCCCCGCGATTTTAGTAAAGATCTTTACCAAGCATAACCCGAGCGCCGCGGAATCCCGGAACCATCCGCCCAATACGACGGTCGAGGTCTGTGCATATGTTCATATCTCGTATCGCAGAGCATTGGACTGTCATCGGACCAATCCTGACAGTATCGACAAGAGGCATGGATGGCACACACGCGCATCACCACAGCAACGCCCTCACCTACCAGGCATCATCGCTCCAGCGTACGGCTTCAGGCCCTGCGCGCGGCGTTTCCATTCACCATGCCCATCTGCCTCGGCTTCCTCTTTCTCGGCACCTCATACGGAATCCTCATGGGGACCAAGGGCTTCTCGTTCGTATGGCCCATGTGCATGAGCGCATTCATCTTCGCCGGCTCGATGGAGTTCGTCACCGTGAACCTTCTGCTGTCGGCATTCAATCCTATAGCCGCGTTCCTGCTGGCGCTTATGGTCAACGCGCGACACCTGTTCTACGGATTATCCATGCTCAATTCATTCAAAGGCATGGGATGGAAACGCCCGTATCTTATTTTCGGCATGTGCGATGAAACATTCGCCATCAATTCCACCGCGCGCATCCCACGCGATGTGGATAGAGGATGGTTCTATCTCTGGGTCACGGTGCTGAACCAGATCTACTGGGTGACAGGTGCCACGGTGGGCGGATTAATCGGGTCGAACCTGACGTTCAACACCGATGGCTTGGAATTCGTGCTGACCGCATTGTTCCTGGTGATTTTCCTCGATCAATGGCTCAGCGGCAAACACCGCGAACACCTATCGGCGATAGTGGGGGTACTGTCTTCGCTGGTCTGCCTGGCGCTGTTTGGAGCGGAGGATTTCATGATTCCATCGATGATCATCATGCTGGCGCTGTTCGTGCTACTGCGGCCTCATCTTGATACGCTGCATCATCAGCCCTCAACCGCCGATTCTCACATTCAGGAGGAGCATCAGGCATGACCATGACCATATGGCAGGGCATACTGACCGTCGCCGCGGTGGCGGCCGGTACCATGCTGACTCGATTCCTCCCATTCATCATCTTCCCGGAATCGAAGCAGCCACCTCGGCTGATCGAGTATCTGGGGTCGGTGCTTCCCTATGCCATGACCGGATTATTGGTGGTGTATGCCCTGAGGAACACTCCCATCCTCACCGGTTCGCATGGTATTCCCGAATTGGCGGCATGCGTCATCATCGTGGTGCTGCACTGTTGGAAGCGCAATATGATGCTTTCCATAGCAGCAGGCACACTGGCATACATGATCATGGTGCAACTGGTGTTCTAGCTGAAACGCCCTGGCGGAAACCCGCGTCATCTGACTCCCGCATATGGTTTCGCCTCCGATCCCTTCATTGATCAGGAACCGGAGGCGAAACCGAGGATAGGCA
This sequence comes from Bifidobacterium sp. UTCIF-1, assembly GCF_006408915.1. Taxonomy (NCBI): domain Bacteria; kingdom Bacillati; phylum Actinomycetota; class Actinomycetes; order Bifidobacteriales; family Bifidobacteriaceae; genus Bifidobacterium; species Bifidobacterium sp. UTCIF-1. Next base: position 125,618 of record NZ_JFAG01000003.1, read on the forward strand.
AGCCGCGCAGGACGGAAGCACGTCAGCGCTTCACTCAGTTGTCTGAAGTCGTCTGAAGCTGTTTGGCCACCCAATCGACGATGTACGGAGCGACCTCCTCAATCTGATCGATGGCCACTTCGAATTCATGAGGGCCGCCGTACCACGGGTCGACCAGATCGATCTGGTCTTCACGGCCCGGCTTCGGCTTGGGCAGGTTCGGATCGAAGCTGCGGTACATGTGCACTTCGGCGCGTTTGCCGGACGGCAGCATGCGCAGCAGGGCACGCATATGCGACGCCGTCATCGGCAGGAACAAATCGGTACGGTTGATTTCGTCACGCGAGATTCGGTGAGCGAAATGGTCGCGGGGAATCTCATCGCCATAACCGCGCTCACGCAACACGCGCACAGCGCGCGGATCGATAGGGTGACTCCATTCCTCGTCGGACACGCCGCTGGACTCGACTGTGACCTGATCCGCCAACCCACGTTCATTGAAGAAATGGCGCAGGATGATCTCCCCCATCGGGGAACGGCAGATGTTGCCAGTGCACACAGTCATTACGGTATAGGGATGGGTATTGCTCATCGATGCTCAATCATTCTGTGATATGGAGTATGGCGTAATGCCTGATATCTATTACTTGGTCTTGGTCAGGACGGAGAACCGGTATGCGCGAATGCCGCAATCGGGATCGGCGGGCTTGTGCCAGTGCCCCACCTCGGCCTCGCTCCACAAGCCGGCCTCGATCAGAGCCTGCATGTCTGGAGCGTAGGAATCCGCATCCACCTCGGCATCCAGTGTGGTGATATATGCCTTGTTGGCGAATGGAAGAGCCTTGGCGAACAGCTGCGCTCCGCCGATTATCCAGATTTCCGACCGATCGAGACCATCATCGGGAATGGCTTCCTGACGGGCCAAATCGAGGGCGTCGTCCAGACTGGTGACCACTGTCGCGCCCGGCGCACTGTACAACGGATCCCGAGAAACGACGATGTTGTCGCGATTCGGCAGCGGACGGTACTTCAATCCCAGAGATTCCCAGGTCTTGCGCCCCATGATCACCGGGTGCGAGACAGTCAGCTCTTTGAAGTGTTTCATGTCTTCCGCGCAATGCCAAGGCATTCCACCCTGGAAACCGATAGCCCCCGGACGACCTTCTTTGTCGCGGGCTTCAGCCCAGATCAGATTGACCGAAAAGGTCTTGGGGAAATCATCCCCCCAGTCCTCTTCGACTTCAGACAGCCCGGCAGATCCGGGCTCGGGTTCGTGATAGCCGCTGCGGCTACTGTCATGCTCCATTTCGTCTACTCCTCCTGGAATTCAAGGAACTGCGCCTCAGTGTAGTTGATGCGCCCGACTCTCAGACAGCCGAACCGTCAAGCGGACAGTCCTGTGGACTGTCCGTAGGTGAGGTGAGGCGACACCACCGTGTCGCCGAAGGTGGCTGGATGACGAAGTCAGACAGCCACCGGCGCCTTGATGGTGGGGTGATGCTGGTATCCGATAATCTTGAAATCGTCGTACTGATAATCGAACAGCGAATCAGCCTTACGGATTTCGATCTGCGGATATGGATACGGGTCGCGGCTCAGCTGCTCAAGCACCTGGTCGATGTGATTGTCATATACATGGCAGTCACCGCCTGTCCAGACGAATTCGCCCGGTTCCAGTCCAGCCTGCTGCGCCATCATCAGCGTCAGCAACGAATAGGACGCGATGTTGAACGGCACGCCGAGGAACATGTCGCAGGAGCGCTGGTAGAGCTGACAGCTCAGTTTGCCGTCGGCCACATAGAACTGGAACAGCGCATGGCATGGCGGCAGCGCCATCAGCTCCACTTCTGCGGGATTCCATGCGGAGACCACCATGCGACGGGAGTCGGGATGGTGCTTAATGAGATCCATGACATTGCTGATCTGATCGATGGTGCGATGGGGGTCCTCCGGCGTGGGAGCGGGCCAGGAACGCCACTGCGCTCCATACACCGGGCCCAGATCACCGTTCTCATCGGCCCACTCATCCCAGATATGTACATTGTGCTCCTGCAGCCAGCGCACATTGGTGGAGCCTTTGAGGAACCAGATCAGCTCGTATGCCAGTCCCTTGAAAAACACCGTCTTCGTGGTCAACAGCGGAAAATAGCTCGAGAGGTCGAACCGCATCTGCTGCCCGAACAACGAGATGGTGCCAGTGCCGGTACGATCGGATTTCAGCGTCCCCTGCTCAAGAATCCTACGCACCAGATCCTCATATGGCATCGGAATGTCGGTCTGAGGACGTGCGGGAATACGCGAACGGATATCTGCAAGTTGTTCTTCGGTCAAAGCCATGTGCACCAGTGTAGCTTAGGGGCATAATGGAACAGTCCATATCAAGCGGGGATGCGGTGGATAACGCCGCACTCCCCCGCGGGCCCTGCCATAGTCAGTCGGGTCTGCGAAGCATCTACGGAAATGAGGAATCATGGGCAAGCGATTGTGGGTGGAGCGCAACAAGGACGGTTCATGGGACGCCTTCAGCGATGACGGCGCACACATCAAGTTCGGCAAGGATCGCGGCCAGTTCACCCCCGGTGACCTGATGAAGGTGGCTCTCGCCGGCTGCGCGGCGCTGTCCAGCCAGTTCGCCATCGAGCATGCGCTTGGCGAAGGCAAGGGTGCCAAGATCGTGGTGGATGGCACGTACGATCCCGAGAACGATGCATACACCAGTTTCGACGAACAGGTTGTAGTCGATGCCTCCGACGCCGGACTGTCTCAGGAGGATGCCGACAAACTCAAGGAACGCATCACGCGTCATATCGATAAGGCTTGCACCGTCAAGCACACGTATGTGCAGGAAACCCCGGTCCGCATGAACGTGACAGTGAAGCACTGAAACCGGTTCCCTTACGACCGATTGGAGTCTGGGGGATCTCAGACACCATATGACAGTGCGCTCGAGAACAAACGGCGCTGAGAGCTACTCAGCGCCGTTTGTTCTCGAAATGAGCCCAGTGCCCGAGAATCTCGTGCACTGAGCCATCGTCAGTGACGTTTTTCTCGGGCAAGGGTTGTTTTGTCAATTGTTTTGTGAAGCTACTGCTTGTCCGGATCGATGGTCTTCTCAATCTGCTCGGCCACTTCCGGCTCGGCCTTTGCCACCGGAATCTCCTCGACGCCGGCAATCTCCTCCAGCGACTTGGTAGGCACTTCGGCCGGCGAGCTCGGCACCGTGTCAAGACGGGATTCGGCCGCCTCGACATACTTGCGCGGCACCACATACACCGGGCCAGCCGCATGCTGCAGCAGCCCCTGACTGGTGGATCCCAGCAGCAGGCCGGTGAAGCCGCCGCGCCCACGGGAGCCCACCACTACCACATCATGGTCGAAGCTGGCCTTCGTCAGGGCGCTGACGGCCGGACCGGAGACGATGTGCTTGTTGATCTTCAAATCGGGGTGAGATTCCAGAAGAGGCTTCACGCGTACGTCCAAGTCCTCCTGATAGGACTTCATCACGTCGTCTTCGCCGTCAATGCCCTTGAGATTCGGCACGGCGGAGAGCACGTCAAGCTCGGCGCCCCAGGAAGCGGCGAAGTCGGCAGCGATCTCCAGAGCCTTCAACCCCCACTTGGACTCGTCGGAACCGACTGCGACCTTGGTAATCGTGTTGTTCAGGTGCATCAGGTTGCCGTCATCATCGGTATACGGCACCACCACGATCGGGCAATACGCATATGCGGGCAACGACGAGGACGTGGTGCCCAGCAGACGTTCCGCAAGACCACCCTTGCCGCGGTTGCCGATCACGATGAGATTGTAGTTGCGGGAAAGCTCCACGAACACGGATGCAGGATCACCTGTGACAATCAGAGTGGCCGCTTCCACACCCTGCTCGTCCGCGATGGCCTTGGCCTTGGAGAGAATCTCCTGGGCATCGGAATGAGCCGCGTTGTCATCCCCCATCGCCGTGTAGGTGGCATCAAATGACACGGCAGCATAGCTTGGCAGGGAATACGCGCAGACAATCTGCAGCGTGAGCCCGGCATGCTTGGCATAATTCGCGGCCCACCATGTTGCCTTATAGCTGGCATGCGACCCGTCAACGCCGACGAGTATGGCCTTGTCGTTAATCATGACGACCTCCTTGAAGTTATCGCGGTTTTTCATTCCGCGTAGCTTCAACAATACCCCCCGACACTCGGATTGGCCGGTAGCGAATTGAGGAAAAACGCGCATACGTCGAATGGGGCCGGGCGACACCTGTTCGCCCGGCCCCATTCGACGTATCGAAAACCAAGACCTTAAGGAATGCGCACCACTGTGGTGAGCTTGTTCGGCAACGTGCCGGCCAACGCCACCACACCACCAGTCCATCCGCCGTGGATGGCTTTGCCGCCGCCGACGTACAACGCCACATGATCGTAATGCAAACCGCCATTGGTGCCATTGGTGTACTTGTAAATCAGGATGTCGCCTGGCTGAAGAGAACCATCGGTGACCACATATCCGCCAGGCACATTCACATACTCTTCGGGCCAGCCGTGGAAATTGATGCCACGGGCCGCCAGAGCACTGGTGACCAACGCCGTGCAGTCCATGGAAGCGCCGATGAGCGAATATGCACGATCGATCGAAGCCGCAGCGTCGGCAGAAGCGGTGGCTCCGGAGTCGGAATAGCTCAACGAGGACCGGGAGTCATCGCGGCTTGCCGCCTGTGATTGGGATTGGCTCTGGGCCTCAGCAGCCTTCTTGGCCGCCTCCTCCTGAGCTTTCTTCTGCGCCTCGGCATCCTTTTCGGCCTGCGATTGAGTCTGCGGAACGTTCAGGCTTTCAACATCACCCCAGCTGGAGTCACTGGAAACATCGGTCGAAGTGGCTTCAGCGACAAAATCCTTACGCACCTGACTGTAGGAGGGGAAGGACTTGGTGGAAGTGACGGTTCCCTCGTCAGCCGCAGCTGCCGGCGCCAAGGAAACCAGACTTGCGGTCACCGCGCACGCAGCGACCACGGAAGCTATCTTGGAATCAATCCTCATAACTCCATTACTGTACACGACCCCGATTCCCGCAACATATGCTTGGCGAAGCAGGACACTATGAAATACCACACACCCTTCGGCGTGTTGACCAACCGCTTTATCGTTCAGCGAATATCAGAAACCTTGTATACCACGTCAGCGCACAACCGAAGACCGTACCAAAATGTCAGCCACATTCTCAGCGCAACCGACACGTTGCTGACTCAACGCCATAAAGCATTGGCAGTCAAGCATCAGTAATGAATGTATTGCAACGCGCCGGCCTGCGCGGCGGAGAACGTACGGCTGGAAATCACGCCGAGGCCTTTGTAATTCGATTCGGAAATCTCAATGGAGCCATCGGCATTGACCTTCTCGACCACGGCGACATGGCCATAATAGGAATCGGCGTGCTCCTGCCCCGGTGCGAACACCACCACATCGCCGACATGGCGGGGTGTGTTATCCACCCAGTACCCGCGTGCGCTTGCGGATTCGGCCCATGAAACGGCGTCGCCGAAGTTGCCGCCGACCGGCAGACCCAATTGCACGCGACGCTCGTATGCGTACCACGTGCACTGGCCCCACGGATAGTTGTTGGCGTTGGCACCCGTATCATGATTCGGGTTGAATCCCGCCGGCAGCGCGCCCTGGTCCTGATCCATAAGGTCGGAGACCGTGACATTCTGAGCCGTATTGCGGTTCATCAAAGCGGTGTCCAACGAGCTGTCGGATACGCTCAAATCCCATCCGCCATTGGAATCAGTGGATGCAGACTGGACACTGGAGGAATCGTTCAAATCGGAACGGGCCTCGGAACGGGATGCAGTTCCAGTATCGGCCACACGCTTGAGCTGCGTGGTCGTCGTGGTGGTGGTTTCAGCGAGCGGGATGTCCTCGTTCGCGTTGGAGAACGCCATTGCCCCTGCGGCGGTGCCCACCAGAGCCGCCAGCGATGCGGAAGCAAGAATATGGCTACGACGTTCGGCCGCTCGAGCCGCCTGACGGATGGAGCGACGGGTCTGCGGAGCAATCTCGTTGATTTTTTCAGCCACTGCGGGATCCAGTCCCAGTACTGCCGCATCGTCGCCCGCAGACTGCACGGCGCGTACGGAACGAATGGAATGGGTGCCCTTTCCGGAGGCGAACAGCGCCTTCGCTAAGCTGAACTTCTGGCGCGAGACCGCGGTCGCTTTGTGCGAAGCATGCTTCATACTCTGTAAACTCCTTGGTTGGGCTGACGACACCACTATGCTGTGCGCTGCCGTACCGACACTGATGCTTACTGTACAACGACCACGTGTCATAGGGATGTTCACATTGACTCAGCCGGCAGCTCGTCAAACGATATACGAGCCTCGCGACTGCGCATGTCGCATCCGCTAATCGAGCACATCAAGGCATTCTTCAGACCCGACGATTACCCTTATGCGCGTGACTACGACAGTAAAGATTCCTCATTCCATCATGCCGGAAGACGGTCGGTTCGGTTCCGGCCCGAGCAAGGTCCGCCCCGAGCAGATCGCCGCCTTGGAAGCCGGCACCACCACATTGATGGGCACCTCGCACCGTCAGGCACCGGTCAAGCAGCTGGTCGGCTCCATCCGCAGCGGGCTGAGCGACTTCTTCCGTCTTCCGGACGGTTACGAAATCGCACTGGGCAACGGCGGCGCCAGCGCTTTTTGGGAGATCGCCTGCGCCTCGCTGATCACCCGCCGCGCCGCGTTCGGCACCTATGGTTCGTTCAGCGCGAAATTCGCCACATCGGCCGCGAACGCTCCGTTCCTTGAGAAGCCGGCCCTGTTCGCCTCCGATCCCGGCACCTATCGTCTGCCCGAATTCACCGAAGGCGTGGACGCCTACTGCTGGGCGCATAACGAAACCTCCACCGGCGTGGCGGCACCCGTACGCCGCGTGCCGGGCAGTCAGGAATCCGGGGCCCTCACCATCATCGACGGCACCAGTGCGGCCGGTGCCCTGCCGGTGGACATCAGCCAGACCGACGTGTACTACTTCTCCCCCCAGAAGGCATTCGGATCGGATGGAGGCCTCTGGGTAGCCGTGCTCTCCCCGGCGGCCATCGAACGAGCCGAACGAGTGGAGTCCAGCGCACATCTGGACGGCGTGCGCCGCTGGGTGCCCCCATTCCTCTCGCTCACCAGCGCTTTGGCGAACTCCCGCAAGGACCAGACGCTGAACACGCCGTCAGTGGCCAATCTCATCATGATGGAGAATCAGGTCCGATGGCTCAACGACAACGGGGGCTTGGACTGGGCTACCGCGCGATGCGCCAAGTCCGCGTCGTTGCTCTATTCCTGGGCGGAACAGTCCTCCTATGCGCAGCCATTCGTCGCCGACCCCGCAGCACGCTCCCATTCAGTGGTGACCATCGATCTGGACGAGCATGTCCAAGCCAATCAGGTGCTGGCGATATTGCGCGAAAACGGCATCGTGGATTGCGCCGGATACCGCAAGCTGGGCCGCAACCAGTTGCGCATAGGCGTGTTCCCGTCCGTGGAGCCTGCGGATGTGGTGAATCTGACCAAGTGCATCGACTATGTAGTCGATCGCCTGTAACGCGCACACGAGGGCACAGGCTCTTTGACCGTTACAAGGCAAGCAGCATTTGTGCCGGAAGTTCGTTGACGAAATGACTACCCCTCAGTCCCGCTTCGCGGGACAGCTCCCCTGACAACTGACCAAGGGAGCCGGAACACAGTGATCTGGGTTAGTTCACCGGTGACAGTGGTTTCGAACGGCTCCCCTGACAAGGGGAGCCGGAATACGGTCAACGAATTACTGGCACAAGACTGCAGCAAGGGGAGAATCGTGGTAAAAAGGACGTTTGACGTTCCTCTTTACTACAGTCTATGACTATGAAGTTTGCGCCCATCATCGACCCAGCCGTTCGCAAACCCGCACCCAAGCCGGTGCGGGTCGATTTGCGTAAGGTGTTCGGTATCGGCACCGGTCTATGGGCCGCGGCGCTCATCGTCTCGCTCATCATGATGACCCTCGGCATGGGATCGGAGTCATTGGTCGTTCTGTGCGCGTCCGGCGTCATCATCGGGCTGCTGTTGCTGATCTGGGAATTCTTCGACCGGTGGGATTACCGCCGTTTGGGCCTGTAGGCGAGCCGTCTCAACATACCCCACGACCGCCCTACCATTCTTCGGTATTCTCCCGTCTTTACTGCACGTCATCACCGCATTGTGATACTGGATTGCAATCAGTGTGCCAGAGGCAAGGTCAACGTAAACGTGCTGCCCTGACCGGGAGCGCTCCACACCGACACATCGCCATGATGGGTCAATGCCACGTGCTTGACAATGGCCAGACCTAGCCCCACGCCATCTGCCGTACGTTCGGTCTGAGAGGAACCACGATAGAAGCGCTCAAAGATCCGGCTCTGGTCCTGTTTCGCGATGCCTCTGCCCTGATCTATTACGCGAATGGCCGCATGCTCTCCATCCTTGGTGGCCACGGCAGACACATTGACGATGCCGCCTTCCTGCGAATACCCTATGGCGTTCTCCACGAGTTTGGTCACCGCACTGTCGAGCTGATCGGCCTGTCCATTGACCACCAGCGCATCGTCACCCTTGAGGTTCAGCCGCACGTCGGCGCGTTGCGCTTCCGGCTCAAGCCGCTGCATCGTGACCCGCAGAACGTCCATCACATTGAGGCGGTTAGCGGATGAAGGCGTGATGGGCTCCTGAGCGCGGATCAGCAACAGCAGGTCGGAGACCATATGATTGAGCTTGTTGCAACTGGAACGCACCTGGCGCGCATCGTCGACCAATTGTTCGTGGTCAAGATCATCACGTTCAAGCACATCAGCCAATTGGCCCAATGCCTCCGTGGGTTTGAGCAGCTGCTCGGATACGTTCGTGATGAACGAATCACGAACATGCCCGAATCGCACCACTTCGCTCACATCTGACACCAATACGATGACGAACGCATCACTGATTCGCGCCACAGTGACCTTCAGCCAGTTCGGACGCGTCACCGACCGGGTGACCACACGCCCGCCGTCGCCCCTGTCCCCACCCGCGTAACGTTCGGGAGTGTTTGTGGTCACATCGAACTGGCGCTTGCCTCCCGATCGACGGGCCTGACGCACGGCCTTCAATACCTCGGAATCGATGATGGCGTCCCCCTCCACCACACCGAGCTGGTAGGCAGCCGGACTGCATCGGACAACGGCATCATGCTCGTCGACCACGATGGAAGCACCGGGAATCATGGCCAGCAACGCCCTGGTATCGTCCGACAGATCATCCGAATCGTCATGCTCATGCGATGAGGCGATTGAGACCCGATGCGTCACGATGCCGATCGCCATGACGACGACTAGCACTACGAACGCGATGGATAGTATGGTAAGAATCGTAAGCACGACGACCGGCATCTGTGTCATGAGACCATTCTTCCACAGGTCTTCATGGACCCGGGTGTTTCGGTACGGCGCGCCGACAATATGAATGATAAGTGAACAGTCCAATGAACAGTTGAACAACAAGAGGTTGCGATTATCTACGTTGATGTAGCATGTCGCAGCCGGAATAATACACTGGTACAGGTTGTAATACCACAGCATGAAAGGCTAGAGAAATGCGCGTTATTTTCAACGAGGAGCTGAAGCAGGTTGCTGATGACCTCGACCATATGGCGCAGGATGTTCGCAAGGCGATCAACGGTGCCGGCGAAGCCCTGTTGAAGCAGGACGTCGAAGCTGCGCAAACCGTCATCGACGGCGACATCGAGATTGACGCCCTTGAATCTTCCATCATCGACCAGTGCGTGAAGCTGCTCGCCAAGCAGAACCCGGTTGCCACCGACCTTCGTGTCGTGGTTTCCACCCTGCGTCTGGCTTCCACCTTCGAGCGTATGGGCGACCTCGCTCGTCACGTGGCCGAGTCCGCACGCCGCACGTACCCGGCGTCCCCGCTGCCTGAGTCCGCTCAGCCGCTGTTCGCCGACATGATCGAGTTCCTCAACCACACCGCCGACGAACTCGTCGCCCTGCTCGACACCCGCGACGAGAAGCTTGCGGAGAACATCATCCTGTCGGACGACAAGCTGGACGACCTGCACCACAAGACCTTCGAACTGGCTCTCTCCGATGAAGTGACCCGTCAGCAGACCACCGATATCGTACTGCTGGGCCGCTTCCTGGAGCGCCTTGGCGATCACGCCGTCTCCGCTGCCCGTCGTGTGGCGTACATCGTCTCCGGCTTCGACCCTTCCAAGAAGCCCACTCGCGACGAAGGCACCGACATCGACTGATGCGCGGTCACGCGATGGCATAATTCAATACCTATCCCCTCGGGGATGCCCGAAACGGCGATCCGGTTACGACTGGACGCCGTTTTCTTTTGCCGTATGATGCACCCTGCCGCAACCGGCAACGAGCCCGGCAACGAAACGACGGCTCCACGGTGTAGGGAACTTCCCATGATGTAGGGAATTCCCCATCATGTAGGGACCCTTGTATCAGCAACAACATGTTTTCGGCGGAATCAAGCCGTTTTCAATCCCTACATCATGGGCGTTTCCCTACACCGTGGGCATATCCCTACACGGTGGTGTTTTCACTACACGGTGGGTATGATATTCGGATATGCAAAAGGGGAAGCCACAATAGTGGCTTCCCCTTAGGTGATATGCGCTCTTGACGAGCTAGCTCACTTCTGGCCCTGAGCGGCGACAGCGGCAGCACCGGCAGCGGCGGCTTCCGGATCCAGGTACTCGCCACGCGGCTTGATCGGCTTGAAGTCCTCATCCAGCTCGTACAGCAGCGGGATGGCGGTCGGGATGTTGACCTTGGCGATCTCTTCCTCGGTCAGGTTGTCCAGCATCTTGACGATGGCGCGGAGGCTGTTGCCGTGAGCGGCGATCAGCACGGTCTTGCCGGCACGCAGCTGCGGCTCGATGTCGGACTTGAAGTACGGCTCAACGCGCTTGACCACATCGGCCAGGCACTCGGCTTCCGGAACCGGGTCGCCGGTGTAGCGCGGATCGTGGTTCTGCGCGTACTGGTCGTCCGGATCGATCTCGGGCGGCGGGGTGGCGTAGGAACGACGCCACAGCATGAACTTCTCGTCACCGTATTCCTGACGAATCTCGGTCTTGTTCTTGCCCTGCAGAGCGCCGTAGTGACGCTCGTTGAGACGCCAGCTACGCTCGACCGGAATCCACAGACGATCTGCGGAATCCAGAGCGATGTTGGCGGTGTTGATGGCGCGACGCAGCAGGGAGGTGAACACGATGTCCGGAAGGACGTTCTTCTCCTTGAGCAGCTCGCCGCCGCGCTTGGCTTCGGCTTCACCCTGCTCGGTCAGCGGTACGTCGACCCAGCCGGTGAACTGATTGGTTTTATTCCATGCGCTCTGTCCATGACGGAGCAGTACTAGTTTGTAAGACATACGGCCAGTCTACCGCCCCATGACGCCAAACGCGAGCATTCATCTTATGTTTTATGCATCGTTTAGACAGCGTTGGCATAATCGCAGGCGATTGCAAGCGTTATTCGTAGACAATCGCGGACTGCGGCAAGTCCCGCCGAGGCAACATCCGTCTCCATCAGAAGGACACCGCCACGGACACGACCACCACCACGGCGAACAACAAGGTCTGGAAACCGGCGTCGTTCAGCGCCGTGCGGAATTGATGCCTGAATGCGCTGGATACCATGCGAATCGGCACGGCGACGCCGGAGATCAGTACAACGGCACCCCAAGGCATCCACAGCATCATGCAGATGAACGAGCCGATCACCCATGCGATAATGCAGCACACCGCCAACAGCACCGAGGCTCTCCGCTCCCCCAAGCGAACCGCCAAGGTCCGCTTGCCATGAATCCGATCGCCGTCGATGTCACGCAGATTGTTGACCATCAGCAGCATCACCGCATTCAATCCGCAACAGACCGCCGCCGCGACGCCCAGCCCGTCCACAGCGCCAGCCAACGCATATTCGGTGCCCAGTACGGCGGCAAGCCCGAAGAACAGGAACACAGCGACTTCACCAAAACCGGCATACCCGTAGGGATGTCTGCCGCCGGTATAGAACCAGCCGGCCGCCACCGAGAGCGCGCCCACAGCCAGAAGCCACCACGCCTGCGAGAGGACCACCGCCACAAGCCCAGCCACGCATGCAAGACCCGCTGCGACACCGGCGGCACACAGCACCTGCTTGGGCGGCACCCCGGAGGCCACCAACCTCCGAGGTTTGGCGTCACGGCCATTGCGTCCGGAATCCGATTCGTCTGCATCGCGCCCTTCATCGGTGCCGCGCACGCCATCGGAATAATCATTGGCGAGATTGACCGCGATCTGCAGCAACAACGTCACCGCCAAGCACAGGATGAACACCGGCCAGAATCGGCTGAGCAACGCCGAGTACAACACGCCTCGCGCCACGCATTGCGGAGGCGTGGGGTATACCAAGGTGCAGATGTTCAGCTCGTTGATATGCCGGTACGCCACCGCTGCACCTACCAATACAGGGGCGATCGAGGCAGGCAGCGTCTTCGGACGCAATCCACCCATCCATACACGCAGATTCATGGCTTCCACCATACCCGCATGACGCTCTGCATATGTCATGCTTCAGCGAATGACCGCACTACGACAAGGTCCCGCCACGCCCATATCAATGATGGGCATGGCGGGACCAGTGCCGGCCAGGAATCGTGCGCGATCAACCGAAAGCCGCGCACCGTCGGTCAGCGTGTGGTGCCGTATGACTTGAAGAAGATGCTGAGCAATGCCACATACGCCACGCCGACAGTCATGACGAGGATCGCGCCGAGCTGCATACCCATGGCGTCGGAGGCCAGACCCATCAGCGGCGGGAAGATGGCGCCGCCGATCAAGCCGATCATCATCAGGCCGGAAACCTCGTTCTGCCGTTCCGGCAGATGCAACAGACCGGTGGTGAGCATGATGGAGAACACGTTCGCGTTGCCCATGCCCACGAAAGCCAGGCCGGCATATGCAAGCCAAACCGGCATGCCATCGAATCCGGCGAACAGGATGAAGCACAACGAGGAAAGCGCCATCAGAGCACCGCAGCCGCGCAGGATCTGCTTACGGGTGAACTTCTGCAGCAACACGGAACCGGACAGGCAGCTCAACGTGCGGAACGCGAAGTAGACGCTGGTGGCGCCACCCGCCACCTCGATGCCCATGGATGAATGCTCCATGAGAATCTTCGGTGCGGTTGCGTTGATGCCGACGTCGACGCCCACATGGCACACGATTCCGAGGAAGCACAGCAGGATCACGGGGTTCCTGAGCAGCGCGAAACAGCTGAGCATGCTGGTTCTGCCGGTATCCGGCGCGTTCTCCTTGATATCGTCGAAGGCGAGCATCACGAACGCGAGAATCGCGCACACCAGATAGATCGGGTAGAGCAGCCACCATTTGCCGAACATGGTGGCGGCCCACCCAGCGATCAGCGGTGCGATGAAGGAGGCGATGGCCTTGACGAACTGCCCGAAGGTGAGCATGCCGGCAAGCTTCTCGTCATGCGCGAGGTTGCCGACGAGAGGGTTGAGCGAGACCTGCATGAAGGTGTTGCCGATGCCCAGCAGGCAGAATGAGCCGATGACGAACACCAGCTGCACGATCGGCACCGGAATGAGATAGCCGATGATCGGCAGCAGGCAGCCGGCTGCGGTGATGGCGATGGCCACCAGCACGGTCATACGTCGGCCGATGCGGTTCATCAGCATGCCGGCAGGCACGGAAAGCACCAGGAACCAGAAGAAGGTCATGGTGGTGAAGATGTTGCTGACCGAATCGGACAGGCCGAAATCAGTCTGCACATAGTTGGAGGCCGTGCCGACAAGGTCCACGAAGCCCATCACGAAGAAGGACATCATGACTGGCACAAGGACCGAGAATGGGGCGTTGCCGAGTTTGTCGGGTGCCGGGCCCTGAGAGATGGCGCTCTGGGATGCCGTATTCTGAGGCATGTTCTGGGGCGCAGAGGAGGAGGCCAATTGTTACTCCGTTCTTGGTTTTCTGGTTGCCATATCCGCGAGAACAGACACGATATGCTGCTTCGTGGCCGGTAACGCCTCCCCAAAGGAGTAACGCCCTTAACAAATTATCGATGGTATCGCCCCGCCCGGTTGAGACACGCCGTCGTCGCCGCTCCAGAGGAACCGAGAACCCCGAGACGATCAATATACAACGAACAACGGCTCCGGCTCCTTCCGCCCTACGGAGAGCGGAAGGAGCCGGAGCCGCAATACATTGCGATCAGACAATCAGGAGATCAGTTCATCAGGCCACCAGCGGCTTGACCAGCGGGAAGGTGATGGTCTCGCGGATCGTGGCGCCGGTCAACGCGATGAGCAGTCGGTCGATGCCCATGCCCATGCCGCCTGCCGGAGGCATGCCCACGCCGAGCGCCTCAAGGAAGTCCTCATCGATATCGCAGGCCTCCTCGTCACCGGCGAGCGCATCCTTGGCCTGGGCCACGAAACGCTCACGCTGCACGACCGGATCGTTGAGCTCGGAATAGCCGGTGGCCAGCTCGAAGCCGCGCACGTAGAGATCCCACTTTTCGACCACGCCGGGCTTGGTGCGATGACCCTTGACGAGCGGGGAGGTCTCCACCGGGAAGTCGCGCACGAAGGTGGGCTCGTAGAGCTTGTCCTCGTAGAAGTGCTCCCACAGGTGCTCAACAAGCTTGCCGTGGTTCTCGACCTCGTCGCGTTCGACGCCGAGCTTGTCGGCGATCTCGCCGAGGTGCTCGACGGAGGTGCCGGGATGCTCGGGGCCGCCGTTCGGCACGATCTCCTCGCCGAGCGCCTCGGACAGGGAATCGTACATGCTGATGGTCTTCCATTCTCCGCCGAAGTCGTATTCGGTGCCGTCGAGCAACGTAACCTTGTGGGAGCCGTAGACATCCATAGCAGTCTTCTGCACGAGCTCCTTGACCAGCTGGCCGATGGAGTCATAAGTGCCATACGCCTGATATGCCTCGACCATCGTGAACTCGGGGGCGTGGGTGGCGTCGACACCCTCGTTGCGGAAGTCGCGGTTGATCTCGAACACGCGGTCGATGCCGCCGACGAGGCAGCGCTTGAGGAACAGTTCCGGAGCGATGCGCAGGTACAGGTCAAGGTCGAAGGCGTTCATGTGCGTGGTGAACGGGCGTGCCGCCGCGCCGCCGTGCAGCGTCTGCAGCATCGGGGTCTCGACCTCGAGGAAGTCATGGCTGGCGAACGTGTGGCGCAGGGAGGCCACGGCCTTGGAGCGGTTGCGCACCATGTTGCGGGTCTTCTCGTCCGCGATCATCGCGATGTACGGCTTGCGGGTGCGCGTGTCCTCGTTGAGGTCCTTGTGCAGGGCCGGCAGCGGCTGCAACGCCTTGGACGCGATGGCCCATTCGGTGGCGAAGACCGAGAGCTCGCCGGTCTTGGAGGCGATCACGCGACCCTTCAGGTACAGATGGTCGCCAAGGTCCACCAGCTGCTTGAACTGCTTCAGGGAATCGGCACCGATCTCCTTCTTGGAGATCATGCCCTGGATCTTGGTGCCGTCGCCGGCAGCCAGCTGAACGAAGCACAGTCCGCCGGCGTTGCGCAGGAAGAGCACACGGCCGGCGATGCCCACCATGTCCTCGGTCTCCTGACCGGCCTCGAGCTTGCCGTCATACTTGGCGCGCACGGCCTCGATGGTGGTGGTCACGTCCAGATGCACCGGGTACGGGGCGATGCCGGCGTCCAGCATCATGGCGCGCTTGGCCACGCGCATCTGCACCTGCTCCGGGTGCGCCAGCGGACCGAACTCCTTATTACTGGGGTCCACGGCTTCGTCCAGCGTGGCGCCGGACTTGATCTTCTCAGTGATGGTGGCGTCCTGTTTGAGCAGCATTTCCGCACGTTCGACAGTGCTCATCTGCGGGACGGCCGGGGTTTCATTCTCGCTTTTTTCGGTGTTTTCAACAACTTCAGCCATGATTCATCAGTGTACGCAAGACCGGCGATTAACGTTTTCCGGCCGAACAATGCCGCGACACGCCGGCATTTGCGCTCCGCCAAGAACACTGTAGTATTTACGTCTGTTGTCAAACGGGCTGTAGCGCAGCTTGGTAGCGCGCTTCGTTCGGGACGAAGAGGCCGCGGGTTCAAATCCCGCCAGCCCGACAACTCGGAAGGAACCACTGGAATTCCAGTGGTTCCTTTTTTATTGTTCACGACCGATTCCGGTGCACCCACAGCGGTACAATTCCCGCCGGCATCAATAGGCATGGCTGACAATCGCCATATACATACATCGATGCACGAAGAGACACCGGACAGACTACACAGACAAACAGAGGGAATCTGACAGCATGAAGAAAAGCTTGCTGGCGCTCGCTTCAGGCGCTTTCATTCTCGGCGCTGCCGAATTCGTGATGATGGGCATCCTGCCGCAGGCGGCCGAAGCCACGCACGTCTCCATCCCCACCGCAGGCAATTACATCTCCGCCTATGCCATCGGCGTGTGCATCGGCACACTGATTCTGGTCTTCGGCCGCAAGGTGCCGCCGCGCAATCTGATCGTGCTGTTCATGGTGATCGCGCTGGTAGGCAACACGATGTCCGCGTTCGCGCCAAATGCCGCCGTGCTCATCGTCGCGCGGTTCATCTCCGGGCTGCCGCATGGCGCGTTCTTCGGCACAGCCACGCTCATCGCCAAGACCTTGGCCGACAAGGGCAAGGAGGCACAGGCCGTATCCGTGATGGTGACCGGTCAGACCGTGGCCAACATGCTGGGCGTACCGGCGGGTACGCTGCTGGCCGAATACCTCAACTGGCGTCTGGCCTTCGGCGTGCTCGCCGCATGGGCCGCCATGACCATCGTGCTCACCGTGACCATGATTCCGTATGTGGCTCCGATCAAGGACGCCGGCATCGCCGGACAGTTCCGGTTCCTGACCCGCCGTGGGCCATGGGTGATCCTGGCCGCCGTGTTCACCGGCAATGCCGGCGTGTTCTGCTGGTGGAGCTACGTCTCCCCTTGGCTGCAGAAGACCGGAGGATGGTCTTCCGCGCTGGTGCCCGTGATGATGATGCTGGCAGGGTTCGGCATGGTGGTCGGCGGCCTCATCGGCGGTCGCATCACGGATCGTTGGCGCCACGCCGGCACAGCCGCCCTCGGACAGGCAATCTCCGGTATCGGACTGCTCATGGTACTGCTGCTGCCCGGCAATCACGTCACCACCGCGCTGCTGACGTTCTGGATTGCATTCGGGCTGTTCTTCATTTCCGCGCCGCAGCAGCTGCTGATGACCGAGGCCGGACAAGGCGGCGGCGAACTGATCGCCGGCGCCGCCGTGCAGGTCGCTTTCAACTTCGGCAATGCCGTAGGCTCCATCATCGGCGGGGCCATGCTCACCACCTTCTCGATGAACTACCGTTTCACCGGCTTGGGCGGGCTGCCGCTGGCTGTGTTGTCCGTGGGACTGTTGGCGTTCTACTCGTGGCGTTGCGAGACGGACACCGAGGCCGCACATCGTCTGCGCGAGATCAAGGTGTGATATTGGCCTCTTCCGGCTGAAGTTCATCTGCGGTTTGCTTTCATTGCGCGCGTATTCCACCTTGCCTTCCTAGGTTCCTTGTCTGGGAAGGCATTTTCCTTATGAATGCCTCACAGAGGAAGGGAATACAGTGAAACCCATCAGGTTCACGGCGAGAATGATCGCCGCGCTCGTCGCCGCAGCGACGCTGTCCAGCGTCGCGATTGCGACCACGACCGCTTCCGCAAATGAATCCGCTCCATCGCAGCCATCGGCTGGCGTCAGCGGCATCGCCGCCGGCGGTGCCACGGATGCATTCGACGAGACCAGGTACGCGACCACATCCGAAGGCCGTTATGATGCCGAAACCGACGCGAATGACGCCTCCGGCTATGCAGCGGCCCCGCAGGCACGTGCCGCCAAGCCGAATCTCGTGCAACTGCTCGGCGAGTATGACAGCTACTGGCAGCCGGCCACCGAAACCGCTGGCGGCAAGGTGCTGAATCAGACGGTGCTCGACCACGATGACGCGTACATCCAGCAGATCAACAACGCCGCAGCCGAAGGCGGCGACGGCACCACCGCGACCGCCCAGCAGCAGCGCGCCCTGGTGGATGCGGACATGAGCGCCGCCGAAACCCTGCCGGACTCCCTCGGCCCGGTGCTTGGCGGATACTTCTCCGCTGGTCTGGCCGATGGCAGCCTGAAGAAGGTCTCGGACATATTCAAGTACGACACTATCTCCACATCCACCGCCAAGAAGCACTTCCAGCATCCACGTCCGTTCGAGGACCGCACCAACGGCGGCAAGAACGAGATCACGAACATCAACGGGAACATCAAGCGCGTGCCGGATTGGACCGATGCCCAGGGCAATACGCATTCCGCCGAATATGACGGATTGGCCGGCTCCGGCTCCTTCCCGTCCGGGCACACCACCGGCGCCTACTCCTGGGGCGTGGCTCTGGCCGGCATGCTTCCGCAGCTCGCGCCTGAGATCCTGACCCGTACCTCCGAGGCGGGCAACAACCGCATCGTGCTCGGCGTGCACTACCCGCTCGACATCATGGGCGGCCGCATCGACGGCGAGGTGGCGAATGGTTACTACTGGAGCACCTACTACGACAAGTACGTCAAGCCCGCATCCGACCAGCTGCAGTCCTACTTGGCCGCCAAATGTGTGGCGGACGGCCACGCCACCAAGCAGGACTCCGATTACGCGACCGTGACCGAGTGCGTGAACAACCTCGGCGCGAACGCCTCCAACGGATACCAGAACGCTTTCGTGGACGCCGTGAGCAAGGAGCCGGTCACCGACCGCGCCTCGGCATTGCGCGTCTACACGAACCGTCTGACCTACGGCTTCGACAAGACCACCGCCGGTACCGAATTCACCGCCCCTGAGGGTTCCGCCGACCTGCTGAAGATCGCCTACCCGAAGCTGCACCGCGACCAGCGCGAGGCCATCCTCGCCAAGACCGCGATCGATGGCGGATACCCGCTCGACTCCTCTTCCGCCGGCTGGCAGCGCATCAACCTGGCCGCCGCTCTGAGCGCTACCGTGACCCTTGACGAGAACGGTGACGTGGTCAAGGTCGAGCCCGGCGCAGCCACCCCGTCGGTGATCGGTGAGGAATACGCCGACAACGGCAACCACCCGGATTCCGACAACAACGGCTCCACCAAGCCTGACCAGCCCGGTAAGGACGCCAAGCAGGTGACGGTGTTCGACATCACCGATTTCCATGGCCACATCGAGACCGGCCAGTGGATGGAAGCTGCCTACCAGAAGCTCGCCGTCCAGCACAACCCCGGCAACAGCGTGTTCGTCTCCAGCGGCGACCTTGTAGGCGCATCCCCGTTCGAGTCCTCCTACTTCCAGGACACCCCGACCCTGAACATGGCGAAAGCCTGGGGCCTGAGCGTGAGCGCCTTGGGCAACCATGAGCTCGACAAGGGCACTGCGGACTTCAACAACCGCATCGCCGACCCGCAGTACGGCATCGACTGGGTGGCCGCCAACATCTCCGGCGGCGCGCTCACATCCGATCGTCTCAAGCCGTACACCATCAAGACCGTCAACGGCAAGAAGGTCGCCTTCGTGGGCGCCATCACGTCCGATCTGAAGAATGTGGTCTCCCCCAGCGTGATGCAGGGCGTCACGGTGACCAATCCGGTCCAGGCCGTGAACAAGGTCGCCGACCAGCTGTCCGATGGCGATGAGTCCAACGGCGAGGCCGACGCGGTCGTAGCCCTGATCCACGAGGACGGCGAAACCATCGCCTCCGACGGCGAAGGCCTCAACGCGAATGTCGATCTGGTCTACGGCGGCCACAGCCACCGTAACGAGTACGGCACCACCACCAAGTCCGGCGCCCCGATCATCGAGGCCGGCAAGTACGGTCAGGACGCCGCCGCCCAGGACCTCTACATCGAGGGCACAGGCAAGAACGCCAAGGTCACCGTGCAGAACGCCTCCCAGTATGACGTCACATTCGTGACCAACAAGGACGGCACCGCTCCGTCCAAAGGCTTCGAAGGCGATGACAACGGCCCGGCCGCCAAGGTCTACAAGCAGGCGCAGGCGGATTCCGCCGAAGCCGGCAAGAAGGTCGTCGGCACCATCGACAAGTCCGCGAACTTCGCCAAGGGCGACTGGAGCGCCGAGACCCAGCTCGGTACCCTGAACGCCGACGCCGCGCTCGAGTCCGCCAAGAAGACGTCCGTGGGTGCGAAGGCCTCCATCGGCTTCATCAACCCCGGCGGGCTGCGTACCGACAACCTCGACCTTGACGGCGACAAGCAGATCACCGTCAAAGAGGCGTACAGCATGCTGCCGTTCGGCAACGACAACAGTGTGGTCACCCTCACCGGCAAGCAGCTCAAGGACGTCCTCGCCCAGCAGTGGCAGATCAAGGACGGCAAGTCCAACGTGGTCCGTCTGGGTATCTCCTCGAACGTGACCTTCGTCTACACCTTGGCCGCGGACGCCAACACCAAGGCTCCGGTCGCCACCGTGACCGACGTGTTCGTCGACGGCAAGCAGGTGAAGGACGACGACGCGGTGACGGTCGCCGGCAACTCCTTCCTGCTGGCCGGCGGCGACGGCTTCACCGGATTCACCGCGCAGGGCCAGCCGCAGCTGACCGGCACGGTCGACGTCGACGGTCTGATTGATTACCTTGGCTCCCACAAGGACGTCAAGGGCGACACCTCCCCCGCAGGCATCGAGCTCAAGAGCTCCTCGGTTGACGGCAACAAGGTGTCCGTGGCCTTCGACCTGCCGGTCTACGCGAACGCCCCGAAGCCTCTGGCTCTTGGCCTCTACGTCAACGGTGTCGACTTCGGAGTGACCAAGCTCGGCGAAGCCAAGCCTTCCGAGTTCACCGTGACCAAGACGCTGAGCGCCGATGAAGCCAAGACGTTCGGCAGCTCCGTCTCCACCGTCAACCCGCAGCTGCTCTACACGGACGCCGAGATCGCGGATGCCGAAAAGGCTCACTCCAACGGTTCCGGCGAACAGGGTGGAAACAACAACCAAAGCGGAAACAACAACCAAAGCGGAAACAACAACCAAAGCGGAAACAAGCCCAACGCCGACAAGAAGCCGACGGCCAAGCCGAACAAGGCCGATCTGCCGGGAACCGGTGCCTCCGTCGCCGGAATCGTCGCCGCAGTCATCCTGCTCGCTGCAGCCGGTGGCGCGACCATCGCGCTGCGCCGTCGCCAGCAGCGCTGAACGATTGCCCGACGACTGTACAGGCACGGCAATAACCGATAACTGAATACCGAGGAAAAGCCCCGCACGCTACGGCATGCGGGGCTTTTCCATGCCCGCCGAATCTATCTCCATTGGCTCCGACGATAGGAGCAACGGCAAGCCTGCCTGCGCCGGCAGTCGACGCACACTGTAACGACACTCACACAGTCACCCGAGAATCCACACCCAGTACGCTGGAACCTATCGATGACCGATATCTCAACGACGAAGGGATTGCACATGGGCGAGGATGCGACGGAAGCGCAGCTGGAGCAGGCACTGCTCGGCATGCAGACGAAGCACGCACACGATTTCGACGCACCGGACGATTCGACGGACGCGCACGGCAATGACGAGCCGCACGACTTCGACGTCAACGCATTCCTCCACGGTCTCGACGCCATCTTCGACGCCCACGATGCCGCGGAGAAGGCGGGCCCCTATCTGGAACAGGCCGCCGTGGATGCGGAAAACGCCGGCGACGAAGCCGGACTGTTGACGGTATTGAACGAGACGATGGGGTTCTACCGTTCGCAGGGACGGCATAAGGAGAACCAGTGGATCGTGCAGCGCGCCATCGAGCTGGCGCTGCATATGGGGCTTGAAGGCACCGAAGGATGGGCCACCACCCTGATCAACTGCGCCACCGCCATGCGCGCGGCACACCACTATGACCAGGCCGAGGACCTGTATCACCAAGCATTGGCGTGTGCACAGAAGGTGTATCAGCCCGATGACCGACGTCTTGCCGCGCTCCACAATAACCTCTCCATGCTCTACAGCGAGACCGACCGTCTACCACAGGCGGAAACCGAATTGCGGCAGGCGCTGCATATCATCGAGGCGGCAAGCGTGAACCCCGACGCCGACATTGACGTGGCTTCATCGCACACCAATCTGGCTTTGGTGCTGCTTCAGGAAGGCAGGCTCAAGGAAGCACACACCCATGCCGACAGAGCGCTGACCATCTATGAAACCGGAAGGCTGACGCATTCCGCCCACTATGCATCCGCGCTCGCCGGCTACGCGCAAGTGCTGTATGCCGAGGGGCGTTATGGCGAGGCGGCCGCCCATTATCGCAATGCACTCGCGGTGATCGCCGAATGCTACGGCAAGGATACCGACTATTACCGCACCACCGATGCGAACCTTCGCGAAGCCGAGGCGCATGTTGACGGCAACGGCGAGACCCCGCGCGGTTCCGCAATGCCTGGCTCCGCGACCGGTGTCGCCTCCGATACAGGCTCCGTCTCCTCCAGTGCAGGCTCCACCGCCGCCGATGCCGGGGCCGACTCCCCCGCGACGATTCCGGTCTCCGGTCTGGCGCTGGCCCGCGCATTCTGGGAGCAAGTGGGCAAGCCTATGATCGCAGGACGGTACCCGCAGTATGCCAGCCGCATCGCCGCAGGCTTGGTGGGCCATGGTTCGGAATGCTACGGATTCGACGACCAGTATTCGCAGGATCACGATTTCGGCCCCCGCTTCTGCCTGTGGCTTTCCGACGAGGACTACGATGCTATTGGCGAACGTCTGCAGGCCGATTATGAGGCGTTGCCGCGCAGATTCACCATCAGCGGCACCGGCAAGGTGACCTTCGACTCCGAAAACAGCGCAGGCACGGAACAGACAGGCCGAACGACGGTAAGCGGCACCCCGCAGAACGCCATTCCGGAAGACAGCCTCACGCAGGATTCCTCCGCACACCCCTATTCCCCCACCACACCGCGAGCGCAGGGTGAAGGCCGGCGCGACGGCGTATTCCGCATCGGCGATTTCTTCCGATCGATCACCGGCTACGATCAGGCACCCGCACAGGATGCGCCGCATGAATGGCTGATGCTGGACGAGGCTACACTGTCCGCGGCCACCAACGGCGTGATATTCCAAGACCCCATAGGCGCGTTTTCCAAAGTGCGCCAAGGGTTCAAGGACATGCCCGACGATGTGAGGCTCTCCCTGATCTCACGCCGTCTCGGCATGATGGCCCAGGCCGGACAATACAATCTTCCCCGCTCCTTGCGTCGAGGTGATTCGGCGGCGGCATGGCTGTCAATCAGCGAGTTCGTCGAAGCCGCCTCTTCCTTGGTGTTCCTCATCAACAGGCCGATGGTGGTGGGATATGCGCCGTATTACAAGTGGCGGTTCGCCGCGCTGCGCAGGCTTTCCGGCTCGATGTTCGCATTGTTGCCGGATATCTGCGGACAATTGGAAACGATGATGCGCCTGGGATCCGCCGCCTGCTATGGCGGCGCGGCGTTCGGCGAAGGAGGCAAGGGCTCAGACACCGCCGTCCATCAGATTACCGACATTGTGGAGCGAATCGCGGCCGCAACAGTCAAGGAACTCAAACGGGAGCGTCTGACCGAATCCGGCGAGACCTTCCTGGAATGGCAGCGCCCCTACGTCGAGGAACACATCACCTCCGACACACCCGTGCTGCACAGCCTGTGATGAATCGGGGACGACATGGGTAGTGAAATAACCGATGAGGCATTGCGTGAAGCCATCGTGCGCCATGAGTGGAACCAGTTCCAGGACACCAACAACGAGGGCGGCCGTGCAGCATGCCAAGGCAATTGGCCGGTGTTCCATCAGATGCGTTTGGCCCAATTCCGCACCTGGCAGCATGATCTGCTGGCCAGCTATGCACGTGATCTGGATGAGGCCGACCATGAAGGGCGCAATCTCATCACGGAAAAATACGGTCGCATGATGGCGTCCACCGCGCCCGAGGAGTATGCGCGCGACATCAAGCCCTACATCCCCGCACTGTCCCCGAACCGTATCGCGCGGCAGGAACAGGTGATTGCACAGCAGGTGGCATGGGCGGCTGATTTCCGCGCACGATACCCGAAGCTCGGACAGGCCATGCGTGTACTCACCACCAGTGAGGATACTTCGGCGGCCACATCGTTCGAGACGTATCTGCGTGGTGAACTGGGCACGTATTCCGAAGCCACCTTCAGGCTGTATGAATCCATGATCCGCGAGCGCGCCGAAGTCTCCCCGCAGCGCAACATCACCGAGGAGACACTGCTGCATACGGTACGGCTCGGCGGCTTCGATTCTTTGGTCGAAGCCGAGGACGCGCAGCACTAGTGTGCCGCGGCAACAGAACCAGGACGAAAATGACTACCCCTCAGTCCTGCTTCGCAGGCCAGCTCGTCCTGCAATCGTGGACGCGCTTCGCGCATGGTTTGCCAGCTCGCCTGTCGGCTCGCACAGCACCTACAAACAGCTCCGCTGTTTGCTTTACGGTGCTGTCCTGACAAGGGGAGCCCTGGTATGGATGCAGACCGCTAGAGGCCGAACAGTCCCCAGAAGGCCAGAGATAGGAAGATGCATAGCACAGCGGCGATCACCAGCACACAGATCGCACGCCGTATGCCATCGATGCGTCCGCGCTTGGCCCAGAGTGATTCCATGCCCCACGCGAACACCACTACCACGACCACCGTCAGCACCTGCAGCATATGCCAACCGATGCCGAACATATGCGGAGCCGGCGTCAGGGCGAATACCGCTGCGGCACCGACGGCCGACAGATACCCATACACCAGCAAAGACAGGACCAGAGCCGACAACCCCATGCTCCAGCATGGTTCGGCCACACTGACATTGGCATACCGCTGTCGCCCCGTGTCATGTGCGGCGGGCGCCGATCGCAGCGACACGTACCTGCCACGCACGCGTACCAATCCGTCACGTTCACGCACGCCGGCCCGAATCGTCGCCACGATGCCCAGCAGGAACGCCAGCGCCAACAGCACAGGTCCGGCCAACATGACGCCGAACAACACGCCCAGCGAACCGATGATGCCCGAATTGGTGCGTTCCGGAGCCGCGAACTGCTGATTCGGCTTCACTCCAGCCACCTGAGGCGTGGCCCATCCACTGGCTACCGCGCCTGATGCGACACCATTCACCCAGTTCTCCAGCGCCTGCGTGTACCCATCCGCAAGCGGCAGGCCAGGGGCGAACAGGCCCCTGCCGGCTCTCATCTGATGGTTGCCGGCGAAGTATCGCACAGTCACATCATGGTTCCCATTGCGTTGCGCGACCTGCATGATGCGCTGCGCCCCCTGTTCGATGGGCATGGCGGTGTCGTATACGCCGTAACTCACCAGAATGGGCATGGTAAGGGATTCGAGATAATGGTCCGCGTCGAAGTCGGCGTATTGCAATCCGAACGGCCTGTAATCGAGCGAAAGCAGCTTCAGCGTGTCATCGATGACCGGCTTGGGAGCCCCGGCCTCATGCGCATACGTGCTCATGGCCACAGCCATCTGCTCGCGGCCTTTGAACACCGGTGCGGACGTGAGCGCCGCGAAGGCGATGTCATGACGCTGGGATGCCAATATCGTGGCGATCCAGGTGCCCTCGGATTCGGCATAGATGCCGGCATGGGACCGGTCCACGCCTCGGATTCCAAGCAACGTATCGAATGCACGCCCGTATTCCGAGGCGAATCGCGGATAATCACGATGCAGCACGGTGTAGTCGTCACTGCTTTTGGCAGGTACCAGGGTCACGATGCCGGCCGAAGCCATGGCATTGGCGATGTCGCCGAAATCCTCGGCCCCGCTGGTTCCCGAACCATGGATGAACAGGCATGCCGGACGAGGACCGGCAGCACCCACCGGTTCCCGCAGGATGGCGGACAGCGCTTTGCCATTGCCGATATCGATGGACAGCTGCGTTTCACGAGTGGGGTATCGCCCTTCATGTGCGATGGAGGCATGTGCCGGAATAATCGCCGGTTCGGAGGAGGACACATCGATGTGATCGGTATATGGCCGGCTGTCCCATCTTGGCATCATCATCCAACCAAGCAGCGCGAATACCAGCATCAGCACCAGTGCGATTGCAGCGACCCGCGCCACTCGTTTCATCAGTCCTCCCCGGTCTGCGACGTCAACAGGTGTACTCGCAGCACTGTCCAACTCACCGTCACCCGCGCTGTTTTCTAGAGCCCATTATGGCCCAGATAACGGCCACAAGCACCAGAATCACGCCCACCACACCGCATACGATGGCCGCCAGCATGCGCGGATCGACGATCAGCATGTTCTGAATGATCAGACCGGGGAACGCCCAGCCGAACAACAGCCCGACAGCACCGACCAGAATGCCGAGAACGCCGAAGATGATGGTCGGGACACTGGCTCCGCGCTTGGGTGCTTTCACATCGGCGTCTTGCACAGCGGCAGCTGTTGCAGCAGTCACCGTGGGCGCGGCGGCCGCCGGCTGCGCGAACGCGTCCGCCAATGGCGCATCCAAATCAGGCTTGGCCGCAGTCTCCTTGGTGCCGTCATCAGTCGCGGAATCTGAGGCTTCAGTCTTCTCGGCATCATCCATTGTGGAATCAGCAGCATCCACCTCCTGAGCATCAGCCACCGACTGCAGTGCCATAGTGCCAGTCTCAGCCTGTTCGCCATCAAGCGGCTGCACATTGAGCGCTGCCGTACGCTGCCCGTCGTTTTCCGTAGGCAGCACCTGAGTCTGGCTGCCATCGGCCACAGACATAAAGACCGAAGTGTCACCTCCTGCAGCATCAGGCTGCGGTTCAGCGGGCAAGGCCTGGGTTTCGGCCATATCCTGAACGGAATGGTATTCCTTGGTTTCGTTGACGTCGTTGCTCATTGTTCCGTCTCCTTGCTGGAATCATTGGATGTGCCGGAATCCTGATTGCCGGCTGCGGAATCGGATTCGGCATCCAGATACCGCTGGCGTTCCTTATTCCCACTTTCAGTGCCATACCTGTCGGCATAGTCACGGAAGTTGTAATCCTCCCAATCGGACGCGTAGACCACGTTGACACGGCCTTCCACGGCATAGGGCACGGCGATCAGCAGTTCGGGGCCGGATTCCGGTTCCAGGTCAGGCGAGTTCGTCATCCATTCATAGTTCTTTTCTCCTATAGGCGCGGAAGGAAACGTCGAGCTGCCATCCAACGAGAAATTGAACGAGCCGGACGTGTCATATACCAGAGTGTATTTGCCGCCTACACTGGCAGGCCCAATCATGTATCCGGTTTGCTCAGAACCGAAGCCGTACGTGCAGCCGTCCGGCAAGATGATGTGCACCTGCGCGCTTCTGGCGGCGACCTTGATGCTGCCGACCGGGCAACTGCTGGTAATGGTCTTGCCGCTATACGTTTTCACCTGATGCGGCTGATGGAGGTCTCCCCATGCGGACAAATCGAGAATGGCTTTGCTTTCGTCATAGCTATCGCCGTCAAACGCCACACCTTGCTCGAGCTTGCCGAATGTGCGGTCACTGGAATCAGCAGCGAACGTGCGACCGACCTGCACTTCGTTCATACCATACCAGTTCTCGGAACCCGCACCTTCCTTGAGTTCGATGGTCTGCAAGGTATTCTGCCTATCGGCAAGCGTATAGCGGTACCAATGCACCGAATATGTGCTGCTCACCATGATCATGCATGTGGCGCAGAATCCGGCGATAAGGCCCAGCGGAATCAGCCCTCCGGCCCGCCGGCCTTTGATACCCAGCGCCACGACCACAATGCCCATCAGCACGCACACTGCGGAAATCCATATGGTTCCCCAACGCACTATGGATTCGATGCCCAAATCGTCGAACCATATCCATCCCATCAGTACGGCGAAGGAAATGCAGGCGACACCCAGGATGCCCAGTACCACGATAGGACCTGCGGGTTTGCGGCGCGAAGACTGTTGCGGGGGCGCGACGACGGCGCTCGCGGTCATTGCCGGTGCCGGGGCACCCGCATTCGCACCATTATGTGAAACACTCTGTGAAACATATGGCGATGGTTGCGGCTCACCCAACGGCGTTTGCGGCGCGGCAGGAGATGCCTGCGGCATGAACGGGGATTCCTGCGACGTAGCAGGAGCCGGATGGAAGATACCGACCGGGGGCTGGGTTGGCTGATTCACCGATGCCGCATGAGTCGTATCAACGGAGCCATATGAGCCGGCAGATGCCGCCCCAGGCATACCGGCACCGTTCTGGGCATATGACTGAGGCGAGCCGTATGGTGCGTACGGAACGCCTCCCGGCATGCCATTAGGAGCACCGGTCGGCGTAAATCCCGGCTGCGCATATTGCCCGCCCGCATACGGCGCGGCCGAATCGTTGCGCTGCATACCGTTGCGCTGCATACCATTGCGCTGTGGTCCGCGATACCCGAACCCGTATCCCTCGCGCTGCCGTATGCCGCTTTTGGCCAGCCACCACAAGGCGAGCAACGCCAGCACGATGCACACCCAGCCAGCCCCCGGAATCAGCAACGCCACGGCAAAGAACACAAAGCAACCGAGGCAGTTCCAATCCCATCTGCCGGCGAACAGTTCCTCGCCGAGAATGCGACCATCGCGAGCATCAGGCATCAGGAACCAGCCGAACGCGTACAGTGCCGCGCCGAAACCGAAGAACAGTGTGAAGACGATGACCAGCGCACGTACCAAGGTCGGGCTCCAGCCGAGTCGCGCGGCGATGCCGCTACATACGCCGCCGACCCACCGGTCGTCGCCACGCATCAGTCCGCTGGAACGTATCCAAGTGAAGAACCGCTGCAGTACAGTGTTCTGACTCTGCGGTTGATGGTGATTCATATTCGGATTGCTCATGGTTCCATTACAGCGCGCGGCGCGCGGCATACTCCCCGGAGAACACCCTGATTCGTCCCTGAACATCGGCGTAAAACCCGATGTGGGCTCCCCGAACGCGGCACAATGGAATCATGACCTCATCTACCCTGCATGACGCCGAGCCCCTGCTGCCGTCGCGCATGCCCCTGATGCGCCCCAAGCACGGCCGATGGCTGACCGGCGTATGCCAAGGCATCGCCTTGCATTTGGGCGTCTCCGTGGTCTGGGTCCGATTGGCGTTCATCGTATTGACGATGCTGTATGGTTCCGGCATCATCGGGTATGTCTTCCTGTGGATTTTCGTACCTGCCGGAGACCCGGTCGCCGCGACGGCAGCCCGGAGGGACACGGTTCCGCCCGATCAGGCACCTTTGTCCAAAGGCAACCAACCGGTCAACGCGCATGGATCCGCGATCCCCGCAGAAGACGTCTTCGGCACCAATGAATCCCTGACCGAAGCGGTGCAGCGCGCCCCCAAACCCGCGCTTGTGGCCCTTGGCGGTTTCGCATTGATGGCCATCGGCATGCTGTTCATGAGCGCCGGTGTGGATGATGCGATCATCATGCCGTTGCTCCTGGTGTTCGCCGGCATCGCACTGGCTTGGATGAATATGGCACCCCGAGGCATACAACTGGCCTCCATGCTGGGTGGACTGCTGCTGATCTTCATCGGCTGGGCCATGTATGTGTCCAACGTTTCGTTCATCGGCTGGGGCACCTCGCCCCGGAGAATCATGGCGTCCGGTTTTCTGATGATCGTTGCGATGGTGGTGGCCATACTGCCATGGGCCAATACCATGCTGCAACAACTCGCACGCGAGCAGTCCCTCAAGGAGCGCGAGGAGGAGCGCGCGGACATGGCGGCGCATCTGCATGATGGCGTGTTACAGACGCTGGCGCTTATTCAGCTGCATTCCTCAGAGCCGGAAAGCGTGTTCACCCTGGCGCGCGCCCAAGAGCGCGAACTGCGCGAATGGCTGTATCAGGAGCGTTCCACCACCGACCGCTCGGTGAGCGCGGGGCTCAGGTCCATCGCCGCCGAGGTCGAAGATGGCCACGGCAAGCCGATCGAAGTGGTCACCGTGGGGGACGCAAGACCCAGCGCACAGACCGATGCCTTGCTGGATGCCACCCGTCAGGCGCTAGTCAATGCCGTGACGCATGGCGGAGAACCGATTTCGCTCTATTGTGAGGCCGGTCCTTCATTGGTGGAGGTGTTCGTGCGTGACCATGGCACCGGTTTCGATATCCACACCGTGCCCAAAGACCGACTGGGCATTCGGGAATCGATTGTCGGCCGCGTCGAACGCCGGGGCGGTACAGTTGAAATCGTATCCAGAGCGGGATGGGGCACGGAGGTCCGCATGCATATGCCGATTGCGCCGAATACGCCGAAAACGCCAAGTGCGCCGAAAACCACAGCGGACACCGCATCAGGCGGCATGTGAGCGCAGCATCGCGTTCCGGCTTCGGGAGAAGAGAACGGCAGACATGGAAGGAGAAAGCATGAGCGAGACGGATGATACGAGGATCCGCGTGGCGGTGGTCGATGATCATGAGATGTTCCGCGCGGGAGTCATCGCCACGCTGCGCGATGAATTCGACATTGTGGGTCAGGCGGCCGACGTGCCGAGTTCCGTGGCGGTGATCGCCCAGACAAAGCCGCAAGTGGTGTTGCTGGATGTGCACGTGCCGGGCGGTGAAGGCGGCGGAGGCGCGGAAATCCTGCTGAAATCGCGCCCCTACTCCCCCAACACTGCGTTTCTGGCACTGTCCGTTTCCGATGCCCCGCAGGACGTGGGTTCGGTGATTCGCGCCGGCGCGCGTGGCTATGTGACCAAGACCATCACCGGCGCCGACTTGATCTCCTCCATCAAGCAGGTACAGGAAGGGTATGCGGTCTTTTCGCCGAAATTGGCCGGATTCGTCTTGTCGGCATTCCAAGGCGGCGCGTTCGGGGCCGCTTCCGACACGCCGGTTCACGACGAGGAACTAAATAGGCTGTCCGCACGAGAGCAGGAGGTGATGCGTCTGATCGCCCGCGGATACACCTATAAGGAGGTGGCTGCGGAGCTGTTCATCTCCATCAAAACCGTGGAGACGCACGTGAGTTCGGTGCTGAGAAAGCTTCAGCTTTCCAACCGCACCGAGCTCACGCGCTGGGCGGCTGACCGACGAATCGTATGACCGCGCATGCGCCGATCTTGTATGGAGCCCATATATGACTAAGTCCCCTCTCGTTGGAGGGGACTTAGTCATATGATTAGCGAATCAGCGGCTCGGCAAATAAGCCGAGTAAACCGAGTCTCGTCACTTGGCGTCGCGGAAACCGTTCGGGTTCTTGGTCTGCCAGTTGAGGGAGGACTTGGCCATATCATCGATGGTCAGCTCGGCCTTCCAATCCAGCTCGCGTGCGGCCTTGGAGGCGTCGGCGTAGCAGGCGGCGATGTCGCCGGGGCGGCGGGGCTTGATCACGTACGGGATGGCGTGGCCGGCGGCCTTCTCGTAGGCCTTGATGACCTCGAGCACGGAGTAGCCGTGGCCGGTGCCCAGATTGTAGGTGAAGACGCCGGTCTTGTCGATGTGATCGATGACGGCGACGTGACCCTTGGCCAGGTCGACCACGTGGATGTAGTCGCGCACACCGGTGCCGTCAGGGGTGTCGTAGTCGTCGCCGAAGACCTGCACGGCCTTGAGCTCGCCGATGGCGACCTTGGCCACGTACGGGGTGAGGTTCGCCGGGATGCCCTTCGGATCCTCGCCGAGGAGGCCGGACTCGTGGGCGCCAACCGGGTTGAAGTAGCGCAGCAGCACGATGGTCCACTCCGGGTCGGCCACGTGCACATCGCGCAGGATCTGCTCCTGGAACAGCTTGGAGGTGCCGTACGGATTGGTGGTGCCGCCGGTCGGGGTCTCCTCGGTGATCGGGAGCTCCTTCGGAGTGCCGTAGACGGTGGCGGAGGAGGAGAAGATGATCTTCTTCACGTTGTGGGCGCGCATCACCTTGAGCAGCACCAGCGTGGAGTACAGGTTGTTGTCGTAGTATTCGATCGGCTTGGCCACGGACTCGCCCACAGCCTTGAGGCCGGCGAAGTGGATGACCCAGTCGATCGGATTCTCATCGAAGATCTTGTTCATCAGAGCTTCGTCACGCACGTCGCCGTCGTAACGCTTGATCTTCTTGCCGGTGATCTGCTCGACGCGGTCGAGGGCGATCGGGGATGAGTTGCCGTAGTTGTCTACGGACACCACATCGTATCCCTTGTTCAAGAGTTCTACATCAGTATGGGTGGCAATGAAGCCCGCGCCACCCGTAACCAGAACAGTGGTCATGTGCTCTCCTTGAAGGATGTGCATTTCTGTTTCCAGAATGTGCGCTTTTGTTCTTTCACTTCTGAGTTTACTGAAAAATAGTGACAAAATCAAACAAACTCGGGCGGTTCGCATGAACATATGGTGTGAATATACGGTGACGCACCTCGATGCATCGGACTACGTCCAATGAGAACGATCACAGAAGCCGCCGGCATACGTTCATACAAAAAATCCGGCACCGCAATCGGCTCCAAATCAGGATTCTGACTGCGGGAACCCTGCGGAACCGACCACAGCACCGGAAGCATATGATCACACCCCGCAATCAAGGACATCGCCAACCTGGCGATCATCTCAACGATTGCGGGGCGTCCACTCCTTCCAAAGGTAAAAGGAAGACACCGCCCGACATCGAAGGAGTGGTACAAGTATGTCGGGCGGCGTGGAATGTGCGGCAGTGCTCTCAGCCCTTGACGGCACCGGCGGCCAGACCGGCCTGCCAGTAACGCTGGAGACCGAGGAAGAGAACGATCACCGGGAGCACGCCGAGCAGGGCACCCATCATCAGGGCGCCACGATCGGTGAACGTGGCCAGCGAAACCATGCCGTACAGACCCAGAGTCACCGGCTTGAGGGTGTCGGAGGAGACCATCATCAACGGCAGCAGGAAGTTGTTCCACGTAGCCACGAACAGGAACAGGAAGATCGTGACCATGGCCGGGGCGAGAATCCTCAACACGATGGTGAAGAAGATTCGCGCCTCGCTGGCGCCATCGATGCGGGCTGCTTCGAGCAGCTCGTTCGGCACCGAGGTCTGCGCATACACGCGGCCCAGGAAGAAGCCGAACGGCGAGACGCAGCACGGGATGATGATGGCCAGCATCGTGTTGGTCAGGTGCACGGCATGGAAGATGGAGTACTGCGGGATGGTCAGCAGGGCGGCCGGCATCAGCATGCAGCCCATGATGACGCCGATGGCCAGGTTCTTGCCCTTGAAGTTGAACTTCGCGGTGGCATAACCGGCCATTACGGCCACCAAGGTTCCGACCAACGCGGATACACCGGAGTAAATCAGAGAGTTCAGCACCCAACGCCAGAACTGGCCGCGGGTCCAACCGAGCAGCGTGGAATAGTTCTTGGCGATGGCGGCAGGCAGATCAGGCAGCCCCACTGCGAACCACAGACCATTGCCGCTGGTCATCTGGCTCGGCGTCTTGGTGGACGCGATGATGGCCCAGTAAATCGGGAACAGGAAATAGATCAGCGCAAAGACCAGCACGAGGATGGTGACGGTCTTGACCAGCGCATTCGGCTGCATGGAGCGAGGCAGGTCGTTCGCGTGCTTGTCGCGGATCTTGTCGGCCTTCTTGCGTGCTCGCGCAGCGGCACGGGATTCTTTGTCATTCAGTTCTGCGGTGCTCATTCTGCGTTCACCTTCCTTTCAACGAGCGTGTAGACCACGGCGAGCACGCCTGCGATCAATGCCATCACGATGGCCACTGCAGATGCCGGACCGTCGCCACCCGGGGTCAATGTGCCCTGCGAAGTGTTGAGGGCCATCATCATCGGGGTGTACGACTTCGAGATGCTCGGATCGGAGATGGCCATGACCTGAGGCTCGTTGAACAGCTGGATGGTGCCGACGATGGACAGCAGCATGGCCAGCAGAGCGGCTGCACGCACGTTCGGCAGCTTGATTCGCATGGCGATCTGGAAGCCGTTGGCGCCATCGATGCGGGCGGCCTCATAGAGGTCATGCGGAATGGCCTGCAACGCGGCGAGGAAGATCAGCATGTTGTAACCGGTGAACGTCCATGTGGTGATGTTGGCCATGGAAGCGAGCACGACATTGTCAGCGAAGAAATCGACTTTGATACCGATTGCGGCCAGCATTTTGACCAACGGGGAAATCTGACCGTTGTACAGGTAGACCCAGATGATGGACGCCACCACGCCAGGAATGGCGTATGGCAGGAAGTAGCTCAGACGGAATGCGGTGATGTGCTTGACGATGTAGGAATCAATGAGCATGGCCAGCACCAATGCGCCAATGATCATGATCGGCACCTGGACCAGGGTGTAGATGACCACCCTGCCCACGCCGGCCCAGAAGTTTCCGGACGTGACGACATATTGGAAGTTCTGCAGACCGACGAACTTGTTCACCAGTTCGCCGCCGCCGTATGCGCCACCGCCCACGGTGACCTGACGGAAGAAGCTCGAATAGATGGCCCAGATGATGGGCAGAATGAAGACCAGAGCGAACAGGATGCCGAACGGTGCCATGAAGGCCCAGCCGGTGCGGTTCTCACGCTTGGCGGCGTCGGAAGCCTTCGGTTTGGCGGCACGCTTGGCGACTCCCGTCTTCGCCGTTTGTGTTGTTGCAGTCATAGGAAACCTGTCTTTCAAAAGAACAGTGAAAAAGAAGAAGTATGAACAGTCATGCGTGGTGTTTCAAATCGGATGCCCACGAAGATGACCGATTGCATCATGGATGAAAAAAGGCCGGAGTATCGAGCTCCGGCCTTTCAATTTGCAAGTGATGAGATTAGCGGCTGGAAGGGACCTTAGCCGTTATCACTCCTTGACGGACAGGCCGAGGTTCTTCAGCGTATCCACGGAAGTGGTCTGCGCTTCGGAGAAGATGTCGGCGACCTTGCCAGAGCCATCAGAGGCCTTGGCGGCGGTCTCGTTCATCTTGGCGACGACGGCGGAGAAGCCAGGCATGTAGGTGAAATCACCCATGTTGTTGTTGGCGTCCTTGAATTCCTTCATGATGTCCTGCTTGCTGAAGAAGTCGGACCAGTCGGACGGGGTCTTGGCATCCTCGGTGGTGGCTGCCGGAACCAGACCCTGGGAGACCAGGTCAGGAACCTGGGTGTTGAACCAATCCAGGAACTCCATGGCTTCCTTCGGGTGCTTGGAGCTCTTCAGCACAGCCACAGCGGAACCACCGTCAGGGCCGGTCTTGCCAGCATTGCCGAACCAATCACCAAGCTGGGTGACCTGCCACTCACCGGCACCAGTGCCACCGGAGGAGGTGATGAACAGCGGGGCTTCCCAAGCGGCGGCCACCGCGCCAATGAGCTGGCCGTTCTTGATGGACGCATCGAAAGACGGATCCCAACGCGGGTTGGTGGTCACGGCCTTGGCGTCAAGCAACTGCTGGTAGAAGTCGGCGGTTGCCTTGGAGCCATCGGTCTCGGTGTTGACGACCCAGGAGTCACCATCCACCTTGTACCAGCCACCGGAGGCACCGGCCAGACCGGAGATCATGTTGCCGGCCTCATCGGGCTGGTAGGACATGATGTACTTGCCGGCAGCGGCGGCCTTCTTGGCGGCTTCGATGAAGTCGGATTCGGTCTGCGGAACCTCGGTGATGCCGAGCTTGTCGAACTCGGCCTTGTTGTAGAAGTACACCAGCGGGCCGGTGTCCTGCGGCAGGCCATAGGTCTTGCCACCCACCTGTGCCAGGCTGAACGGACCGGCGGCGTAGTGGTCCTTGTACTGATCGGCGTACTGGCTGACGTCCTGCAGCATACCCTTGGTGAAGACCTCAGGCAGCTCGGCGTAGCCGACCTGGGCGAGATCCGGAGCCTCGCCGGACTTGACGTCGGTCTCAAGCTTCTTGATCATTTCGGAGGCCTTGCCATCGAACTTGGTGGCCGTGACCTGGATGTCCGGGTGTTCCTTGTTCCACTTGGCGACGATGTCCTTGACCAGGGTCATGCCCTCGGAATCAGGAAGACGGTGCATGTACGTAATGGTGACCTTGCCGCCGTCGCTGCTGCCACCGTTGTCCGTGCCGGCAGTGTCGCTGCCGCAACCGGCAAGACCCATACCCATAGCGGCGACCGCCGCGAGCGCAGCCACAAGGCGCTTGTTGTGCGATACCATATCTCTACTCCTTCGTTATGGCTTCATCACTTCTCTGTGACGAACAATCTCAATCTATGCTTTCTGTTAAGAATTGTCAACTTTGCTAACAATCTCAGCGAGCCTCGCGGAAAAACATGTTGTTTCAACCGTTTCGACATACATTAAGTCTGTTAACTAATTGACTCCTCCCTTGCGCATATCCTGATGTTCGCTTGATCGCGTGACCGGTTACATGATATCACCAATCGCGCGCCTCGCCACTCGGACATGTATCCGTTCTGTGAACAAAGTGTGAAGCTGTGATCGAAGTCTCATTTGCTATGCCATTCGCCATACTATTCGCCGTGCCATTCGTCATGCCCCTCGCCATGCCATTCGCCATACTATTCGCCGTGCCATTCGTCATGCCCCTCGCCGCGCACCACGGCTGAACAATCAATGGAACAAAACAGGCTTGGGTGGTTTGGGCCTGAACGCCGTTTTGGCGGTCGGTGCCGGACCAGTCGTCGCCGGACCAGTGGGATCTGTATTTGGACGTCGGTGCCGGCCTTTCAGATGACTTCTTCGGCAGCACTTCTTCGGCAGCACATGGGTCGAAACATAAGTTATTCATGGCATCGGTTTATGTTTCGTCCCATTCTCTACCCTCAAAATGGGTCGAAACATAAACCGCAGACGCGTTTACCTTATGTTTCGACCCACACAGTCCAGTACGAGCGGATAGTTGAGGCACAGTTATGCAGCCAACTCGCTTACGAGGGGCTGATTTCCGCTTGCCGGAACATCCATCTGCGTTACGAGGGGCTGGCTTCCCCAAGCCCCGTGCGTGGAAACCGCATTGCGCCAACGCCATTCAGCCATTCTGCGGCGTTGCTACTCCAGCAACCAGCCCCTCGTAACACAGATAGACCTTCCCGACAGTCCAAATCAGCCCCGCGTAACGCAGAAATACACACTAGTGGAGCCATAAGGCGTTACGCAACAACGAGAAGGGGTCTAGACAGGTCATCTAGACCCTCCTTGGCGGCGGACAAAGCGAGAGTCACCATTGTATTGACGCTCAGATATTGGAAACATTGAGTTTTCCAGCCATAAAAATGGGCCGCCACGCATCGAACCCCACATTGTTCATGTTGGCCCATCATCTCAAATCCACCCCGGCAAGACGATTACTCCTGATATAGTCAGGAGTGGAATAACGAACAACGACGTCGTCGACCTGCACGCAGTATCGCAGAAGCTCGCGGAAGGCAAATCATGGTTTCAGACGATCACAGCATTTCCGAATCAACCAGCGACACCAATCAACAGCATGCCCGTTACGGCGGCGGCATCCGCGGTTTCTGGAATCGATGGATGCGGGACTCTATATGCGGATGGTTCAGTCTCGTCGGCGTGATTCTGCTGGTGGGCTTCGCCGGAGCCCTCATCGGCGAAATAAACCTGCGAATGGACTGTACCGAAATCACCGACGGCACCGTGACACAGATGATCCGCGTCGAGGACGACGACTCCGTCACCTGGAAGCCGGTGTTCCGGTACGACGTAGACGGAAGAATCTACGAACAGGAGTCCTCGGTATCGTCATCCCCGCCGCGATACAAGGTGGGGCAGGCCATAATCATACGGTACGATCCAGCCGACCCGAACCGGTACGTGGCGGATGGCGACTACACCTCCTTGGTTGTACTCGGCGCCGTAGTAATCATGTGTCTCGGATTCACGTCCGTGCTGCCCGTGGCAATCATCATCAGCAAACGCCGACAATCCAACGAGACCTAATCACTCGCGAAGACACACGAGAAGACACGCCAGAGCCCTTGAAATTACACTTGAA
Source organism: Bifidobacterium sp. UTCIF-1 (assembly GCF_006408915.1). NCBI lineage: Bacteria > Bacillati > Actinomycetota > Actinomycetes > Bifidobacteriales > Bifidobacteriaceae > Bifidobacterium > Bifidobacterium sp. UTCIF-1. Next base: position 163,557 of record NZ_JFAG01000003.1, read on the forward strand.
ATGACAGGCGTTTCGACACGAAAAAGGGTTTCAGGCAATTGCCTGAAACCCTTGGTGGCGGACAGAGCGAGGGTCACCATTATATTGGCGTTCAGATATTGGAAACATTGGGTTTTCTAGCCATACAATAATGGGACGCACCACATCGCGCCCCATATCGTTCACTTGGCCCATCATCTCAACTCCACAGGAGTCGAGCAATTACCGAACCGCTACAGGCGATTCTACCGGCAGGGGCAGCCAAATAACCACAGAGCATTTCTGAGAGAAGACCCGACAATCCTCGAAGCCCTCGCCCCCTCGCCCTCACACCCTACCAACGACCCCTTTTCTTTTCGTATACATAATGGTATTCTTTTCGTATACGAAACTCCAGAGAGGAGGTGTGATGACAATACTCGTACACCCAAGAGTGTTGCAGAAACGCCCCTGGCTGAACGAGAGAGAAATACTCTCCACTTGGATGGACGCCGCACGAATATTGCCCCGTCAGGGCGAATACGAGCCCAATCAGAAGATGGCCGTCGGATGGGACTGGCATGGACGGCTCACCGAACTCATCGCCTATGAAGGCGAAGAGGACAACGAGTGGATTATTTTCCACGTCGCGCCAGCACGCAAGAAGTTTCTGGCCGAGATGGGATTCTCGGACGCAGAGATACGACAACTCATCGGAAGGAGGTGACCAAGATGGCAGATTACAAGGCAAAAGGTGGAATCGAAATCACCGACGATATGATCGACCAGTGGGACGAGGACGCCGACAACGGCATCTTCCACGGCAAGCCCGGCAAGCTTGTCATCAACAAACCGCTGGGCCGTCCACCGCTTTACGAGGAGCCGATGGTTCCGATCACATTCCGTATACCAGAAAACGACGCGAACGCCCTGCGTGAGGCCGCCGAGCGCCGCGGCATCTCTTTCGCGGACATCATGCGTGAGGCGTGCCACCGGGAATTGGAACGGCAACACGCCTGAAAAAAGACAACACCATGTCCTCTCGAATCCGCTCAGTTCGAGAGGACATCTTTTTTTCAAGCCCACGATAGTATGGTGTCAAAACTATTCGATGAGGGCGGCAGTGATGTGTGGATTGACTGATACCGTGCGGTGGAGAGCTGAGCGAAGCGTGAGAGCGGTGTTGGTCAGCGGGGTGCCGCTTGATGACGTGGTTGAGGCCACTCTGTTGGCCAAGCTCATCCCCTGCGGCATATCCGACAAGGGCATCGAGTGGTCCTGGACACAGGAATGGACCTCTCGCACCAGCACTGACCATGATCCATCGGTTCGGGATTTCGTGAAGGACAACGCCACTGAGAGCAAGACGACGTCCCGGCAGCAGCTTGAAACACTCCTCCATGCACTGCATCGCAAAACCACCTCTGATAACCCGCAGTGGCTCGGAGTCGTAGACGAGAAGATCATCGACTTCGTCTGTCTGGACATCCCCGCCGTCAAACCTTCCGATGACTGGCAGGTTGTTTTCTCCCGCGCATATATGCATGCGTTCTGCCGTGTGTGGGAATCCGCCCGCAAGGACGACGGACGTACAGCCTCGACTCGCTTCAGAGACCTTGGATCCTATCTCGCCTCGCACCTGTACGCGGTCGGGCAGATCACCGCCTTGCGTCGCACATTGAAGAAGACCGGGCAGCTTGAAGAAAGAAGGCTGCTGCAGGAGTTCTGGACGGAGCGCATACACAGGTATGATCAATGGCTCGGCTTCGCCATCGGGTCGACCTATGAGCCGGAATGGTATGCCGCCGCCCAGTCCGGCGACATCGATGCATACTGGCGGTCAATCAACGATACACAGCGCACACCCAAAATCAATCAGGAAAGATAGCCCAGCATCTCCGGGGAACCTTATCTTATTCCCCTTGTCCGTCTGCGTTGACAGATGTGTTGATGCTGATGCTGTGCGCTCATCGATTGCTTGACCGCCCGTAATTCTTCAAGCTTTTTGGCGGCTAGCGAGACTCTAGCCTCACGCACTCGCAATTCGTAGACGAAATCATCCGGCTTGGGCACTCCCCTCTTCGACAATCGGGTTAAGAACTCGGACAGAGACTGATATTCATCATATTCTGCAGCAAATCTCTCTTCGGCGCGGGCGATTGCTTCATTGATACCACTGCTCTGAAGTCGTTCAGACGATTCTCTTTTTTGCTCTCGTGCAGCACGATGCTCTTCCTGGCGTCGCCGAACCGCCTCAGGGCTCAGCGCCTTTCTGATGTCCTCAACCGTGGTAGTCATCATGCGTCCTTAGCATGCTTACATTTATCGGGTCGCGGGTGTCCCGCCATCGACGGGAACACCGGAGATGCAGCAAGTGTGGCCACACTTGCTATGCTTGCTGTTCCTTTTGCCGCGCACCATTCAGCGAGCAGCTACCTGCCGATTTCATCGTTATTCTCCTTTCGCGAAGCTTGGTTCCATCCAACACGGACAGGAGAAGACAAGTGGTCACTCTCGGTTTTTCGACGGCAGATCGCGATGGCATAGATTTGCAGCAGCCCAAGCATTCAGCACCGATAAGAACACTTGCCAAGCTGCACTATCCTTCTCGCAAAAGCACCCTTGACAGAGAAGGGCAAGCGACCCAACGGAACGAAGCGAAGTGGTCGCGCGGCAGCAGCTCAAACCTTACCAATCCAGCAGATTCATCGATAGGGATCATGCAAATTCACCGAATCCACTGTCGATAATTCTCCTATGAAATCAATCCGATTCCCAATGCCGGGTCGGTGAGAGCCCGCATGGCCTAGTGCAGGAGATGATAAGAGCGGCGTCATCGACTAGCATCACACCGTAGGGTTGTCGTCAATGACTTCAGGCGTTAACAGGCCGATGCATCCGCTGGTAGGAGACGCCCAGCATGACACCGATCAACACGGCAAAGGCAGGAACATACGACGCCCGGCTCCGATCGGACGAAAACCATACCGGGCATAGAATCCGGACGCCTTCACGCCGGCAGGTTCGACCAGCAAGGCGCGTGCGCCGATGATCTCCGAAGCGGCGCACGCGCGCAAAGTGGCATCACGCAGAAGCTGGGCGCCAAGATGCATGGTCTGATACCGTATATCGACCCCCAGCATGCCCAACAAGACGACAGGAACCGGATCGGGGCTGTTACGTTTCAGCCAGCCGTTCGCTTCGATATGAGCGACGCTATAGGCGCTGAGTGTGTAGTAGCCGGCAAGGGAGCCGTCAGCGAAAGTGCCATATGCGACGGCGGTATGTTGCTTTGATGCGCCTTTGAGATGCCTTTGAAGCCAGTTGTTCACAACTGGTAGGCCGCAATCGAATCCCGCTACGTCGTCGTCGGTGGTCAGTCTTCGTGGTTTGGCGAATGCGGTCATGACCAGATCGGTTCGCTTTCCAGGAGCTCTTTCATCTGCTGGGGCATTGGCTCATCCAGGGCGCGAATGAACGAGTCCCAGTTTTCGTCGTCAAGACGGATGATGCGGGATTCGTGTATGTCTCGTTCTGCGGCGTCGAGCAGGTTGGTGAGCGCCCATTGTGATGTGCTGAGCCCTTTGAGTTCGGCGGCTTGGTCGAGGCGTTGCTTTTGTGTGGGGGTGAGCCGCATTTCGAATCGGCTTGCTTTGTTGGTTATTGTTTCCATGCCAATAAGTGTACGGCGATTGTACGTAACAAACAATCTCGGAGCCACGATCTTTTCGCCTTTCGCACCGGTGCTCCACGCATGACTGGTTCAATGGAAGGCATGAACATCCTGTGGAAAATCATCACATGGTGCAACCATTACCAGTTCATCATGTGGACCACAGGAATCCTCACCGCAATTGCCGCCCCCTAGTCGGCTACGCATACTACCTGTTGAACGCCGGCGGAGAGCCGGCGGAGGACGGTGCCGATGGATGTCAGACCAGATCTCATACCCTATCTCAATTCTTTCTCACCCTTCTACCTTCTTCTTCATTCTCTACATGTGCAACCTACGCGACCTACCGACCTACACCTTGGAATCATTGGGGTTTCGCAACCTACACGTGCAGCCTACGCGGCCTACAGGCATTCTGCTTGTAGGCCGCGTAGGCTGCATATGTAGGCGGCTGAATCCCTTATGGCAGTAGGTGTAGGTCGGTAGGTCGCGTAGGTTCGTCATATTTAGAGAACATCTCAATAGGGGTCTTATAGCGGGCTTGATACACCACTCCATGTGCGTTATTGCGAGCCTTGATACTGCCGAATGCATTGCGCTTCGCCTTCCTTGGCATAGCCTGAACCTCCCCAGGGTTAGCGGGCGGGATTCGACACGGAAATTATCGCCCCACCAGCCGCCCCACATCGATAGTGTATTCGAGCGATCGCGCATAATCAAACAAACAAGGGAAGATACGCCAAAACCCTTGGAATTACAGGCATTTCGACATGAAAAAAGGGTTTCAGGCAATTGCCTGAAACCCTTGGTGGCGGACAGAGCGAGATTCGAACTCGCGGAGGGTTGCCCCTCAACGGTTTTCAAGACCGTCTCTTTAGACCGCTCAGACATCTGTCCATATATTCGTACTCGCAAACGTCTTGCACGTCAGCCGTTACAGTGTAGCGCAACATGGCGAAAATAGCGAACACCGACATACGTCGTTCTGCATATCATCGATGAAATCGAACCATGCATCAGACAGTCTCGACACTTGTCGTTAGGCTATGGCTGTCTGTGCGGTCAATTGCCGCTTCCCTCATCCGGTTGATCTTCAGCAGAAGCAGCTGCGGCTGCAGCCCCGACGTCTCCAGCACTGAGCACCAGACCGGCGAAGTATGGAATGGCACACAACACGACGCTTGCAATTATCGATGCAGCCAGCCACCACAATACCCATGTTTCCACGAAGCCCCACAGCACGGTGTGCGGATCGCCAATCATGCGATGAGCGGACATATATCCAAGTATCGGCAGCGTAACCGGCAACGTTAGCACACCCCAGCACACTACATCGGCCAGAAGCGCAGCCAGCCCCGGAACCAACAACACGGTCCCGACGATCATGAAGAAAGACAGCAGCCAGGTCACTGGGTCAACCATGCCGCCTCCGGTCACACCACGAATTCCGGAACCGAACTGATTACCCCAATGCAGCACCCTAATCGGCCCGGCCATAACCCACGTAAGACCGCTCAACACACCGACGCCGCTACCTGTTAGGATATGAGCCATCAGAAGCGCCAGGCCCATAGCCACACCACCGGCTACATTGACCAGAATAATGATGCCAGTGCCTATCAGGAACAGTTTGCCGACCTTCCCGGCAACCAGTTTGGTCCACATCCTCGCCGGCCAAACGAGACAGTCCAGATAGCCACGAACCGGCCGATTCCAATGTCGGAACAACAACACAACGAACGGTACCACGCACACAATCGCATATTTGCTGAATACCCACCACAACAACCGGAAAAGACCGGATATCGATCCCATCACCACGTACGCACCTTCAGCGCCATCATACGATAGGGAACGATTGGGGTTAGCCTCCACATACTGCCGGCTGAGCTCATTATCGGGATTGGCCGACACCATATCGTTCGCAATAGAGTTCATAGCACGACCGGCCCAAGATTCCGGTGACGCGCCAAACACACTGAAATGCGGGAAAAACTGCGAAAAAACAACGACTGCAGCCGCAACCACTGCAAACACGACCAGCATGGCGTATGGCACCATAAGCAGACGGGCGATAACACCCCTCACTGAGGACGATGGGCCAACTCCGGAATCACCTTGTCGCTGCTGTACCGAATCAGAATCCGTAGTCATTTCATACCCCTACCATTCTCCGGCCTGTCATTAGACCAATCTGATAGATACGATGCATCAACGGAAACCGATGCCGCACAGCGCCCTCGTCCTCTATCTAGACCGCCCACAAAAAGCCTATCTTCTCTCGGCGTGATTATAAGCATCATACAAACAGCGTTACATACACAATCCCAGAAAACGAGTACATGCACTCATCTTCTGGGATTGTATGGAATATGGAATCTTCTGCGATTGCCGGTCAATATGCAGCACACATTGCGCAGCCGTGTGACGCACATTGGCGACATGCCTGACGAATCAGGCTTCCCACTTGGTCGGCTCAATGACCTCGCGACCGCCCATGTAGGGGCGCATGGCCTTCGGGATCTCGATGGAGCCGTCCTTCTGCTGGTGGTTCTCGAGGATGGCGACCAGCCAACGGGTGGTGGCCAGCGTGCCGTTGAGCGTGGAGACCGGACGGGTGGAACCGTCTTCCGTGCGCTCGCGGATGTTGAGACGGCGAGCCTGGTACTCGGTGCAGTTGGAGGTGGAGGTGAGCTCGCGATAGCGGCCCTGGGTCGGCACCCATGCCTCGCAGTCGAACTTGCGGGCGGCGGAGGAGCCAAGGTCGCCGGCGGCGGTGTCGATGATGCGGTACGGCACTTCGACCTTGGCGAGCATCTCCTGCTCCATCTCGAGCAGGTGCTGGTGCTCAGCATAGGAGTTCTCCTGCTTGGCGTACACGAACATCTCTACCTTGTCGAACTGGTGCACGCGGATGATGCCGGACGTATCCTTGCCGGCGGCACCGGCTTCGCGGCGGTAGCAGGACGACCAGCCGCAGTAACGCAGCGGACCATCGGACAGGTCGAGGATCTCGTTCTCGTGCATGCCGGCGAGTGCCACTTCGGACGTGCCGACGAGGTACTGGTCGTCGGGCTCGCGCAGGCGGTAGATCTCATCGGCGTGGGAGTTGAGGAAACCGGTGCCGGCCATGACCTCGGGACGCACCAGCGTCGGGGTGATGGCGAGCACGAAGCCGTGCTGCTCCGCCTGGTCGACGGCCATGGTCAGCATGGCGATTTGCATGCGCGCAACCGCGCCGCGCAGGAAGTAGAAGCGGGAGCCGCCGACCTTGACGCCACGACGCATGTCGATGCCCGCGACCTCGGTGCCAAGAGTCAGATGGTCCTTCGGCTCGAAGCCCTCGGCTGCGAAGTCACGGATCTGGCCGACCTTCTTGACGACCACGTAATCGTCCTCGCCGCCTTCGGGAGCCTCGGGCTCGACGATGTTGGACAGCTTCCACATGGCGGTGGTGTATTCCTCGGCTGCGGAATCGGCCTTGGCCTTGTATTCGGCGACCTTGGCTGCCAGCTCCTTGGTCTGGGCGATGAGCTTGGCCTTCTCGTCGGCGGGGGCAGCGGCCACCTGCTTGCCGATCTCCTTCTGCTGGGCACGGGCCTCCTCGAAGGCCTTCAGCGATTCACGACGGGTGGCGTCGGAGGAGAGCACCTCATCGACGAGTTCCACGGACTCGCCGCGTTTGCGCTGGGATTCCTTGACGATATCGGCGTGTTCACGAATGAATTGAATATCAAGCATGCGCCCAACACTACCGCCGCAAGCCGACACGCGGTATGCACAAGCAAGCCCGAATCGGCATTCGTATCGAATGCCGGAAGCACCCCCGGAAACGCCACCTGCACCGCTGTGACGTACAGTCCGAACAGCGAACGAATGAAATGTCACCCCACACCCCAGCCGAACCGCACAAGCAATTTGGCCGAATGGCCTTGAGTGCGTCGCGCATCATGCATGCCGTCTGCCCGCGAACAACCGCAAACTCCACCGCAACAAACCATCACGACAGCAACCCCTGCCGCGCATGACGTGCACAAACTGTTCATGTTCACGCATCTTGCGCCGCTTATTCCCACGGTCACGCTAACAATAGGAGTCATGTCTCAGCCTGTCGTCACCGCGCTCATCGTCGCCGTTGTTATCCTCGTGATCGTGGCCATAGCCGCCGTAGCACTCGTGCTGCGAGCGCGACGCCGCCGCAAATTGGCGGAATCATTGGAGAAACGTCGTGACGACGAGGTGCAGTACGCTTTCGTGATCAACCCCTCCAAACCGCAGGCAGCGACGCAGCGGTTGCACATACAGGAGTTCTGCCGCTCCAAAGGCCTGAACCGTATTCGTTTCTATGACACGCAGCTCGACAAGGACGGGCGCGCCTGCGCCAAGGAGGCGCTGGCGGACGGCGCCGACGTGGTCATCGCAGTGGGAGGCGACGGCACCGTGCGCACGGTGGCGAGCGCCGTTTCGGGCACCGGCCACGCCCTCGGCATCATCCCGATCGGCACCGGCAACCTGTTCGCCCGCAACATGGGCATTCCGGTGGATGACATCGACGCGGCGCTGACCGTGGCGACATCCCACGGCTCACGTCTGGTGGATATGGGGCGACTCTGGCTGCTTGACCATCCTGAGGACGACCACGGCCATGCGTTCCTCATCATCGCAGGCATCGGTTTCGACGCGGCCATGATCGACGACACCGATCCCGCTTTGAAAGCCAACATCAGCTGGCTCGCCTACTTCGTGGGCGGTTTCAAGAACCTGTTCGCCCCGAAATACCGGGCCAATCTGACCATCACCAGTCCCGATGGCTCCTCGCACTCCATCCGCAATCTCGACTTCCGTACAATCATGGCCGGCAATTGCGGCCAGATTCCGGTATTCTCTCTGATGCCGGCCGCCTCATATGACGACGGCATCCTCGATTTCGAGGTCATCGACACCACCGGCGGCATCCTGGGCTGGGCGAATCTGTTCGGCGACGTGGTGCATCAGACGCTGACCGGCAAGCCCGAGCAGAACCCGCTGTCCACGAACTCGACCGTGGAGCAGATTCAGGGCACCGCCGCCGAAATCACGCTGGAGAAGCCGGCTAAGGCGCAGGTGGACGGCGATATGTTGCCGGAGACGCGCCACATCCGCTTCTCGGTGGACCGTCGCGCGCTTATTGTCCGCGTGCCGGCATCGACGCTCTCCTCTCTGGAGAAGACCGCGCAAGTGGCGGCGGCGAACGCCACGGCCGATTTCGCCGAAACCACCGCGCTGCTCGAGCCAATTCGCTGAACCCCCATGTCAGCGTCCCACGAGTGCTCCACTTGCACCTTCCGCGGTTAAACCGTCGAAATCACAGCACATCACGCAGCCTGACGTCGGCGAGCGCCAACGCGGATTGACGGGCTTCCACCGCCGAACGCGCGTCGAGCGCGGCTTGTGCCATACGCTTGCAATCAGCCAGACTGTGCAACCGCAACGCGGACCGTACAGCGACCGTCTTCCGCCATGCCATCGACAGCGACCGTATGCCTAAGCCCACAAACACCAATGCCAGCAGAGGATCGCCCGCAGCTTCGCCGCACACGCTAATCGGTTTTCCGGCTGCCAGACCGCCCTCGACGGCTATCCGCATCATGCGCAGCAGGGCGGGCTGCCATGGGTCGAGCAGGCTGGACAGGCTGCTGTCAAGCCGGTCAGCCGCCATCGTGTATTGCGCCAGATCATTGGTGCCAATCGACGCGAAATCCGCCACGGCGAGCAATGACGCGGCCTGTACGGCAGCGGCCGGCGTTTCGATCATGATGCCGGCATACGGCAGGCCAGCATCATGCGCTTTGTCCACGAACCATTTCGTCTCCTGCACGGTCGTGACCATCGGGGCCATCACCTTCAGACTGTGCCCCGAAATACTGTGCCCCGAGGCCCGATATGCATCGGCGAGCGCCACAAGCTGCGTATCGAGAAGATCCTCGCGCCGTATGCCCAAGCGTATGCCCCGCACACCAAGCGCCGGGTTGGTCACGGCCGGCGTTTCGTTACCGCCGATTCGCGCGAAGGCAAGCGGTTTGTCGGCACCGGCGTCGAATGTGCGAACCACCACCGGGCGGCCGTCGAACGCTTGGACTGCCCGGGTATACGCTTCGGTCTGCTCCGCCTCCGTCGGCGCCTGCGAACGGTTCAGGAACAGGAATTCACTACGCAGCAAGCCGATGCCATCTACGCCGGCCCGGGCTGCTTCCTCCGCTTCGGCCGGAGTGCCGACGTTGGCATTCAGCAGTATCCGACATCCATCAGCGGTCATGGCGAAGGCGTCACCAGCGGCAGCGCCGGCTGCAGTACCGTCAGCGGCACCGGACGCACTGTCGTGGAGCAACGCCTTCCGCCGGGCGGCGCGTCCGGCGGCACGATAGAGGTCGGCGGCATCGGGATTGATGATCACCTCTCCGGTGCCACCGTTTAGGACAATCCGGGTATCATCGTCTGCCGCTTCCATCACGCCATGCACCCCCACCACGGCCGGGATGCCGCGTTCGGCGGCCAGAATGGCGGTATGGCCGGTCGCTCCTCCCTCTTCCAGCACCAGTCCGCGTACTGCAGCGGGGTCCAATGCGGCGGCATCGGCGGGTGACAGGTCTCGGGCGACGAGAATCACCGGGATGTCGCATATGGCATCGCTCACGGCATCGCACTGGGGCCCTGCGCTCGGCAATTCCCGCAACTCGGCGATGAGGCGACTGCGGATATCGTCGAGATCGGTGATTCGTTCGGCCATCATGCCGCCGGCCTTGCCGAAACGCTCGATGTATTCGCCCACGGCGTTGGCCACGGCATGAGTCACGCCATCGCCGGCCGACAGGTGCTTCATGATGGCTTTATCCAAGCCGCGATCCTCCGCCAATCGTGCGTTGGCCGCGAGCATGGCACGGGTCGTGTCATCAGCCGCTTGAAGGGACCGTTCCCTCAGCGAGGACGCGACGGCAGCCATCGCCGCACGTACACGTATCATGTCCAACTGTGGATCCGCGCATGCCGGCTCCCCCTCGTCAACGCCCGGCGGCTCATGCATCAGTCGCACGCGGCCGCTGGCCACACCGGAGGAAACCCCGATGCCCCGCAATACACGACGTTCGTCACCATTCATCTGTGCGCCCGACATCAGAAGACTCCCATCAGACTCCATCAGCCGCATCGAAATCGCGGGCGAGCAGCGCGGCGAGCTCGTCCAGTTTCGCTTCGATGTCCTCGGCAGTGGCATCTGCAGCATTTGTGGCATCTGCGGCACCCGCTCCGCTCGCACCGGTTTCCCCCTCATCGACGCCGATGGTCACCGTCTCTCCTCCGGCGATGCCGAGCGCCATGATATCCAAGGCGCTGGAGGCATCCGCTTCCTCGCCGCCATGCCGTAGCACCACGTCGAGCCCGGTCTGTTCCACGGCAGTGGCGAACATGGCAGCCGGGCGCGCATGCAGTCCCATGGCACTGCCTACCGTTACCGTTCGGGTGATCATCGCGCCTCCTGCCTGGGATTATTCTGCTTGCGATCGGGCTGTCTGTAATCGGCCATGCTGCCCTCGGCTTGTCTGCCGCCGGCATGGCTCCCGTCATCCGGCACGGCGACGGCCCGCTCTGCGTCGGCGGTGACTCGGGCTACGTGCATCGCCAGATAGGCGACTTCGTCCTCGCTGATATCCGCGTCGAGCCGCAGCTCCAGCAAGGATCGGATGGTGCTCGCGCAACGTATGGCCTTGGGGTAGGCGGCACGGATCGCCTCGATGATGGGCGCCGGCTCGCCATCCAGCTGACGGTGCTGGTGCACTCGGATGAACAGGTAGCGCAGATGGGTAATGAATCGACCCACGTTCACCGACTCACGATCCAACACCAGCCCGTACGTCTTCTCGATGATGTCCAGCATTTGCTGAATGACGCCGGTCATCGTATAGGTGTAGGTCAGGTCGCCGGTGGCGAACCCGGCATTCACCAGATGCATGGCCAGCGAGGTCGCCTCGCCATCTGGCAAAGGTGCGTCAAGCCGAGAGTTGATTGCGGCGAGCAGCGACCGCCCCTGCTCATACTCACGCGGATAGAGGTTGCGCACCTCACCAATCAGCGGGTAGGCCACATCGATGCCACGCCGTCGCCGTTCAACCGCGCCGGCGATATGGTCGGAGAGCGCCAACACCAGTGTGGCGCTTGCGCTCTGATGCTCGTCCAGGCCGGTCTCCTTCATGGCGTCGACCACCAGGCGAATGGTTTCCGGAGCGATGCCCGCCAGCATCTGCGCGAGATGGTCCGGGTCCCGGCCGTCCGACGGCACGAAGGTCCGCACGATCTTCGATTCATCCACCGATTGGCCCGGTCTGGCCTGGAATCCCAAGCCACGGCCCGTGAGAATCACTTCTCCGCCGTTGCCGTCTTTGGCCAACACGACGTTGTTGTTGAAGACCCTCAGTATCTCCATGGCATCCTCCTTTCACCGTCTGCATCGCTTTCTCCGGCACCGTTGGTCACCGCTCTACATCGATGATAGGGTCACCGACCCGCACGGTTCTCGTCTGACGCTCCGACATGTCGGATTCCCCTTGGCTCAGGTTTCCCCTGCCGAGTGGCGTCCCGTTCGCGGGGACGGTCAGCAATGGCGTGACCGACGTCATCGCAGCGCTGTTCACCACGGTCACGACAACCACCATGCTGCGGCCGGACTCGGCAACCGCATGGCGATCGACCTGCATCACCGGCTCACCCTCCTGCACTGCGTCGCCTTTGCCTACCTGCAGCACGAAGCTTTCACCATCCATATCGGCCGTGTCCAAACCGACGTGCACCAACACCTCGACGTTGTCATCGGTTTTGATGCCGAATGCATGCCCCGTTCTGGACACGGTTTTCAGCATACCGGCAACGGGCGCGCATACCGTCATCATGCCGTCGCGCTCACTCGGCATCACACCGATGCCTTCGCCCAACGCCTTGGAGGCGAATACCGGGTCGCCAATGGTATCCAGACCGACCAGTGTGCCGCTCACCGGCGCGAGTACGGCATGGGAGGACTGCATCCCGGATGTTCCCGTATCCATATCAGCCGGCACAGCACCGCTTGGCCCCTCGCCTGGTATCGGGCCATCCGGCGACGGCGCATCATGCACGACGCCATCGGCTGACCGTCCCGGCTTCGCGGAGGGCCCGGCATCCTGCGGGGTGCGGTAATCGAATACGACCACCAGCGTCATCGCCACCACGAACGCGACCGCGATGGACGACGCATATACCCATGCCCGGTCGAACACGGGAATCGTCAATAGCGATGAGAAGGCGAAGGCAGTGGTCGTCACCCCGTGCACGGTTTGGCCGTCCGGCAGCACGGAGGGGAACAGGCTGCCCAGCACCGCACTGGACACGCCTCCGGCCGCGCACCCGGCAAGCAGCCACCGATAGATGCGGCGATGCTGCAGATGAATACCGTACAGGCTGAGTTCCGAGACACCGCCCAGCAATCCCGCCAGCAAAGCGCTCAGCGCAGTCTGGCGCATGGCCGAATCCCGGTCGCGGACGGCGAGCGCCAACACGCCCGCCGTCGCTCCGAAGCACGCGAAGTTCCATACGCCCATCGGGCCTTGCACGAAGTCATATCCCAGTGTCTGAATATTCACGAGCATCAGGGCGTTCAGTGGCCAATGCAGGCCCAACGGCACCAAAAACGGGTACAGCATCGGGATAAGCAACGCGAACAGGAACGGCACATGCGCGTCCAACCAAGCCGTGCCCGCGCTCAACACATCGCCGATCCACACACCGAAAGGACCGATGAGCAGCACCGTGAGCAGATAGACGGACACCAGCGAAAGGAACGGCACGAACACCAGCTGCACGCTGCCGGCAATCACCCGTGAAAGCCCGTGATATACCATTGCGAGCGCGACTGCCATCAGCAACGGCACGATGATGTTCCCGCCATAATCGCGGATCGGGAGGACCACGCCGAACGCGGTGACCCCGCCAGTGATTCCGGCGAGGCGCGGCGCCATCAAGGCAGCCATGATCGCGCCGCCAAGCCACGGGTCGACATTGAGCTTGCGGGAGGCGTTGTAGGCGATCATCACCGGAAGCAGCATGAACATGCCCTCCCATATCGTCTTCAGCAGATTCCATTCCTGTGCGGCGCCACTGGCCGGCATACCGCCGAACGCCACCATTACATTGGCCAGGGCGATGACCATCGATGCGCCGAGCAACACCCCAAGCAACGGGCGGAATGCGTCGGATACGTAATCGAACACAGCACCCGCCCATGCGCGCGCGGACTTCGGCCAATGGCGATGCGCCGGCGTATCGGTCACCGTGGTGCCAGGAGCCGAAGTGTCTGTCGCCGGGGTGCCTGCCGAGGCCAGTACCGCCACGACCGCCTCATACACCGATGCCACGGCGCCACCGATGACGATCTGGCAACGTCCGCCGGGACGGGAGAACGCGCCCAGCACCCCATCGATGGCCTCAACGCGGGCGAAGTCGGCCTTCCGCTCGTCTGCGAGCGCGATGCGCAGGCGTGTGGCGCAATGCGTGACCTCACGGATATTGTCTGGACCGCCGAGGGCTTCGACTATCCGCATCGCCATCGAAGTATTTCCCACAGCCACTCCTCTCATGGTTGTCGTCATTGTCTCGCATACGCCATCACAGTATCGCGCTTCGGAGTGTCGCGGTCGAAAACGTCGTATTCTATGTTTCACACGTTGCGTAGCAGGGTTGTTACTTGGAAACGAGGCAAGACCTGGAGCGATGTGGAATTTGCATATCCTATGGGCTATTGTCCATGGCGATATACCAGTTCCACATTGTTCCAGGTCTTTTTTGTTGTCCAAGTACATCGATGATGTGCTCCTGCTCGCAGCACACAACGCCGCAGACGCACGGCACGGCGCGACATGACGCGCAGCCGCGGACGCAAGCACTGTCAATGACGATGAAAGGAACAGGACAATGACGACGGCAGCATCATCACCCACATCGACCCAGACCACGGCAGACGCGACCAACGCCGTGGCGAGCAAAGCGGCAAGCGAGGCGGCGAACGCAATCGAAGCGATAGAGGCCATGGAATCCCGCGGCTTCTTGTCTCGATTCCCGCTCAACAGCTCGTTCATCTTCACGTTCGGCGCGCTGGGCGGCATGCTGTTCGGCTTCGATACCGGCATCATCTCCGGTGCCTCCCCGCTCATCGAATCCGACTTCGCACTGAGCGTCTCCCAGACCGGTTTCATCACTTCATCCGTACTGATCGGCTCGTGCGCCGGCGCACTGTCCATCGGCGCACTGTCCGACCGGTTCGGCCGCAAGAAGCTGCTCATCGTGTCCGCCATCCTGTTCCTGATCGGTTCGGGCATGTGCGCCTCGGCCACCGGCTTCCTGATGATGGTCGCCGCGCGCATCATCCTCGGCCTCGCCGTCGGCGCGGCGTCCGCACTGACACCGGCCTACCTCGCCGAACTCGCGCCGAAGGAGCACCGCGGTTCACTGTCCACGCTGTTCCAGCTCATGATCACCTTCGGCATCCTGCTCGCCTACGCCTCCAACCTCGGTTTCCTCGGCCACAACCTGCTCGGCGTGCGCGATTGGCGCTGGATGCTCGGCTCCGCACTGGTGCCGGCGGCTCTGCTGCTGATCGGCGGCATCCTGCTGCCGGAGTCCCCGCGCTACCTGGTGAACAAGGGCGACGAGCGCAACGCGTTCAAGGTGCTCACCCTCATCCGCAAGGACGTCGACCAGACGCAGGTGCAGCTCGAGCTTGACGAAATCAAGGCCGTGGCCGCGCAGGACACCAAGGGCGGCGTGCGCGAACTGTTCCGTATCGCGCGTCCGGCGTTGGTGGCAGCCGTGGGCATCATGCTCTTCCAGCAGCTCGTGGGCATCAACTCGGTCATCTATTTCCTGCCGCAGGTGTTCATCAAGGGCTTCGGCTTCCCTGAAAACGATGCGATCTGGGTATCCGTGGGCATCGGCGTGGTGAACTTCGTCTCTACCATCGTGGCCACGCTGATCATGGACAAGTTCCCGCGCAAGACGATGCTGATCTTCGGCTCCGTGGTGATGACCGTTTCGCTCGCCATTCTCGCCGTGATGAACTTCGTGGGCGACGTGGCCGTGCTCGCCATTCCGACCATGATCCTCATCGCCTTTTACATCCTCGGTTTCGCCATCTCGTGGGGTCCGATCGCATGGGTGCTCATCGGCGAGATCTTCCCGCTGTCCGTGCGTGGCATCGGCTCCTCCTTCGGCTCGGCGGCCAACTGGCTGGGCAACTTCGTCGTCTCCCAGTTCTTCCTCATGCTGCTTGCCGCATTCGGCAACAACGTGGGTGGCCCATTCGCCATCTTCGGCGTGTTCTCGCTGCTGTCCATCCCGTTCGTCATGCGGTTCGTGCCGGAGACCAAGGGCAAGTCGCTGGAGGAGATCGAAGCGGAGATGACCCGCCGTTGACGGTCGCGATGACTGCAATCACTGCAATGACTGCAGTCATCGCAGTGATCGTTCTGATGATGCGTTGAGGCAATGGCCGACGTTCGCGATTTCGCGGCGTCGGCCATTCTCATAAAGCAGCTTTTCCAATGTTGGCATGTAACGACCGCGCGGTTTCACCGTCCATAAGCCAGTTATCTGCAGTCAATCATGCGATTCCACGCGATTCCATGCCTCAAGCATGTCCCGCGCAGCGCCCCAGGAACCCAACGAGATATGAATTTT